>NZ_KV821219.1:0-275 GCF_001815615.1 Neisseria sp. HMSC075C10
GATTTTGGGGAATTTTGCAAAGGTCTCATATTAATAGGCAAATACAAAAAGGAGGCGAAGTCAATTTTACTACCTTCAAACATTTTCAATTTGGAGTATTGCCATGATAATTAATTATCAAGAAGCAAAGAAAATCGCAGTATCTTTTTTCAGTCAAATAGAGCAAGAAATGGGAATTTCATTGTTAATAGTTGAATCTCATGTATGAGAAAATGATGATAGGTGGTTTTCCCATATCATTCAAAAGAATATTTAGAAACATTTGCAAAGGTCTC
>NZ_KV821220.1:0-1229 GCF_001815615.1 Neisseria sp. HMSC075C10
ATCTCCTTCTTGATAAAAATTATTACTTGCTAAGGTTTTTTGTTGGATTTCTCTTATCAGCAAGATCTAGTCTATAAACAGTATCAGAAATACCATGCTCGATTTCATGGGCATAATCAGAAGCCGTAAGATAATCTTTTCCAAATACCATCTCACGGTATTCAATGTCTTCTTTTAATTTTCTCGTTGTATAAGTGGCTGGAACATGATGATCGCCACGAATACTTGATAGCCCCCATTTATTGATAAAAATATGAGTCTTTTGCATAATAACATTATCCCGCATGATGCTATCAATCTCCTTTTTAGGCATGCACATGCGAATAAAATGCTGCCGAATTTGTGCATTTTGAACTGTTGCCATAATAATTCTCCTATTAATTGTTTGAGTAAATTTTTAATTTTAATTGGTGATAAAATAATTTTTTTTATATAAATAATTTTTTTTATATTGAATATAAGATATTTCCTTGCTACATCTCATATTTTCTTGGTTATCATGCATAAAGTATAGAGATACACTATCATGAATAGACAATCTTGCATGAAAATTCTTAATATGACCGTTGTTGTCAATAGCCTCTAATGATTTTTCTAAGTTGTCAATATCCTTTAATGATTTTCCAAAACTTACAGCAGAATCAGAACAAAATATCGGTCTAAACATTGGATGCCAACCAATGCTTGGCAGGGGCAAATCCTCGGGATAACGGTTGTCAGGAAACAACGAACGGTAATGCTTTAAATAATCAGGCGTTGCTTCGATTTCTAAAAAAGTACTGCCGTTGTAGTTGGTCTGATGCACTACCGTAAAGCCGTCGGTCGGCCGTTTTAGCTTACGCCGCCTGTGTTTGAGCCATTTCTGCCGCTCTGCCTTGTCTTTCCATCTGAGTACCGCCTGTTTTTCTCCGTCAGGCCGCAAACGGCCGGAAAGCCGCAGATAGCGCCGGTACACGGGAATCTGCCACTTTTTCGCTAAATCTTCAGGTGGCATATCAAGCAAACAGGCACTATGCAGCGTGCCGGCCATCTGTCTGAACAAATTCTCGAAGCTCTCTACAGGATAAAGCTGCCCGCAGCCCGTTGCGTCATCCGCATATGCTTGAGAAACAGAGACCGTCTGAATGCCGCTATCAGCATGAGACAAAATGGGCAGCAACATGGCCGGCCACAGCAAAGCAGCTAAAAATTTCACACTCATCTCCTTCTTGATAAAAATTATTACTTGC
>NZ_KV821221.1:0-10545 GCF_001815615.1 Neisseria sp. HMSC075C10
GAAGGTTCGAATCCTTCCTCCCCAGCCAAATAAAAGCGTGTAAGTTTTCTTACACGCTTTTTTACGCTAAGAGCAAAATAACGCTGAAAAACTTTTTTTTACCCGTTTTTACGAGTATAATCGCATAATTAGTGTCTTAGACATGGGGCAGAGGGAAGCGTAATGTTTTCTGAGCGTAAATCAAATCTAGAATCAGGTGAAGATATGGCTGCTTATGACAGTTTAATGGTGTTTACCGGTAATGCAAATCCGGAATTGGCGCAACGTGTTGTCAAACATTTGGATATTTCACTCGGTGAAGCCACCGTTTCCAAATTCTCTGATGGCGAAGTAGCCATTGAATTGCTGGAAAATGTGCGTGGTCGCGATGTGTTTATTTTGCAACCTACCTGCGCCCCAACCAATGACAACCTGATGGAAATTTTGACTATGGCCGATGCACTCAAACGTGCTTCCGCAGGTCGTATTACTGCCGCAATTCCTTACTTTGGCTATGCTCGCCAGGATCGTCGTCCTCGCTCTGTTCGTGTACCGATTTCTGCTAAATTGGTAGCGAATATGTTGAACTCAGCAGGTATTGACCGCGTATTGACTGTTGACTTGCATGCCGACCAAATTCAAGGTTTCTTCGATATTCCGGTAGATAATATTTACGCCACCCCGATTTTATTGAACGATATTAAACAACAACGTATCGAAAATCTGACTGTTGTCAGCCCCGATATCGGTGGTGTTGTACGTGCACGTGCTGTTGCTAAATCTTTAAATGCTGATTTGGCTATTATCGACAAGCGTCGTCCTAAAGCCAATGTGGCTGAAGTGATGAACATTATTGGCGATATTCAAGGCCGTACGTGCTTGATTGTAGATGATATGATTGATACGGCAAACACCTTGTGTAAAGCAGCCGTTGCCCTGAAAGAGCGCGGTGCAGATCGTGTACTGGCATACGCCAGCCATGCAGTATTCTCCGGCGAAGCAGTGAATCGAATTGCTTCTTCCGAAATTGACCAAGTAGTTGTAACAGATACGATTCCGTTGTCTGAAGCAGCTAAAAAATGTGAACGCATCCGTCAAGTTACCATTGCCGGTTTGCTGGCTGAAACGGTACGCCGTATCAGCAATGAAGAATCCGTCTCATATCTTTTCAATGAAGATGTGATGACTGGCGGCATGTTGCTGCCATAACCCCATGTCGTCTTAAGCTGGTCGCGGCCGATGACGACGATTTTATCTAAATTGGAGTATTAAACATGACTTACGAAATTCAAGCCTCTGTTCGCGAAGCCCAAGGCACTGGTGCGAGCCGCCGCCTGCGTCGCGAAGGCCAAATCCCTGGCATTCTGTACGGTGAAGGTCAAGAGCCTGTTGCTATCGCTGTAGACCACAAAACTGTATTCTACGCATTGGAAAAAGAATCTTTCCATACTGCTTTGATTAAACTGTCTTTGAACGGTGAAACTAAAGACGTTATCGTGCGTGACTTCCAAATGCACCCATTCCGTCGCGAAGTTCAACACATCGACTTCCAAGCTGTAAAAGCTGACCAAGTTGTACGTATCCGCGTTCCTCTGCACATTGTTAACGCTGAAAACTCTCAAGCTGTTAAATTGCAAGGTGGTCGCGTATCTCTGTTGAACACTTCTGTTGAAGTAGTTGCTTTGCCTGCAAACATTCCTGCTTTCTTGGAGTTGGATTGTGCATCAGTAGTTGCCGGCGACATTCTGCACTTGTCAGACATCAAATTGCCAGAAGGTGTTGAAAGCGTTTCTCTGAAACGTAACGAAAACCTGGCTGTTGCTACTGTTACCGGTAAAAAACGCTAATAGGTAGTTAATATAAGAAAACCGTATCAGATTTATCTGATACGGTTTTTGTTTTGCATATAAAATCATTTGCTATAAAACTTAGGCAAATGTAACAGCAATGTACTTTATAAGATTGAAGCAATTTCTTTGCGAAGTTTATTAAGAAAGCGTCCATGCCGTACCCATTGTGCGGCTGATTCATAATCATGTTGTTCAAATGCTTGTTGCAAATCTTGATATAGGTTGCTTTGTACTTCTTGGATTTCTTGATCCAGTGCTCGGATGGCATCATGGTTTTGTTCCATTTGTGCATCCATCAATGTTTCCCGCCATTCCATCTGCTGCATGAGGAATTCTGGTGAAAACAAAGTGTGTTCAGGTGCATCAGCATCGATATTTTGGCTTTTCAAGAGATAAGCGGCCCGATCAATAGGGTTTTTTAATGTGCGGTAGGCATCATTGATTGTAGAAGACATCATAACGGCTTGTTTCTGCTCAAAAGCTGAAGCAGAAGCAAATTTATCAGGATGAAATCGGGCAGCTAAAGCCCGATAGCTTTGTTCGAGTGCTTCGGTATCAATATTGAAAGATGGCTCAAGCTGGAAGAGGTTGAAGTATTGAGACATGATATTAAAGGAAAAAATCTAAAGAAGAGGATTATTTTACGATATAATCTGGAAACTGTTTATACGAAAGGAAAACAATATGACCGGTAAGGTACAACACAATAAAGGCAAGATACGAGACAATGCCTTAAAAGCCTTAGTCAAATCTGATTTGTTCCGACACAAAGTAGAACGAAAAAGAAAAGGCAAGGGCAGCTATAATAGGCAAGAAGCCAAAAAATGGCGGGATGGTTTTGATACTTTCCCGCCATTTTTCATATTTTAAACGTGGAAGCTCTCACCACAGCCGCAAGAGTCTTTGACATTCGGATTTTCAAATTTGAAACCTTCCTGCAAACCTTCTTTGGTGTAATCGACTTGCGTGCCGTCCAGATAAACTAAGCTTTTCGGGTCGATATAAATGCGTGCGCCGTGTTCTTCGAAAATCAGGTCGTCCTCGTTCGCTTCATCGACAAATTCAAGGTTGTATGCCATGCCCGAGCAGCCGCTGGTTTTTACACCTAAGCGCACGCCCAATCCTTTGCCGCGTTTGGTCAGGTAGTTATTGATGTATTTGGCTGCGTTTTCTGTGATGGTAATCATGCTTTTTTCCTCATTTCGCAATCATTTTCTGTTTTGCCTGCTTTTTTATTCCAGGCGGCCTCTTGAACTATCAGGCCGTCTGAAAACGCTGTTTTGTCCACTCTATTGCGGCGGCAATGGCAGCTTTTGCCTGCGGACTGTTTTTCCAACAAGTCGAGCCGGTCAATTGTGCGCCCTGTTCCAAAATATCGTCTAAATCCGCAACCGCCAGTGTGGCAATATCATCCAATCCCATTTGCTGCAAACGCTGCAATATGGTTTTACCTATGCCTTTGACAGCAAGTAGGGATTGGATTTCTTCATCAGTAAAAGGCATATCGTCTTCTTTGATTTTGCAGGTACTGGCGCACTATATGGCAAGTTGGGCCTATCAAGCCGATTTAGGTATTAATAAGTATCTGGCAAACAAGATTATTTGTTTTCCTGACGTTTGCGATAGTCTGCAACGGCCGCTTTTACCGCATCTTCAGCCAAGATGGAGCAGTGGATTTTAACTGGAGGTAATTCCAACTCTTCGGCAATTTCGCTGTTTTTGATTGCCAGTGCATCGTCAAGGCTTTTGCCTTTAACCCACTCTGTGATCAGACTGGAAGAAGCGATTGCAGAACCGCAACCGTAAGTTTTGAATTTTGCATCTTCGATAATACCCTCATCGTTTACTTTGATTTGCAGACGCATTACGTCACCGCAGGCCGGTGCGCCGACCATGCCGGTACCGACAGATTCGTCGTTTTTGTCGAAAGTGCCGACGTTGCGAGGGTTTTCGTAGTGATCGATTACTTTATCGCTGTATGCCATGATGTGGTTTCCTTAATGTTTTTTTGATGGTTTAAGTGGTTTGTTTGCCGGTTTTCTGACGACCTGAAGTTTAGATTTTGCACGCACCGCCTTCGCAGCCGTCATCATTCTCTGAATCAACGCCGCCTTCTACGGTAACGTCGTCAAAATCTTCGAGCAGATTGTCGAGATTGTCGAGGTCGATTTCTTGTTCGTTCATGGGTTGTATCCTTGATTTTAATGTGGTGGCTTTTAGGTCGTCTGAAAAGGTCTTTGGGGATTTTCAGACGACCTTTTTTATTTATAGGTAGATTGGGTTATTAAACTCAACATTTCAGGCGCTTTAATAGACTCGTTGGGTTTCCAACCCAACCTACGCTTGCTTAAAATATCGTGGTTTGTTGATGTTTTAGTCGTCTGAAAAAGACGATTGTTCTAAATTTTCTAAAATTAGGCGTGCCAATAAGCTGCTATCGACATGGTATGCCTGAATACAGGCTTGAATCATTTGTTCGGCAGAGATATTTTGCCAATGTATCTGCAAACCGTTTTTTATTGCCAATTGCGTCATAAACAGGCGCAATGTTCTGCCGTTTCCTTCACGAAAAGGATGTAGGACGTTCAACTCGCCCAAATAATAGGCCACACGCTCGGCGAATTTATCTTTATCCAACCCCCGCAAATAGTTTTCGCTTTGCAGCTTCTCCAAAAGTGTACGGCTTTCGTTTTCGATAAAAGCAAAATTGGCAAATCGGGTATTACCTTTGGAAATATCAATTCGCCGGATTTCTCCTGCCTAATCATAAACATTGCCAAACAGTTCGCGATGAATGGTCTGTAAATGCGCCAAATCGAAATTGCCTGTAATGGGTTGCAAAAGCAGATTTTGGGCGGAAATAGCAGAAATGTCTCTTTCGACCTTTTCTAATTTAAGTGGATCTTGAATGGCTAATTTATTTCTAAATACACCATCATTCATATAGATTATGTCTTCACCACCGTATTTACTCATTTTTTTAGAACCTTTGTTTAATTTTTCTTATTTCTTTCTCAATATTTGTTTTACCAATCTTTAGAAGTTGCATTGCATATTGAGTTTGTCGACTAATTTCTAAATTCTCCATTTTCCATGAACCAGTGATATCATCAACATCTTTTGTCCAATGATCTTCAATAGTTAACCATTCCAAACTTCCTTTATCACGATCAATAATATCAAGATGATGTCCTCCTTGATAAACAAAAATATTTTTACTCTTAAATAAGGAAGAGAATTTATTGAATATAGATCGATTGTATTCAATAACAGATAAAGCAAATTCAATATCTTTTTTTAATACGTCTAAATCTTGTTCATAATCTAAGTCAAATTGTTCGAAATATTTTCCATAAATAATACGTTTATAACCATTTGGCAAATTAATAATTTTAACTTTCATGGTATTCTTTCTATGAAAATAGCATACAAGACTGTCTATAAAAAGTGTTTTACTGTATTCAAAAATCAGACTCACTTTCTCAGACAGCCTTTGTTTGACATCAATCTTAATGCGCTGCCCATTCAATCGAGTTCAAATCAATCCCGTCTTTGAACATTTCCCACAGCGGCGACAGTTCGCGCAGTTTGCCGATTTTGGATTTAATCAGTTCTGCTGCGAATTGGACTTCTTCTTCGGTGGTCATGCGGCCGAAGGTGATGCGCAAGGAAGAGTGTGCCAATTCGTCGTTGCGGCCGAGTGCGCGCAGGACGTAGCTTGGTTCGAGGCTGGCAGAAGTACAGGCGGAGCCGCTGGATACGGCGAGTTCTTTGACTGCCATAATCAGGCTTTCGCCTTCGACGAAGTTGAAGCTGACGTTCAGATTGTTTGGAGCGCGGTGTTCGAGGTCGCCGTTGATGTAGACTTCTTCGATGCCTTCGATACCTTTGAGGAAAATATCGCGCAGTTTCAGGTAGTGCGCAGTGTCTTGTGCCAATTCTTCTTTGGCAATGCGGAAGGCTTCGCCCATACCGACGATTTGATGGGTCGGCAATGTGCCGGAACGGAAGCCACGCTCGTGGCCGCCACCGTGCATTTGAGCTTCGAGGCGGACGCGTGGTTTACGGCGTACATACAGGGCGCCGATGCCTTTAGGGCCGTATACTTTGTGGCCGGACATGGACAACAAATCAACTTTGGCGGCTTCAACGTCGACAGGTACTTTGCCGCATGCTTGTGCTGCGTCAACGTGGAAAATGATTTTACGTTCGCGGCAGATTTCGCCGATGGCAGGAATGTCTTGAACCACGCCGATTTCGTTGTTTACCCACATTACGGAAACGAGGATGGTGTCTTCGCGGATAGCGGCTTTCAGTACGTCTAAGTCAACCAAACCGTTTTCTTGTACGTCCAGGTAAGTTACTTCATAACCTTGGCGTTCGAGTTCACGCATGGTGTCGAGCACGGCTTTGTGCTCGGTTTTCACGGTGATGAGGTGGTTGCCTTTGGATTTGTAGAAGTGCGCCGCGCCTTTAATGGCGAGGTTGTTGGACTCGGTCGCACCGCTGGTAAAAACGATTTCTTTGGAGTCGGCGTTAATCAGGGCTGCAATGTCTGCGCGTGCTTTTTCTACGGCTTCTTCTGCTTCCCAACCGAAGCTGTGGCTATTAGAAGCTGGGTTGCCGAAAATATCGGACAGGTAGGGAATCATTTTTTCGGCAACGCGGCGGTCAACGGGAGTGGTTGCGGCGTAGTCGAGGTATACGGGGGTTTTGACGGTCATGGTTTGCTCTTTCGTTTGGTCATCTGCCTGCGGTCTTTGCCGCAAGTCGGTTTAATGAATGTGTGTAAAGGTAACGACATGACTGCTGTCGCTGCAGTTTTTTTGTTCAATGATGCTTTGCAGCGTAACGCCGCTGAGGTAGTCATTGATGGTTTTGTTTAAGTTTTCCCAAAGGTCGTGGGTCAGACAGGGGGCGCCGTGGTGGCAGTTTGCTTTGCTGCCGCATTGTGTGGCATCCAGTCGGTCTTCGGCTGCGGAGATGATTTGTGCAATATTGATTTGCTCGGCGGGAGCGGCAAGGATGTAGCCTCCGCCTGGGCCGCGTAGGCTTTCAACCAATCCGGCACGGCGCAGCTTGCTGAATAATTGTTCGAGGTAGGAGAGTGATATGCTTTGTCGTTCGCTAATGGCACTGAGTTTGACAGCGCCTGTTTGCGCGTTCATCGCCAAATCTATCATGGCGGTTACTGCAAATCGCCCTTTGGTAGTCAGTCTCATGGTATGGTTGCCTGTGTGGGGCGTTTTTATTAGTGGGGGAATTGTCTAATATCTGAGTGTTTCAGTCAAGTATGTGGCAGCTCGGTTTGATTGTTTGTTTAAATGGTGGCATTGGCTGATTTTTAAATTGGAAAATATTTTCTTTATTTTTCTGTAATTTGGATTTAAGGCCGTCTGAAAAAAGGCTATCAACCCTACAAATATCAGGGTTAAAATGTTTTGATTTAATATTGATAGTGATATAGATTATCAAAATTATTCTTAAAATTTAGTTGTTTTGATGGAGCAGAGCAAAGGGTTGTTTGAAATATTCAGACGGCCTGAACCATCCGTCTTTACTTGAACAGAGGCAATCGACAATGAAATGTGATTTAAGCAAAATAACCTGTATCGAAGACTTGCGCCTTGTTGCCAAACGTAAAATGCCGCGTATGTTTTATGACTATATTGACTCAGGCTCTTGGACGGAAACTACTTATCGTGAAAATACTTCGGATTTTAAAGACATCCGTTTCCGCCAAAAGGTATTGGTTAATATGGAGGGACGCAGTCTCGAAACCAAAATGATTGGGCAGGATGTGAAAATGCCGGTAGCGATTGCGCCGACCGGTTTCACGGGTATGGCGCACGCCGACGGCGAAATCTTGGCGGCACGTGCGGCGGAAAAATTCGGCATTCCATTTACGCTTTCCACCATGTCCATCTGCTCGATTGAAGATGTGGCTGAAAACTCCAGCTCGCCGTTTTGGTTTCAGCTTTATGTGATGCGCGACCGCGAGTTTATGGAAAACCTGATTAAGCGTGCAAAAGATGCTAATTGTTCGGCTTTGGTATTGACTGCCGATTTGCAAGTTTTGGGTCAACGCCACAAAGACATTAAAAACGGTCTGTCTGCGCCACCGAAACCGACCATTGCCAATTTAATCAATTTGGCGACTAAGCCCGAATGGTGCATGAAAATGCTGAACACGGAACGTCGCACTTTCCGCAATATTGTCGGTCATGCGAAAAACGTGGGCGATTTGTCTTCGCTGTCTTCATGGACTTCCGAACAATTCGACCCGCGCCTGAGCTGGGACGATGTGGCGCGCATTAAGGATTTGTGGGGCGGCAAGCTGATTATCAAAGGCATTATGGAGCCTGAAGACGCGGAAAAGGCAGCGAAAAGCGGCGCGGACGCATTGGTCGTTTCCAATCATGGCGGCCGTCAGCTTGACGATACTGTGTCTGCCATTAAGGCTTTGCCTGATGTGGTCAGCGCGGTAGGTAGCGACATCGAGGTTTGGATGGACAGCGGTATCCGCAGCGGTCAGGATATTTTGAAGGCTTGGGCTTTGGGTGCGAAAGGTACGATGATTGGCCGGGCGTTCCTGTATGGTTTGGGGGCGTATGGTGAAGAAGGTGTAACCCGTGCGCTGGAAATCCTGTATAAAGAAATGGATATTTCCATGGCATTTACCGGTCATCGCAATATTCAAGATGTGGATTCCAGCATTTTGCGTTCTACGCGTTGGGCTCAAGATGAATTTTAATTTTTAAACATAAGAAAAGATGCTACTTTAGCCGTCTAGCCCTATTTCGAGTAATTTTTATATCATGTTAATTTATCTTGATATTTATTTTATGTAATTACTCAGGGCGCAAGCGTTTTAAGCTGTTTTTGATTGACATTCAGGCAAAAACAGCTTTGTTATTTTATACAAACATTATGCAGGTTTGTAGCGTTCAGGATTGTAAGGTTTTTGTGTTTTGTAAACGTAGTAGGCCACGACAAGCAGCTTACGCATAAGCGCACCTAATATCAGCATCTTTGGTTTATTCTTGGCTTTCAAACGTTTAACAAAATCGGGAAAGTAATTCCTGTTGAGCGCAACCATAGCAGGCATGAACAGGGCTGATTTTAGCCGTCTGTTTCCGTAGCGTGTCATGCTTGAACGACCTTTTACGCTAGTTCCTGATTCTTTTTGTTGCGGATTCAAGCCGGCAAAGGCGGTGAATTGATTAGCGGTTTTAAAGTCGCCACTAAGTAAATAGTTTGTGAGTATAGCAGCTGTTAGTTTGCCAATAGCCGGAATGGTTTGCAGACGATCTGAAACAGCTTTCAAGTCTTGATTGCTATTTGTGATTGCCTGTATTTCTGCTTCGACTTGCTGAATGTGTTGATCCAATTCTTGGATTTGAACTTGATGAATTTTTCTAACAAAATCGTCTTTAGCTACTTTCAGCCTGTTCTTTTGGGCGGTCTTTTGGGTTTTAAGCTGTTCATATAAAGCCAATAAACGTTTCAAGCGATAATGACCTATGCTTATTTTTTGCCGAGCGGGTAAGTCTTTGGGCATGGCCGTATGACAATATTCGGCAATCAACCTTGCATCTTGTTTGTCCGTTTTTGTGCGGTGAAAACGGCTTTTGCCGTATTCACTAATTTTGTAAGGGTTGATAACGGATACGATGTAAAACTGGCCGATATAGTCGGCAACGTCTTCAAAGTAATTGCCGGTTGCTTCCATGCATATATGCAATTCACAGTCAAAACCGTCAAGCCAGGCTTTGAAGCTTTCAAAGCCATTGATGCTGTTGTCAAACAGGGCTTGCTTACGTTGCCCATTGACAATAGCGGCAGCGTCAAAAGTGTTTTGCGATATATCCAAACCGACAGCGTTTCTCATAATTTTCCTTACTATGCAGATTCACACTTTTATGTGTTCTTTGATGCTACTCAATTTTCAGACAACAAAAAAACGCCCTCTTCATCTTTTCTACAGTCTGATGACTTAGGCCGTTTCAAGATGGGCGTTTTTCGGTTCGGGTAGCTAATCCGAACCTGTAAGCCGTCTGAATAAAAGGGCTTACAGCTTCGGATAGTTATCCTATTATTCAAGTAGCGGGAGTTCCCGCACCCCGTGCTACTTTTTACCATATTGATTCCGCCTTTAGGGCTACATCAACACAGTAAAAAGCAGCTTGATTAATTAGATCCGACAGTCCCTCCACGTTGCTGGAATTGTTCCCCTGCCTCTACATAGCCGTCATACATCAGGTTTTGAGGGCTTTTGCCACCCATCGTAAGCACTTGCCCTTTTTCAGGCTCATAGGCGGTCTGTGGTGCGGTCTGTTGCTGTTGTGCTGCCTGTTGTTCGTCCTTGTATGGGTTGAACGGCAATCCGTTTCTGGCGTAGTCTTTGCACATTGCCTTAGTGATTTCTTTCAACGGTGTACCTTGCGATGAATAGCAGGTACATCCGCTTTTGCCACCATCGACGCAGCCGACGGGGTACTCAAATGTTTTGACTTGGCGGACGCCGTTATAAATGGGTTTACTTTCGGGCTTTTCGGCGAGCGTTGGCACAAAGTCTTCGGGTTTGAGGTTTTGCCCTATATCAGCAGGAGCAGCGGTATTTTGGGGTTCAGACGTACCATCTACGTCAGAAGACGCGGCAGTTGTGGCCGTCGTTTGTTGTTCGTCCGCGCTAAATCGTTTGCTCATGTTGTTT
>NZ_KV821222.1:0-765 GCF_001815615.1 Neisseria sp. HMSC075C10
AAATGTCTTGGTGGGAATTTAGGGGATTTTTTGGGGGGATTTTGCAAAGGTCTCAGCCAGTATATCTACCTTTATAAGTTGATAATAATTACAGAATATACAATGCAACCAGGCAATAAGGTATGTGGAAATAAAAAGGCTCAACGAATTCACTTTTAACAGATAAAATAGTTGTATCAGCAATCAAATAAATCATGACAATTGGTTTGATATGATATCTGTGATAATGCTGCTGGTAAAGGGGGAAGGATTGACGGGAAGAAGGCCGTCTTAGAGATTGAATTTGGGTGATTCAAAATCTTTGTCCGTCCTATTCCAGCCTGCTATCAGTGATAGAGTGACAGTCTGTGAGTTGAAGGTACTTGGTATCGTACTAAGACTTCCTGCTCTCTACCCTATTCCACTAACCAATAATTAAGTGGTAGAGGTACAGCCAAATTTCTCTTAAAACCTATTGATTTCATACTAAAAATTGGAGTACTATGAGCACACTCTCTAGAGTATCATTGATTCTCATTTGACATATAGGAACAATAAGCGGAATTTGTAGAAGAATAGGAAAAAGGAAAATAATTTATATTATGTTAAATTTATAATGCTAGTATTTTAATTTGCTAATTCCTGTTTTTCTCAGTAGTACAATCACTTACAATATTCAAAAACAAAAAAGGCCGTCTGAAAATTTCAGACGGCCTTTTTGTTTATATTCCTCAGCCTTTTTCTCAACAAATCCCTTATGAGACCTTTGCAAAATTCCCCAAAATC
>NZ_KV821223.1:0-25325 GCF_001815615.1 Neisseria sp. HMSC075C10
GTGGCAATGAAGACTTGGACCAATGGGGGCTTTTATTGGGCAATAACTGAAAATACCGAATCCCTGTGCTTGGGTTTCAGCTGTGGAGTACCGAGGGTTATTTTGCAAAGGTATCAGGCCGTCTGAAAACTTGAAAGAATCTGAAAACTTGAAAGAAGCAGCCGTCTGTTAAATATGCGATAATGCGGAAGATTTCATGGGTGTGGTAGGAACATGGTTGTGATTGTCCGACGGGGATGATGTCGGGTAATGATGGAATCGGTTTGCTTGAAACGCCCGCCTATTGCGGGCTTTTTTATGGGAAGGAATGGTCATGCCTAATCCGCTTTATCGGCAACATATTAT
The DNA here is from genome assembly GCF_001815615.1 of Neisseria sp. HMSC075C10. Lineage (NCBI taxonomy): Bacteria > Pseudomonadati > Pseudomonadota > Betaproteobacteria > Neisseriales > Neisseriaceae > Neisseria > Neisseria sp. HMSC075C10. The sequence continues at coordinate 346 of NZ_KV821223.1, forward strand.
TTCAATTTCAGATTTGACGACAGAGCAGCTCGAATTGCTGCTTCAGACGGCCTTGAAGTTGAAAAAGCAGCCTCGTGAAGATTTGCTTGAAGGCAAATTGATTGGTTCGTGCTTTTTTGAACCGTCCACCCGTACTCGTTTGTCTTTTGAAACGGCGGTACAGCGTTTGGGTGGGAAAGTTATCGGTTTTTCCGATGGTGCAAATACCAGCGCGAAAAAGGGTGAAACGCTCGCAGATACTGCGAGGATTATTTCCAGCTATACGGATGCGATTATTCAGCGACACCCGAAAGACGGTGCGGCCCGTGTGGTGGCCGAGTTTTCGAGCGTACCTGTGATTAATGCCGGCGATGGTACCAACCAACATCCGAGCCAGACTCTTTTGGATTTGGTAACGATTTATGAAACACAAGGTAGTTTGAGCAATTTGAAGATTGCGATGGCCGGCGATTTGAAATATGGCCGTACGGTACATTCATTATGTCAGGCGCTGAAGCGTTGGGGTTGTGAGTTTGCATTTGTTTCCCCTCCCAGCTTGGCAATGCCGGACTATATCACTGAAGAGCTGGAAGAGGCCGGTTGCCCTTATCAAATTTTGTCCGGCTTGGAAGAAGCGGTCGAATGGGCGGATATTTTGTACATGACCCGCGTTCAGCGCGAACGTTTTGATGAGCAGGAATTTGCCAAAATCCAGGGTAAATTCAATCTTGATGCGTCAATGCTGGCAAATGCCAAACCCAATTTGCGCGTCTTGCATCCTTTACCGAGGGTAGATGAAATTCATCCGAATGTGGATAAAACACCTCATGCCTATTATTTTGAACAGGCAACCAACGGTGTGTATGCACGGATGGCAATTTTGTCTTTGGTATTGAACGAAGAAGTTTAAGGAGCGAAAGATGGAAAACTCAAAACTCAGCGTTGAAGCGATCGAACAAGGTACGGTGATTGACCATATTCCTGCCGGTAAAGGCTTGGCCATTTTAAGACAATTTAAGCTGCTGCATTATGGCAGCGCGGTTACGGTCGGTTTTAATTTGCCCAGCAAAACGCAGGGCAGCAAAGATATTATCAAAATCAGCGGTGTGTGGTTGGATGCCAATGCAGCCAACCGTTTGGCTTTATTTGCCCCTGAAGCAGTGGTAAACAAAATCGATCGGTTTAAGGTGGTTGAGAAACAGCATTTGTCATTGCCGGACGAGATTTCGGAAGTGTTCCGCTGCCCGAATACTAATTGTGCCAGTCATGGCGAGCCGGTCATCAGTCGCTTTTATGTCCGTTCACATAATGGTCAGACGCGTTTGAAATGCCATTATTGCGAAAAAACCTTCTCGCGTGATTCGGTTGCCGAAGCCTGATAAAAATCTCAGGCCGTCTGAAAATACGGCTATACGGTTTGAGTTGTCTGCTTGATACATTAGTTTCATAAAAAGCAAGATATTAAGCAAATTGCGTTAAAATTACGTTAAAATAATGCCTTCCGGGTTGATGACATTATTCGCCCGAAAGGCATTATTTTTTAATAACATGATACGAAATGTAGGAAAACTCATGCACTCATCCATACAAAGCCGGTTTGCCCCAATTTTATACGTTTTGATTTTCTTTGCCGGATTTTTAGCCGCACAAGTTTGGTTTAATCAGCAAGCCTATTTGACCAACCTTCCCCTTTTGGTCACTGCCATTTCTGCCGTTGCATTGGTTTGGTTGATTTGGGCTGTTGTCTCTGCGCAATCCAAAGCAAAAAGCAAAATGTTGCACCGTGAGCAGCTGATTCAAAAAGAGAGCATTCATCCTGTTTTGCATGCGACATTGCAACGTTCTGATGGACAAACGGATTTATTGGTTTTGGTTGTCCGCAATAGCGGTAAGGGCTTGGCGAAGAATGTGCATTTTGAAGTAGAGCCTTTGCCTGATCACTTGCCGAGCAAGCTGGTTGCCGATGCAGTTATGCAGTTGGAAATGTTTTCCGGCGGTGTAGATATGCTGGCATCGGGCGAATTGTATGGTAGCGTGTTTGCAAGTATGTTGGCGCTGGCTGCCGAATTGCCAGATCAGACATTTGGTGGCGTGTTGAAACTGAAGGCCACTTATGAAAATGCCTTTGGCGATCAATGCACTTCTGAAAGTGTCTTGGATTTGGGCATACTGAATTTCAATTTGTTAGAAATTAAATCCAGTGGCGAGCAAAAGCCCCGCAAGAAATTGTTGTATTGATATTCAAAATATGCAGGCCGTCTGAAACCGAAATACTTGGTTTCAGACGGCCTGTTGTTATTTTTCAAATGATTTTTGAAGAAAAAGAGGCGTATCGGGTATAATAATCAAAGAATTCGAAACGGATTGTCAGGATCGGCAAGCCGTCTCATCATTGTCGTATTTCAAAACCTTACTGATATTTTTTCAATAATCTGTTGCTATGTATCGGAACTTTTTCTGATGTTGGCACTGGCGAAATATTCCTTCAGCCATTTACTCTCAGGAAGCTGCTTATGTTAGTGTGTAATCCTTATGAAGTTGTGATCCATGGTACGACCAGCAAAGGCAAGATTTTCCGACCAAGCGACTGGGCGGAGCGCCTGTGCGGTATTTTGTCTTCCTTTACTAAAGACAACCGCCTTTCCTATTCGAATTGGGTGCGCCCTATTTTGGTGGATAATGTCCGTTGTGTAGCGGTCGATAAAAAGTTGGAAGAAGACAATCCGCAAATGTTCCGTTTCTTGATGGACTTTGCGGCGGATAATGATTTACGCGTGATTGACTGCAAAGCCTTGCTTAAAGAGCAAGAGAGCAAACAGCAGGGCGAAGTGCCGGTCGAGCGCGTTTTGTTGGCGCAGGCGATTGAAGAAAAACATGCCGCCGAGCGTGCGGAAACGGCCAATGCGCAGCCTGAGCCTCAAGCTGCCGCGCTAGTGGTCGGCGTATTGCGTGAAATTCCGCCGGAAGAAACTGCAACCGCTTTTGCGGCACTGAGTATTTTGCGTTCTTCTTTGACCGATATTCACCGTTTCGTCGAACAAATCAACGAGCATCAACGCAAAACCGGCTACCGTCTGCTGGGTATTTTTGAAGAAGGCAAACAAAATGCCGTAGCCGTATGCGGTTTCCATACTGCACATAACTTGGCCAGTGGTTACCATATCCATATTGATGATCTCGTAACCATGCCGCAATGCCGCCAAAAAGGTTATGCTTCACGCTTGTTGGAAGAAGTACGTAAAATCGGTGCGGAAACGGGTGCGACCAAAATCCATCTGAATGTCCATGTGAACCATGACCGAGCAGATGCTCATCGTCTCTACTTCAAAAACGGATTTGAAATTTGTGCGTACCATTTCCGTTGCGATCCGAAATAATTTTTGTGGAAAGAAGGAATCCAATGCTGAAGATTTTAACTGTGGTTGTTTTGACACTGAGCTTGGCGGCCTGCGCATCAGGCAGCGGAGGCAGCTCGCAAATGTTGAGATTAAGGCCGGTGTAGAAACCAGCCATCAACGTTGAGATATATAATGACAAGGCCGTCTGAAATAGGTTTTCCTGTTTCAGACGGCCTTTTTGCAGCTTGATTAGAGGGTCGTGGAGGTGTCGTCAGCGGCAACAGTCCGATGCAGGCGATACCAATTGTACAGGCGCAAGATGCACAAGAAAGCGATGATGGGCATGCAGGCTGCGGTAACCAGATAACGCGGGTTGCTGAAGTTTAAAACATTGCGACCGGAAAGCAGCGACAAAGCGGCATGCAACCATTCCCACAAAGACGAAATGCTGAATGCCAAAACAGCCAACAGGCCGAGGGTTCGGAAAATGCCGATGGGCAGAATTTGTTGGCGCAATACGGCGCGGTTGAGTTGGAACAAGACAATCAAGCCGAAGCCGATAATGCAGACCATGCCGCCGTTGGCGACGATTTGCAGGCTGTTGAAGGCAATGTCGGGCGTAACGGAAATGGTACCGGACTGGTTGGCGGCGGTTTGTTGCAAATTTAAGCCTTGCATGACATTGAGTACGAAACCGTAAATCAGGTCAGCCAAAACGATGCCGATGGGTAGCGGAGTCAAAAAACGTTTCATGGATCAGTTGAGTATTCTATTAGTATGAGGGAGGCCGTCTGAAAATTAAAAATGACGACGTGAGAGTGTATTGTATCCGATAGAAAAGTAGGTTAATGCAAAAATAAATTTAGTTTAAGTCAGAAAATGATGTAATTTTACGCCAACATTATTGCATTAAGAGTACAATCTTCTTCATTATCAAACGTGAAATCAACAGGAAAGGACGTTTACATGAGCCAATTGCAACGTGATTTAACCCGTATCAGCCACAATACCAAAATTGTCGCCACATTGGGTCCGGGCAGCAACAATGTACAATTGTTGGAAGACATGATCCGTGTCGGCGGCCTTAATGTCGTCCGTTTCAATTTCAGCCACGGTACTCCGGAGTTTCATGAAGAAAATGCCCGTATCGTACGCGAAGCCGCGAAACGTGCGGGTCAGGAAATCGCCATTCTTGCCGACTTGCAAGGGCCTAAAATCCGCGTGGGCAAAATTGCAGGCGGCAGCATCGAGCTGAATAAGGGTGAAACCTTGATTTTGGATGCCACACTTGAAGGCGAAGGCACACGTGAAGCGGTGGGTTTGGACTACCGTGATTTGCCGAATGACGTCGCTGCCGGCGATGTTTTGTGGCTGGACGACGGCCTGTTGACGTTGACCGTTGAAGCGGTTGAAGGAAGTAAGATTATTACAAGGGTAGAAAACAGCCATGTGCTGAAAAGTAACAAAGGTATCAATAAACGCGGCGGCGGCCTGTCTGCCGGTGCATTGACCGAGAAAGACTTCCGCGACCTGAAAACCGCGATTGCTATTGGTTGTGACTACCTCGCCATCAGCTTTGTAAAATCCGCCGAAGATTTGCACATTGCACGCGCCAAAGTCGAAGAAGAAATGAAAGGCAGTACAGCCGTACGCCCCGGGTTGGTTTCCAAAATTGAGCGCGTAGAAGCCATTGAAAATCTGGACGAAATCATCCTTGCCAGCGACGGTATTATGGTTGCCCGCGGCGACTTGGCAGTGGAAGTCGGCCATGCCGCCGTACCTGCCCTACAAAAACGCATGATCCGCCGCGCCCGTGAGTTGCGCCGCTTCAGTATTACGGCAACTCAAATGATGGAATCGATGATTACCAACCCCGTACCGACCCGCGCGGAAGTCAGCGACGTGGCCAACGCGGTATTGGACGGTACCGATGCGGTGATGTGTTCCGCCGAAACCGCCGTCGGCGCGTATCCGTTTGAAACCGTCAGCCAAATGGCGATTATTTGTGCGGCTGCGGAAAAAGAACAAGATTCGCTCAACGGCGTTGCCGAACAGGTCGAGTATCCCGAAGCCGTCAGCACCAACTTGGCGATTGCCGGCGGTGCGGTCAGCGTGGCGCGAGCAGTTCACGCCAAAGCCATCGTTGCCCTGACTGAAAGCGGTTCGACCGCCTTCGAAGTCAGCCGCCACAACATCACCCTGCCGATTTTTGCCCTGACGCCGAGTGTTTCAGCGCAACGCCGCATGGCGATGTACCGCGGTGTACGTCCGTTGATTTTGGCAACCAGTACCGATCACGATACCGCGCTGAACGAAGTGGAAGCCATGCTGGTAGAACACAAAATCCTCCAAAGCGGCGACCAATACATCATCACCAGCGGTTCGCAAATGCGCGAATCCGGTTCGACCAATACGCTGGAAGTGTTGCAGGTTAAATAATTGCAGTGATCCGATGATTGGAAAAGCAGGCTGTTTTAGCCTGCTTTTTTTGTGTAAAAAAAGAAAAGATTAGGCAAAAATAATGATGTAGTATAGAATTGAGTGCCTATACTAAATCAATAAAGGACGTTTCAGACGGCCTTTTTCTTTGTCCGCTACTTTCACGGTAAACCAAAATGATTCATTTCAATCTGAAAAAAACAGCATTTATTTTAAGCGCAGCACTGTTATCTACCGCCGTCCAAGCCTCCGGCTACCACTTCGGCACACAATCCGTTAACGCACAAGGCACGGCCAACGCCGCCGCCGCCGAAGCTGCCGATGCCTCAACCATTTTCTACAACCCGGCTGGTTTGAGCAAAATCGACAGCAGCCAAATTTCCGTCAACGCCAATATCGTTTTCCCAAGCATTCATTATGAGGCAGAATCTGCGAAACACTTCCGAACGGGTGCCGATGTCAGCGGCTCGACCAGCGGCAAAATTACCGAAACCACCGTTGCTCCGCACGTTTATGGCGCGTACAAAGCCAGCGACGATGTAACTTTGGGTTTGGGCGTGTACGTTCCTTTCGGATCGGCAACCGAATACGAAAAAGATTCCGTCTTGCGCCACAACATCAACAAACTGGGTTTGACCACCATCGCCATCGAGCCGGTAGTCGCGTGGAAACTGAATGAGCAGCACGCTGTTGGTGCCGGTTTGATTGCCCAATATTCCAAAGCCGAATTGCGTAAATACTCCGACTGGGATGCTTCCGGCGCCATCAGTCAGTTGGCCAGCGGCTTGGCTTCCCGTCAAGCAGGCCGTCCCGTTGCTGTCGATGCGACCGGCAAAGCTGACGGTCATGCCGATGTAAAAGGCCACGATTGGGGCTTCGGCTATCAACTGGCGTGGATGTGGGACATCAACGAGCGCGCACGCGTGGGTGTGAACTATCGTTCCAAAGTATCGCATACGCTGAAAGGCACTGCCGATTGGGAAGCTGACGGCGCATATGCAAAACGCGCTTGGGATTTGGGTGCAATGGCAGCACGCGGTTATGTGCTGAACGAAAAAGCCAGCGTAAAAATCGTCACGCCTGAGTCTTTGTCTGTTCACGGTATGTACCGCGCCACCGACAAAACCAACCTGTTCGGCGATGTGACTTGGACGCGCCACAGCCGCTTCAACAAAGCCGAGCTGGTGTTTGAAAACACCAAAAAAGTTGTCAACGGCCAATCTGACCGTACCGTCATCACGCCTAACTGGCGCAACACTTATAAAGTTGCATTCGGCGGCTCTTACCAAGTTACCGAACCATTGCAACTGCGTGCCGGTATCGCTTTCGACAAATCACCGGTTAAAAGCGCCGAAGACCGCATGAACAGCCTGCCTGACGGCAACCGTATCTGGTTCTCCGTCGGTGCCAAATATCAACTGGGTAAAAACCATGTTATCGATGCGGCGTATAGCCATATCCACATCAATGACACGGTTTACCGCACCGGCAAAGCCAGCGGCAACGACGTAGACAGCCGCGGTGCATCCTCTGCCCGCTTCAAAAATAAAGCGGACATCTTGGGCTTGCAATACACTTACAAATTCAAATAATCGGATTTGAGTTGTGGATAAAAAGGCCGTCTGAAGATTTCAGACGGCCTTTTTGTTGGCAGGAACAGATGGAGCAATCAACAGGTAAAAATAGTGTGTTGGGCTTTTCATATTTCTGCTTGGAATGGCAGAGCGGAAAAACGATAGAAAAGGGAATAGCCGATAAATAGCTGAAGACATGAGATATTGTTTGCGCTTTAAACAACGTGTTATAGATTTTATTTATTCTGATGGGCAGCAATCAAAAGGCCGTCTGAAAAACATGTTTTCAGACGGCCTTTATTTATCGAATCGCTGCTAAAAAAGCTCAATCAGCTGCGGACTTCCAGTTCGATTTCTCTTTCCTGTTCGTCTTCAGCCGGTTTGTCCATGGTTTTTTCATCGGCTATATTGTCCAAATCGCGGCCGGGTTCGGAGGCGGTATCGCCGATGGAAACGCTGTTCAGGCTTTCCAAAATAATGGCTGAGGCCAGATGGTCGGATGTGCGGTACACCATTGCCAAACCGATTTCTTCCGCCGGAATGGAAACCAATTCAACCGTATCTTTGTCTTTCGGCTTGCGAATCAGGTTGTTGGATAGATTGACACGGACTTGGCGGCCGCGTTTGTAGAGGCTGACCACAGTGCCTTTGTCCAAGCCGTCGAGTTCGCCTTTATCCAAAGTAATGGTTTGGAACTGGCCGGCTTCGCCCACGCCGTCGAAGATGGAAACGACTTTGGCCTGAATCGGACGGGCAGGGGCGTGTGGCATCACATTGAAGCTGTCGAGGCCTTCGGGCAGTTTCAGCAGATAGTTGTCTTTGCGGATTTCGGAAACGGCTTCTTCGATAACCAAAGGTTGCGCGGACTGGGTGCGCAGCTTCATGGCTTTGTTGACTTGGGTGTAATACTCGTTGCTTTTGAGTTTTTCGTCAGAAGCGCGGGTACGGTGTTCCAATGCGGAGTCGGTATAAGGCAGCGTGTTGGCGATGCCGCTGAACACGACTTCTTGGCCGAGGAATTTGCCGGTTTCCGGATCGGTAATGTTTTTATTGACGCGGTAGGTCAGGTAGCGGCCGGGTTCGGTCAGGCCGTATGCGTACACGCGGTTGCCTTGGGTGTAGAGGACGCGGTTGTCGGGGCCGGCAATCAGGCGCGGCGCGTTGGCGGTTTCTTCCGGAGCGATAATCTGCGGATGTTTCATGAACATGCGGTAGAGGTTGACGTTGACGGTCGGAATACCGTAGCCGGAAGTTTCGCGTACGCGCGGATGCAGTTTGATCACGGGAATGCCGTCTGAACGGGTTTGAGCGTGTTCAAAACCCAGTCGCGGCTGGCCGTTGACGTAGCGTAAAACCAACACCTGACCCGGATAGATTAGGTGCGGATTGCGGATGGCGTTGCGGTTGGCGCCCCAAAGGCGGTTCCATTGCCATGGGCTGTACAGATATTTACCGGAAATACTCCACAAGGTATCGCCGTTTTTAACGACGTAGCGTTGCGGCGCATTGGGGCGGATTTTTAAAGAAGCTGCCTGAGTGTGGGCAGAAATAGCCATGCCTGCTATGCAAAGCAGGGTTATAATACGTTGTTGCATAACCGTTCCCCTTGAAATCGATTCGGTTTGTCTTCAGATGATAAACAGAGAAGGCTGGAGTTTGCGAAACTGCCGCCCATTCATCAATACGATAACGAACGGCCTCCGTCGCGCTATCTTAACATTTTTCGGCGTTATTTTAGCATTAAATGTTGCTGTCATGACAGGAGATTGTGGCGGCGGAAACCGAATCTGTATGAAAATCACACATCAGTTTTATAAAACGAGAATATTATGGCTTTACTGAACATCCTCCAATACCCTGACGAGCGTTTGCACACGGTCGCCAAACCTGTTGAAAAAATCGACGAGCGCATCCAGACATTGGTTGCCGATATGTTTGAAACCATGTACGAAGCACGCGGTATCGGCTTGGCGGCCACTCAGGTCGACGTACACGAGCGCATTGTCGTGATGGATTTGACCGAAGACCGCAGCGAGCCGCGCGTGTTCATCAATCCCGTCATTGTCGAAAAAGACGGCGAGACGACTTACGAAGAAGGCTGTCTTTCCGTGCCGGGCATTTACGATACCGTGACCCGTGCCGAGCGCGTCAAAGTCGAGGCTTTGAACGAAAAAGGCGAGAAATTCACGCTGGAAGCAGACGGCCTGCTGGCAATCTGCGTGCAGCACGAATTGGACCACCTGATGGGCATCGTGTTTGTCGAACACTTGTCGCAGCTGAAACAAGGCCGAATCAAAACCAAACTGAAAAAACGTCAGAAACACACCATCTGACCTGCGCATCGCTTAAAGGCCGTCTGAAAAGACAAAACAGAAGGCAGACTTCGGTTTTCAATCTTTCAGACGGCCTTTTCAGCTGAAACAGTTTGCCCAACGCGCCCATTCAAACCATTTCCACAAGGACACAACATGAAAGTCATCTTTGCCGGTACGCCCGATTTTGCCGCCGCCGCCTTGAAAGCCATCGCCGCCGCAGGTTTTGAAATTCCGCTGGTGTTGACCCAGCCCGACCGCCCCAAAGGCCGCGGCATGCAGTTGACCGCATCGCCGGTCAAACAGGCTGCCTTGGAATTGGGTTTGACTGTGGCGCAGCCGGAAAAGTTGCGCAATAACGCCGAAGCCCTGCAAATGCTCAAAGATACGGGCGCGGATGTGATGGTGGTGGCCGCGTATGGTTTGATTTTGCCGCAGGATGTGTTGGATACGCCCAAACACGGCTGCCTCAATATCCACGCATCGCTGTTGCCCCGTTGGCGCGGCGCAGCACCGATTCAACGTGCGATTGAAGCCGGCGACGCCGAAACCGGCGTGTGCATCATGCAGATGGACATCGGCTTGGACACTGGCGATGTAGTCAGCGAACACCGCTACGCCATTCAACCTACGGATACCGCAAACGAAGTGCATGACGCGCTGATGGGTTTGGGTGCGAAAGCGATTGTTGCCGACTTGCAGCGTCTGCAGGCTGAAGGCCGTCTGAACTCGGTTAAGCAGCCTGAAGAAGGTGTTACCTACGCCCAAAAATTAAGCAAAGAAGAAGCGCGTATCGATTGGAATCAAAGCGCGCACATTATCGAACGCAAAATCCGCGCCTTTAACCCCGTACCTGCCGCATGGGTCGAGTATCAAGGCAAACCGATGAAAATCTGGCGAGCCGAAGTCGTGGCCAAACAGGGTAAGGCAGGCGAAGTATTGTCTTGCACTTCAGACGGCCTGCTGGTGGCGTGCGGTGAACACGCGCTGAACATTATTGAATTGCAGCCTTCCGGCAGCAAACGCATGAGCATACAGGCATTTGCGGCAGGCCGGACGATTGAAGTCGGAACGGTTTTGTAACAGGCTGGAAATCAACGTAGAGGAAAGAAAACAATGGCTGTTTTTGAAGTGGTCGAGGGCGATATTACCCGATTGGCAGTCGATGCGATTGTCAATGCCGCCAATTCATCGCTGTTGGGCGGTGGCGGCGTAGACGGTGCGATACACCGCGCCGCGGGCAAAGAGCTGCTGGACGAGTGCCGTACTTTGGGCGGTTGCCGCACAGGCGAAGCCAAAATAACCAAAGGCTATCGTTTGCCTGCGCGTTATGTCATCCATACGGTCGGGCCGGTATGGTTTGGCGGACAACAAAATGAAGAGGCTAAATTGGCACAATCCTACGCTAATTCCTTGCTGCTTGCCCAGAAACACGATCTCCACAGCATCGCCTTTCCGTGCATCAGCACCGGTGTGTACCGCTTCCCGGCCGAAGCCGCCGCGCGTATCGCTTTGGAGAGTTTGAAACAAACCCTGCCGCAATGTCCGGCAGTGGAAAAAATCATCTTTTGCTGTTTTTCCAAAACAGATGCCGAATATTATCGGGCATTGCTGGCTGCCGAACAGGCCGTCTGAAATCCGCCGAACACTTGAAATCAAATATAAATCAGAAAGCAAAAATATGAGTATGTCCCTCGCCCAAAAATTGGCCGCCGACAGCGTTGCCGCGGTTGCCGAAGGGCGCAATCTTCAGGATGTCTTGGCGGAAATCCGCGTGGCGCATCCACAGCTGACGGCGCAGGAAAACGGCGCGTTGCAGGATATTGCCTACGGTTGCCAACGTTATTTGGGCAGTTTGAAGTATATGCTTGGACAAATGCTGAAGAAGCCGATTGATAATCCGCAGCTTGAAAGCCTGCTTTTGGCGGCGATGTACCAACTGCATTACACGCGCAATGCGCCTCATGCAGTGGTCAATGAGGCGGTGGAAAGCATTGCCAAAATCGGCCGCGGCCAGTTCCGTTCGTTTGCCAATGCGATTTTGCGCCGCTTTTTGCGTGAACGCGACAAGCTCGCGGCTTCCTGCAAAAAAGACGATGTGGCGAAACACAACCTGCCGCTGTGGTGGGTGGCTTACTTGAGAAACCATTATCCAAAACATTGGCACAACATCACCACCGCGCTGCAATCGCATCCGCCGATGACTTTGCGCGTCAACCGCCGACACGGCAATGCCGAAAGCTATTTGGAAAAACTGGCTGCGGAAGGTATTTTGGCCAGGGCGTTGGACGAATACGCCGTGATGTTGGAAGAAGCCGTGCCGGTCAGCCGTCTGCCCGGTTTTTCAGACGGCCTGGTGTCTGTGCAGGATTTCGGTGCGCAACGTGCTGCCTATTTGTTGAACCCGAAAGACGGCGAACGCATCCTCGATGCCTGCGCGGCACCGGGCGGCAAGACAGGCCATATCTTGGAACTGGCAGATTGTCATGTTACCGCTTTGGATATAGACGAGGGCCGTCTGAACAGGGTGAAGAGCAATCTTGACCGTTTAGGCTTTCAAACGGCCTCTTTGACTTGTGCCGATGCGCAGGACTTGACAGCGTGGTATGATGGCAAGGCCTTTGACGCTGTCTTGGCCGATGTGCCGTGTACCGCTTCGGGCGTGGCACGCCGCAATCCCGACGTCAAATGGCTGCGCCGGCCGACCGATGCCGTCAAAACCGCACGCCAACAGGAAGCATTATTAGACGCACTGTGGCAGACCCTGACGAAAAACGGCAGGATGTTGCTGGCTACCTGCTCGGTCTTTGTCGAAGAAAACGACGGTCAGTTGCAAAAATTCCTTAACCGCCATGCCGATGCCGAGTTGATCGAATCGCATGTGCTCTTACCGAACAAACATCAAGATGGCTTTTATTACGCGCTTATTAAAAAGCAGTAAAACGCTGATTGTACCGCTCTTGCTCGCCGTGTCGCTGAACGCGGCGGGTGAGGGCATCAGTGCGACCCGTGCCGAGGCAAAGCTGACCCATGCCGGACAGCTTTCTGTCAGCAGCCGTTTCCGCACCGACTTGCCCGATCAGCTCAAAGAAGCACTCAAACAGGGCGTCCCCCTGCATTTCAATTTAAGTTGGCAGCTGTCGGCGCCGTCCGTGGCGTCTTATAAATTCAAGTTCGACCAGCTGCTCAACAACGACAGCACGATTCAATACAAATTGTCCTTCCATCCGCTGACCAACCGCTATCGCGTTACCGTCGGTACGTTTTCTACCGAGTACGACACGCTTGAAGCCGCCTTGCGCGCAGTGGGCGCGGTCGCGAATTGGAAGGTTTTGTCCAAGGGCGCGCTGAGTGATGTGGCCGCCAAAGACACGAAGGCTGAAATCCGCCTGCTGCTGACAACCGCCAAGCTGCCCAAACCGTTCCAAATCAATGCCCTGACGTCTAAAAACTGGCATTTGGATTCGGGTTGGAAATCCTTGTCGGTCGTGCAGGAGTAAACCATGCGCCGCTTTCTCCTGATTGCCGCTGTATTCGCCGTAGTTTTGTTGTACGGCCTGACTGTTGCAACGGGCAGCAGCAACGTATTGTCCGATTATTTCTGGTGGATTGTCGCCTTGTGCAGCTTGCTGTTGCTGGTGTTGGCCGCGGTGTTGGTGCGCTATGTCGTGCTTTTGATGCGCGACAACAGCAAAAGCGTGTTCGGTTCGCAGATTGCGCGCCGGCTGTCGGGGATGTTTACCTTGGTTGCCGTATTGCCGGGCGTGTTTTTGTTCGGTATTTCCGCCCAGTTTATTAACGGTACGATTAATTCTTGGTTTGGCAACGATACCCATGAGGCTCTAGAGCGCAGCTTAAATTTGAGCAAATCCGCGCTGAACTTGGCGGTGGACAATGCCGTCAGCAACGCCACACCGGTGCAGATCGACTTAATCAGCGCCGCTTCACTGGACGGCAATTTAGGGCAGACGCTGGCAAAATCGGCGCTTACTGCCGACTTTGCCCAGCTGGCGCTTTATAGCGCGACTACCCATAAAGCTGAGAAAAGTATCAATCCCCTGAAACTAAATCAACCCGAACTCACCAAAGAAGGATGGGAGCAGCTGGAGCAGACCGGCTCGGTGCGCAGCTTGGAAAACATCGGTGGCGTGCTGTATGCTCAAGGTTGGATGCTGATCGGTACGCATAAAAATCAGGATTATGTGTTGTTTTTCCGTCAGCCGATTCCGAAAGATGTTGCCCAAGATGCGACGTTGATCGAAGCGGCCCGTGCTAAATACGCCGAGCTGAGTTATACCAAAAAAGGCCTGCAAACCTTTTTCCTGTCCACGCTGTTGGTCGCGACATTGTTGGCCATCTTTTTGGCGCTGGTGATGGCTTTGTATTTTGCCCGCCGTTTTGTGGCGCCGGTGTTGTCGTTGGCAGAGGGTGCACGGGCGGTGGCTCAGGGTGATTTCAGCCAGACCCGGCCGGTATTTCGCAATGACGAGTTCGGTCGTTTGACCCAATTGTTCAACCACATGACCGAGCAATTATCGATTGCCAAAGAGGCGGACGAGCGCAACCGTTTGCGTGAAGAAGCCGCCCGCCATTATTTGGAATGCGTGTTGGAAAGTTTGACCACAGGCGTGATTGCTTTGGATGCCAATGGCCGTCTGAAAACCTTTAACAAGGCTGCCGAACAGATTTTGGGCGTTTCGCTGGTGTCTTTGTGGGGCAGCAACTGGCATCAATGGCACGGCAAATCGCCGCAGCAAACCCTGTTGGCCGATGTGTTTGCCGCCATTAATGAAACCGCCGACAGCGACAAACCCGTCCAAGTCGAATATGCCGCGCCCGACGATGCCCGAATCTTATTGGGCAAAGCTACCATCCTGCCGGAGGATAACGATAACGGCGTGGTGATGGTGATTGATGACATTACCGTCTTGATACGGGCGCAAAAAGAGGCCGCATGGGGCGAAGTGGCGAAACGGTTGGCGCACGAAATCCGCAATCCGCTCACGCCTATCCAGCTTTCCGCCGAGAGATTGGCATGGAAATTGCATGATAAACTTGATGAACAAGACGCCCAAATCCTCAGCCGTTCAACCGATACCATCGTCAAACAGGTTGCCGCGCTGAAAGAAATGGTCGAAGCATTCCGCAATTATGCGCGTGCGCCGTCTCTGAATTTAGAAAAACAAGATTTAAACGGTTTGGTGTCGGAAGTATTGGTATTATATGAGGCCGGCGCGTGCAAATTTAATGCGCGGCTCAGCGCCGATGCTCTGCCGATTGTTGCCGATACGACGGCGATGCGCCAAGTGTTGCATAACCTATTTAAGAATGCCGCAGAAGCGGCAGAGTCGGACGAAGCGCCGCAAGTAAACGTCGAAACAGGGCGCGAAGGCGGACAGGTTTTCCTGACCGTCTGCAACAACGGCAAAAGTTTCAGCAAAGAAATGCTGCACAATGCTTTTGAGCCGTACGTTACCGACAAACCGACAGGAACGGGGCTGGGTTTGCCCGTTGTGAAAAAAATTATCGAGGAGCATGGCGGCCGCATCAGCCTGAGCAATCAGAACAGCGGCGGCGCGTGTGTCAAAATAGCTTTACCGGAAATGGCAGAAACTTATGCGAAGCAGTGATATTTTGATTGTAGATGATGAAGTAGGCATCCGCGACCTGCTCTCCGAAATCCTTCAAGATGAAGGCTATACCGTCACTTTGGCTGAAAATGCCGAAGAAGCGCGCCAATTGCGTTATCAAACGCGTCCGGCCATGGTGTTGCTGGACATTTGGATGCCCGATTGCGACGGCATCACTTTGTTGAAAGAGTGGGCGAAAAACGGCCAACTCAATATGCCTGTGGTGATGATGAGCGGCCATGCCAGTATCGATACCGCGGTTGAAGCCACCAAAATCGGCGCGCTCGATTTTCTGGAAAAACCGATTGCCCTGCAAAAACTCTTGTCTGCGGTAGAACGCGCCTTGAAACATGGCGAAGTTCAGACGGCCTCCGGTATGACTTTGGACAAACTGGGCAACAGCCCCGTCATTCAAGAAATGAACGGCAGCATTGAAGCGGCCGCCAAACACAACCGCCCGCTGTTGTTGGCTGGTGAGGCAGGCTCGCCGTTTGAAATTGTCGCCCGCTATCTGCACAAAAGCGGTACGCCTTGGGTGGCAACCGACCGTGTCGAACACATTGTCGATACGCCGTTGGAGTTGTTGCAAAAAGCATCGGGCGGTATTTTGTATGTCGGCGATATTGCCCGTTACAGCAAAAATATCCAAAACGGCATTGCTTTCTTGCTGGAAAAAGCTGACCGTTACAATGTCCGTGTGATTGCTTCATGCGGTTTTAAACGCGGTGAGAGCGCTGATGACGTCGTTGCCGGCCGACTGGCGGAGCTGTTGAAAGAGTGCATCAATGTTCCTTCTTTGCGCAGTCAACCAGACGATATCGTCTTTTTAATCAACCGCATCATGACCGATTGGGCCGAAAGTCAAAAAATCCAGCCGGTAAAATTCAGCGACAGCGCGTTGGTGGTTTTGCGCCAATACGATTGGCCGGGCAATTACGACCAGCTTGCCGAAACAGTGAAAAACATCATGTTGGAATCGGACGGCAAAGAAGTGGACGATCAGGCTGTTGCCGTGGCTTTGGGTCAGAAGGAAAACGCGACGGCGACAGAAATCATCGGTGGCTTCAATTTCAATATGCCTTTGCGCGAATTGAGGGAAGAAGTCGAGCGCCGCTACTTTGAGTACCACATCGCCCAAGAAGGCCAAAATATGAGCCGCGTGGCGCAAAAGGTCGGTTTGGAGCGTACACACCTTTACCGCAAACTCAAACAACTCGGTATCAGCGTATCGCGCCGCAGCGCCGACAAATCCGAAGAATAAGCGCAATATCGGTTCAAACACAAAAGAGGCCGTCTGAAAGCCATCAGGTTTTTCAGACGGCATCGTCATTTGACGGTTTGCTTAGACAAGCAATACTTTATAAAAACAATGATATGGCTTGGCATTGTTATTTTGCCTTTTAAGCCGAAAGAATACGAAAGTCGGCAAAACTGCTCAGATTACAACTGAGTCGGAAAAACACTATACATTGATTATGTCTGAATCAATGCACCAAGAATTGAAAAAATATTGTGCTCAACATGGTATTTCTTTGAAAGATTTTGTCATTCAGGCGATTCAAAATGAAATGCAGCAGTAATGGCTAAAACATAAAGATATAAATATGCTTTAATGTAAAGATGTACTTTTGAAAAGGAGTTATCCAATGTTAGGACATTTTGATTATGAAGTAGCTTTAGAGATTTTAGGCCAAAGTCAGCAGTCTTTAGTTCAGGCTCGCTATGATGAATACAATAAAGAAAACCCAAATCCGGAGCTTTTGAAATTTCTACGTAGCCGTATGGCCGTTGTAGATGAGCTAATGGATAACTTAAAACCTGATGATGAATATCTGATTAATCGTATATTGGATAAAAATGATGTTCTGAGAAAGTTACTGTGATGGGTAACTAAAGCTTTATATTAATAAAATATTCAGACGGCCTTTATTTACTTCGGGCCGTCTGAAAAAACATTACGAAAAGGGAACAGATTGATGACGGAAAACGAGCGTTTTGCTTGGTTGCAACTGGCATTTACGCCCTATATCGGCGCAGAAAGTTTTTTGGTGTTGTTGCAGCAATTCGGTAGCGCACAAGCAGCCTTGAATGCGCCGGCAGACAAAATTGCCGCGTTGGTGCGCCATAAACAGGCGGCCGAGTCGTGGCGCAATGCGGATAAACGGGCTTTGGCGCAGCGGTCTGCCGAAGCTGCTTTAAAATGGGAAATGCAGGACGGTTGCCGTTTGTTGCTGCTGCAAGATGATGATTTCCCCGAAATGCTGACACAAGGCATTACCGCGCCACCGGTCTTGTTCTTACGCGGCAATGCAGAGCTGCTGCACACACCTTCTGCCGCGATTGTCGGCAGCCGCCATGCCACGCCGCAGGCAATGCGGATTGCCAAAGATTTCGGCAGGGCGTTGAGCGAAAAAGGCATTCCCGTCGTATCGGGTATGGCTTCGGGTATCGATACCGCCGCCCATCAGGGCGCATTGCAGGCAAATGGCGGTACCATTGCCGTCTGGGGAACCGGTATAGACCGCATTTATCCGCCGTCCAATAAAAACCTTGCTTATGAAATTGCCGAAAGGGGATTGATTGTCAGCGAGTTCCCTTTGGACACGCGTCCGTTTGCAGGCAATTTTCCGCGTCGCAACCGTCTGATTGCCGCATTATCGCAGCTGACATTGGTGGTTGAAGCGGCATTGGAATCCGGCTCATTGATTACCGCCAAGTTGGCGGCGGAGATGGGGCGCGAAGTGATGGCGGTGCCCGGTTCGATAGACAATCCGCATAGCAAAGGCTGTCACAAGCTGATTAAAGACGGGGCAAAACTGGTTGAATGTCTGGACGATATTCTCCATGAGTGTCCGCAGCTATTGCAAAATACGCCTGTTCCATCATATTCTATAAATAAGACGGTCAAACCGAAAAACGATCAAACTCAACGGCTGCAACCAAAAATAATAGCGGATGAACCGCAAAGGCCGTCTGAAAACCCACCTGCCGACCCATCGACAAGCGCTTTATTGGAAGCAATGGGTTACGACCCGATACATCCCGATATTTTGGCGCAACAAACCAATACGGCAGCGGCAGACGTGTACGCACAGCTTTTGGAATACGAACTTGACGGTATCGTTGCCGCCTTGCCGGGCGGCCGTTATCAGCGTGTCAAAGCATAAATTATCTATATTTAAGGAACCAGCATGACCGAAGTCATTGCCTATTTAATCGAACACTTCCAAGATTTCGACAATTGTCCGCCTCCGGAGGATTTGGGTCGCCTCTTGGAAGATGCGGGTTTTGATGCTACGGAAATCGGCAATACATTGATGATGATGGAAGTCTTGTTCAATACGTCCGAATTCTATGCCGAGCCGTTTAACAGCGACTCACTGCGCGTATTCTGCCGTGAAGAAGCTGAAAATCTGCCGCAGGAAGTCATGGGCTTGATGCAATATTTGGTTACCGAACACGCAATTACTTATGAGCAACGCGAAATCGTCATTCACGCCCTGATGCATATTCCATCGGACGAAATTACCCTCGATACCGCCAAAGTGTTGGTATTGCTGGTGTTGTGGATGCACAAGAGCGAGCTACCCGTCCTGATTGGCGACGACTTGATGAGTGCGTTGACCGGACAAAACGTGATGCACTAAACCTTTTTTCAGACGGCCTGAATAAAATGAGGCCGTCTGAAACATAAATCCAATACATCCAAAAGAGAACAACAATGGCGAAAAACCTATTAATCGTCGAATCCCCGTCCAAAGCCAAAACCCTGAAAAAATATTTGGGCGGTGATTTTGAAATCTTGGCGTCTTACGGCCACGTCCGCGATTTGGTTCCGAAAAGCGGAGCAGTCGATCCCGACAATGGCTTTGCCATGAAATACCAACTGATCAGCCGCAACAGCAAACACGTCGATGCCATCGTTGCCGGTGCCAAAGAAGCTGAAAACATCTACCTCGCAACCGACCCGGATAGGGAAGGCGAAGCCATTTCTTGGCATCTTTTGGAAATCCTCAAATCCAAACGCGGCCTGAAAAACATTAAGCCGCAGCGTGTCGTGTTCCACGAAATCACCAAAAACGCCGTGCTCGATGCCGTTGCCCATCCGCGCGAAATCGAAATGGATTTGGTCGATGCGCAACAAGCCCGCCGCGCTTTGGACTATCTTGTCGGTTTCAACCTCTCGCCGTTGTTGTGGAAAAAAATCCGCCGCGGTTTGAGTGCAGGCCGTGTACAAAGCCCTGCTTTGCGTTTGATTTGTGAGCGCGAAAACGAAATCCGCGCGTTTGAAGCGCAGGAATATTGGACGGTACATCTCGACAGCCACAAAGGCCGCAGCAAGTTTACCGCCAAACTCGCCCAATACAACGGCGCGAAACTCGAACAATTCGACCTGCCGAATGAAGCCGCGCAAGCCGACGTGTTGAAAGAACTCGAAGGCAAAGAGGCTGTCGTTACTGCCATTGAAAAGAAAAAGCGCAGCCGCAATCCCGCCGCGCCGTTCACCACTTCTACCATGCAGCAGGATGCCGTGCGCAAACTCGGCTTCACCACCGACCGCACCATGCGTACCGCCCAACAGCTTTATGAAGGTATAGACGTAGGGCAGGGTGCCATCGGTCTGATTACCTATATGCGTACTGACAGCGTGAATTTGGCCGATGAAGCGTTAACCGAAATCCGCCATTACATCGAAAACAAAATCGGCAAAGAATATCTGCCAAGTTCGGCCAAGCAGTACAAAACCAAATCCAAAAACGCCCAAGAAGCCCACGAAGCGATCCGTCCGACTTCCGTGTACCGCACGCCTGAAAGCGTCAAACCCTTCCTGAGTGCAGACCAGTTCAAACTCTATCAAATGATTTGGCAGCGTACTGTTGCCTGTCAGATGACGCCCGCCAAATTCGACCAAACCACCGTCGATATTACCGTCGGCAAAGGCGTATTCCGCGTAACCGGACAGGTGCAAACCTTCGCAGGCTTCCTCAGCGTTTACGAAGAAAGCAGCGACGATGAAGAAGGCGAAGACAGCAAAAAACTGCCTGAAATGAGCGAAGGCGACAAACTGCCTGTGGACAAACTCTACGGCGAACAACACTTTACCACCCCGCCGCCACGCTACAACGAAGCCACACTGGTTAAAGCCCTCGAAGAATACGGCATTGGCCGTCCCTCCACCTACGCCAGCATCATCTCCACGCTCAAAGACCGCGAATACGTTACCCTTGAGCAAAAACGCTTCATGCCCACCGACACAGGCGACATCGTCAACAAATTCCTGACCGAACACTTCGCCCAATACGTCGACTACCACTTCACCGCCAAACTCGAAGACCAGCTTGACGAAATTGCCAACGGCAAACGCCAATGGATTCCCGTGATGGACAAATTCTGGAAGCCGTTTATCAAGCAAGTGGAAGAAAAAGAGGGCATCGAACGCGCCAAATTTACCACGCAGGAACTTGACGAAACCTGCCCGAAATGCGGCGAACACAAGCTGCAAATCAAATTCGGCAAAATGGGTCGTTTTGTTGCGTGTGCCGGTTATCCCGAGTGCAGCTACACGCGCAATGTCAATGAAACTGCTGAAGAGGCTGCCGAACGCATCGCCAAAGCCGAGGCTGAACAAGCCGAACTCGATGGACGCGAGTGTCCGAAATGCGGCGGTCGCCTAGTGTACAAATACAGTCGCACTGGCAGCAAATTCATCGGCTGCGCCAACTACCCCAAATGCAAACACGTCGAGCCGCTGGAAAAACCGAAAGATACCGGCGTCCAATGCCCGCAATGCAAAAAAGGCAATCTCGTCGAGCGCAAATCCCGTTACGGCAAACTATTTTACAGTTGCAGCACTTATCCTGATTGCAACTACGCCACTTGGAACCCGCCCATTGCAGAAACCTGTCCAAAATGCGCGTGGCCGGTATTGACCATCAAAACCACCAAACGCTGGGGCGTGGAAAAAGTCTGCCCGCAAAAAGAATGCGGCTGGAAAGAACAGATTGAACCGCCTGCACCGAAAGAGTGAGATTAGGTCGGTTTAAAAGAGAAAAGGTCGTCTGAAAAATTTTCAGACGACCTTTGCTTTTCTGTGATTGGTTTATTTGAATCCGCGTGTCGTTTTAAAGTCCGATAAAATACGGTTCATTTTTGGTTCAAATAAGACAGAGAGCTTTGCAAGCATATAAGTTACTAAATTTTTAGCACATTTTTATACATCAAATTTCGTGAACAGGCTATTTTGCAAAGGTATCAAAATGTATTAGAGAAAAGGATAAAGAAGATAGTATAACCATCCTGTAGGAATTTCTGGTTGTTCATGTATTTCTGTACATTCTGAAGAGTTATAAATTTTGGTTAGCTTAAGTAGTTTCCAAAAATCAGAAGATTCACCATTCGATAAGCCTATTTCCTCTCTAGTTTCTTCTGCCATCATGGCTATATCTCGGGGAGTTAATAGTTGTAAATTGTTAAAACGATCTAATTTTTGTTGGATTTTATTCAGCCCTTTGAATTGTTCTAAATGTCTTGCTGCAATGCCACATTTTAAGTAAGTTTTGGCGTCATCATAATCGCTGCTGCAACCTATTAACGCTGTAAAAGAAAAGGCGAGTAATAAGATTTTAATTTTCATATTGATATCCCTTTATTAGACAAATGGAATAAAATTATAAGAGTTGGAATCTTGCCATTCTAGAAAGTAAAAGTTTAAAATCTATCCCAATAATACAACTATCTATACAGAAACTTTAATTTTATGGAAACTCACGAAAAGATCCGCTTGATACGCGAATTAAATAAATGGTCTCAGGAAGAAATGGCGGAAAAGTTAGCCATGTCTGCCGGTGGATACGCTAAGATTGAGCGAGGTGAGACACAATTGAATATTCCAAGACTAGAGCAGTTGGCGACTATCTTTAAAGTAGATATGTGGGATTTGTTGAAATCGGGTAATAACGGGATGGTTTTACAGATTAATGAAGGAGACAGTGGAGGCGATATCGCTTTATATGCTTCAAGTGATATGGCTATGAAATTGGAGTTGTTGAATCAGGAGTTAAAATATTGCCGGGAAATGCTGGAGCAGAAGGATAAGGAAATTGAGTTGTTGAGACAGCTGGCTGCTTCTGTGCAGAAGTAAAAGCCTAGGCCGTCTGAAAAATGATTTTCAGACGGCCTTGTTGTATCTAAAAGAATATGAAATACGGCTTGATAGCAGTTTCACTATATAATTGAGGCCGTCTGAAAAATCGGCATCTTTTAAGAATTATGGCAAATAACAAACATTCCAAACACAGCAATCAAGTACGTATCATTGGCGGACAATGCAGGGGGCGAAAGTTAACATTTTTATCTGCAGACGGTCTGCGCCCGACGCCTGACAGCGTGCGTGAAAAACTGTTTAACTGGTTGGGTCAGGATTTAACTGGAAAAACAATATTAGATTTATTCAGCGGCAGCGGTGCTTTGGGAATGGAGGCTGCTTCTCGTAATGCGGCAAAAGTGGTAATGGTCGATAACCACCGCCAAACAGTTCAAACGCTTCAGAAAAATATCCGTGAATTAGGTTTGAAACAGGTGGAAATCGAGTGTTCAGACGGCATGATTTATCTGACAAGGCCGTCTGAAAAATTTGATGTTGTGTTCCTTGATCCGCCATTTGCATGGGAAGATTGGCAAAATCTGTTTATCCGATTGCAAAGCCACTTGAAAAATGGGGCAATGGTCTATATTGAAGCAGGGAAGCTGCCTGAAAAACCGGATTGGCTGGAAGTTTATCGGGAAGGAAAGGCGGGAATGAGTAGGTTTGAATTGTTACTCTATTCGCAAGTTGCTGAATAGTATAGAATTTGAGAATCATTCCCAAGGTGTAAAACATTCTTTCAAACGGATTGTTCCGACGTCATTTGTGCTATAATCCGCGCCCAATCGGTTTTGATAATTTAAGAAAAAAGGAAATAGAAATGTCGCTCTTTATTACAGATGAGTGCATTAACTGCGACGTGTGCGAACCGGAATGTCCAAATGATGCCATTTCGCAAGGTGAAGAAATTTACGAAATCAATCCAAATTTGTGTACGCAATGTGTAGGCCATTACGATGAGCCTCAGTGTCAACAGGTATGCCCTGTCGATTGTATCTTGATCGATGAAGAGCATCCTGAAACGCACGAAGAACTGATGGCTAAGTACGAAAAAATCATTCAGTTTAAATAAATAGTGTTTAAAAGCAAAAGCTTGGATATTTTTAAAGAAATAAATGAAAAAAAATCTTGACGGAAATCTGAGTTGCCAATAAACTGACGTTCTCTTTTGGAGGGATTCCCGAGCGGTCAAAGGGGGCAGACTGTAAATCTGTTGCGTGAGCTTCGAAGGTTCGAATCCTTCTCCCTCCACCAAAAATTCTTACTTGGAGCAAAAAAGTGAGTATGCGGGTGTAGCTCAATGGTAGAGCAGAAGCCTTCCAAGCTTACGGTGAGGGTTCGATTCCCTTCACCCGCTCCAAACAATTTCGCCCATGTAGCTCAGGGGTAGAGCACTCCCTTGGTAAGGGAGAGGTCGGCAGTTCAAATCTGCCCATGGGCACCATCTCATTATTACCCTTTATTTTCAAAAAGCTTAGATTATAGGATATTGCCATGGCTAAGGAAAAATTTGAACGTAGCAAACCGCACGTAAACGTTGGCACCATCGGTCACGTTGACCATGGTAAAACCACTCTGACTGCTGCTTTGACTACTATTTTGGCTAAAAAATTCGGTGGCGCTGCAAAAGCTTACGACCAAATCGACAACGCTCCTGAAGAAAAAGCTCGTGGTATTACCATTAATACCTCACACGTAGAATACGAAACTGAAACCCGTCACTACGCACACGTAGACTGCCCGGGCCACGCCGACTACGTTAAAAACATGATTACCGGTGCTGCCCAAATGGACGGCGCGATCTTGGTATGTTCTGCCGCTGACGGTCCTATGCCTCAAACTCGCGAACACATCCTGTTGGCTCGCCAAGTAGGTGTACCTTACATCATCGTATTCATGAACAAATGCGACATGGTTGACGATGCCGAGCTGTTGGAACTGGTTGAAATGGAAATCCGTGACTTGTTGTCAAGCTACGACTTCCCTGGCGACGACTGCCCAATCGTACAAGGTTCTGCACTGAAAGCTTTGGAAGGTGATGCTGCTTACGAAGAAAAAATCTTCGAATTGGCTGCTGCCTTGGACAGCTACATCCCAACACCTGAGCGTGCTGTGGACAAACCTTTCTTGTTGCCTATCGAAGACGTATTCTCTATCTCCGGCCGTGGTACAGTAGTAACCGGTCGTGTAGAGCGCGGTATCATCCACGTTGGTGACGAGATCGAAATCGTAGGTTTGAAAGAAACCCAAAAAACCACTTGCACCGGCGTTGAAATGTTCCGCAAACTGCTGGACGAAGGTCAAGCGGGTGACAACGTAGGCGTATTGCTGCGTGGTACTAAACGTGAAGACGTAGAGCGTGGTCAAGTATTGGCTAAACCAGGTACTATCACTCCTCACACCAAATTCAAAGCAGAAGTATACGTACTGAGCAAAGAAGAGGGTGGTCGTCACACTCCATTCTTCGCTAACTACCGTCCACAATTCTACTTCCGTACTACTGACGTAACTGGTGCAGTTACTTTGGAAGAAGGCGTAGAAATGGTAATGCCAGGTGAGAACGT
>NZ_KV821224.1:0-10693 GCF_001815615.1 Neisseria sp. HMSC075C10
AGAATATTTAGAAACATTTGCAAAGGTCTCTATCAGCCTCAACAATCACTATTAAAATGTGCTCCGATGTTCTCTCTCCGCCTGTATGCGGCTTGGGCAAGGGCGAGGCTGCATTCGAGTAGGTTGCGGTTTTCGTATTCGGACGCGGTGTATGGCTCGGCTTGGTTTTGCTTCCAAAACTGCAGTTGGGCGATGGCGCGGCGCAGGTCGGTATCGTTGCGTATGATGCCCAGATGGCGTTGGTTGAACGCTTGCAGGACGGGGCGGCTGAATGTGTTTTGGAGGCCGTCTGAAAAGATGTCTGTTTCGGCGGAGGGGCTTTCAGACGGCCTTTGGAATGGTTCGGTTTGGAACGCTTGTCTGTCCGCGATGGTTTGGGCGGCAAGTCTGGCGGTAACGACACATTCGAGCAGGGAGTTGCTGGCAAGGCGGTTGGCTCCGTGCAAGCCGGTGCAGGCGGTTTCGCCTAAGGCGTAGAGCTGCGGCAGGGAGGTTCTTCCGCTGGGGTCGGTTTGGATGCCGCCGCAGGTGTAGTGTTGCACTGGGCGGACGGGGATGGCTTGGCGCGTGATGTCCAAGCTGCATTGGGACAGGCAGTGCCGATGGATGGACGGGAAATGCTGACGGACAAATTCTGCAGGTTGATGGCTGATATCGAGTGAGACGAAGTCTTGCGTTTGCTTGGCGATTTCGGCGGCGATGGCGCGGGCAACGATGTCGCGCGGCGCAAGTTCGGCGCGGCGGTCGTAATTCGGCATAAACCGTTCGCCCGCTTGGTTGGTCAGGATGCCGCCTTCGCCGCGCACGGCTTCGGAAATCAGGAAGGTGCGTCCGTTTTCAGACGACCTTGCCAAGCCTGTGGGGTGGAATTGGATAAATTCGAGGTTTTCGACTGCGCAGCCTGCGCGTATCGCCATGGCGATGGCGTCGCCCGTGCATTCGGGCGGCGTGGTGGTGGCGGCGTAAATCTGCCCCAAGCCGCCGCCTGCGAGTACGGTGTGGCGGGCACGGATGCGGTAGGTTTCTTGCGTTCGGCAGTCGAGGACGGTCAGTCCGCACGCTGCGCCTGATTCGGTTTGAACGTCCAACGCCATCTGCCGCTCGCAAACGCGGATGTTCGGGCGGCGGCGTATTTGGGCAATCAGGCTCTGCATGACGGCTTCGCCCGTGTAGTCGGCGACGTGGGCGATTCGGCGACAGGTGTGCCCGCCTTCGCGCGTCAGGTGCAAGTCATTATGATTCCGGTCGAACGCCACACCCTGCGCCAGCAGCCATTCGATTGCCGGTTTGCCCTGCGATAAGATGGTACGGACGGCGGCTTCGTCGCACAAACCTGCACCCGCTTCCAAAGTATCGGCGACGTGTTTTTCGATGTCGTCCTCTCCCGACCACGCCGCCGCAATCCCGCCTTGCGCATGACGGCTGGCAGTGTCGGCCAGCCGGTTTTTGCACAAAATGACGATGCGGAACGACTCAGGCAGCGACAGGGCGAGCGTCAGTGCCGCCAGCCCGTTTCCGGCAATCAATACGTCGCAATCGGTTTGCATGGTGTTGTCCTTGTTTGAGGGGTCGTCTGAAACGGCAATATGGATGGCAAATCAGGCGGGGCCCATGCCGTTGAACACATCTTTTTTCTTCAACCCTGCCGCGAAGTCGAGCATACGCTGCAAAGGCAGTTTGGCGGCTTCGCCCAGCTTTCTGTCCAACAGGATTTCGTTGCGTCCGCTTGTTAGGGCGTATTTGATGCCGCCCAGCGAATTCATCGCCATCCACGGGCAGAACGCGCAGCTTTTGCAGCTTCCGCCGTTGCCCGCCGTCGGCGCGGCGATGAATTCTTTGTCGGGCGCCTGTTTTTGCATTTCGTGCAGGATGCCCAAGTCGGTCGCCACGATGAATTTTTTTTCGGGACGAGATACGGCGGCTTTGAGCAGTTTGCTGGTCGAGCCGACCACATCGCCCAGTTCGATGACGCTTTGCGGCGATTCGGGATGAACCAGCACCACGGCGTCGGGATGTTCCGCTTTCAACGCCGCCAGCTCCTGCCCTTTGAATTCGTTATGGACGATGCATGAACCCTGCCACAACAGCATATCCGCGCCCGTTTCGCGGCGGATGTAGTCGCCGAGGTGGCGGTCGGGCCCCCAAATCAGTTTCTCGCCGCACGATTTCAAATACGACACGATTTCCAACGCCACCGAAGACGTTACCACCCAGTCGGCACGCGCTTTTACGGCAGCGGAAGTGTTGGCGTACACTACGACCGTACGGTCGGGGTGTTGGTCGCAAAACGCTGAAAACGCTTCTTCGGGACAACCCAAATCCAAAGAACATTCCGCCTCCAAATCAGGCATCAGCACTGTTTTTTCAGGGCAGAGGATTTTCGCGCTCTCGCCCATGAAGCGTACGCCCGCCACCACCAGCGTATCGGCTTCATGTTCCGCGCCGAAGCGCGCCATCTCCAACGAATCACCCACGCATCCGCCCGTCTCCAAAGCCAAATCCTGAATCAGCGGATCGACGTAATAATGCGCCACCAAGACCGCATTTTTCTCCTTCAACAAAGCCTTGATTTCGTCTTTCAGACGGCCTGCTGTTTCTCGGTCGGGCGTGTCGGCAACCTTTGCCCACGCCTGACGGATTTGGCAGGCGGAAGTCGGCGTTTGGATGAGTGGCATATCGTAATCGAACGAGCGGCGGGCGGCGGTTTGCATGATGTTTCCTTGTAGCTGGTTTTTCAGACGGCATAAAGGTTTGCCGTTTATATTTTGAAATAGTTTTTATATTATGCTCAATTTGAGTATAATAAGCAAGGTCGTCTGAAAACCGCTTTGGTTTACAATAAGGTTTTCTCTTGAATGAAAGCCACGCATGGATGCCTATCCTGAAACAGCAGCCAATACGCAAAGTATCGTCGAGCTGGTTCCTGTACTGATCGCCATTACAAACGGCAGCTTGAGAGTTTTGACAGTTGCCAAAGGAGAGCTATTACCCAATGGCC
This sequence comes from Neisseria sp. HMSC075C10, assembly GCF_001815615.1. Taxonomy (NCBI): domain Bacteria; kingdom Pseudomonadati; phylum Pseudomonadota; class Betaproteobacteria; order Neisseriales; family Neisseriaceae; genus Neisseria; species Neisseria sp. HMSC075C10. The sequence goes on from NZ_KV821224.1 coordinate 2,999, forward strand.
TGCTTGCACCGCTTCGCCACTCTCTACAAGCAGGAGTCAGGATGTGGGTTGCCAAACAGACATCACAGCCTATGGGCTATGTGGAACAGCTTTATACCTTTGTAGATACGCGCCGTCAAAACGAGCAAGGCCTACCTGTCTTGTACGTCAGCTATCTGGGGCTGGTGCGCGAGGCGGCCGACAACATCCTGCATCCTGACGCGAAATGGCAGGACTGCTACGGCTATTTTCCATGGGAAGATTTGCGCATCGACGGCGGGCAGCGCGCCGCCATCGTCAGCCACCTGCGCATTTGGGCAAACTCGGCGGATACGGAGGAAGTGCGCCAAAAACGGCTCAAGCGCATTCATTTGTGCTGGGGGGTAGAACCGGAAAACTGGTCGGAAGAATACGTTTTGCAACGCTATGAAATGCTGTATGAAAGCGGCCTGATAGCGGAAGCCGCCGAGCCGCAGGCAAACTTCGACTTCATGCTCACGGGGCAGCCTATGCGCCACGACCACCGCCGCGTGTTGGCGACTGCTCTGTCCCGCCTGCGCGCCAAAATCAAATACCGCCCCGTGATTTTCGAGCTGATGTCGCCCGAATTCACGCTGCTGCAACTGCAAAACAGCGTCGAAGCCATCAGCGGCAGATTGCTGCACAAGCAAAACTTCCGCCGCCAGATTCAGCAGCAAAACCTCATCGAGCCGTCGGATACCAGCGTATCGGGCAGCAAAGGCCGTCCCGCGCAGCTTTACCGCTTCCGCGACGACGTTCTGCCCGATCAGCTGATTTCTGATATCGGACTGCCGCTGGGTAGCCGCTAACTGATTTTCAGACGGCCTCAAATTAAATTTTGCCCCATCGGGCAATATCAATATTTTTCCAACAAAGGAACCTTCATGTCGTCTGAAAACAACCTTCTTCCTCTCCCCGATACCCTGTTGCGCCCCATGGTAGAACAAGCCTTAAGTGAAGATTTAGGCAGGCGAGGCGATGTTACGTCCGCAGCCGTTATCGCTCCCGACAAAACCGCCAAACTTTTCCTCGTCAGCCGCAAAGACGGCGTTATCGCCGGCATGGATTTGGCGCGTCTTGCCTTTCAGACGATGGATCCGTCCGTCCGTTTCCAAGCCGAAATCCAAGACGGGCAAGCCGTTTGCGCAGGTCAGACACTTGCCACCATCGCAGGAAACGCCCGCGCGCTGTTGGCCGCCGAACGCACCGCGCTCAACTATCTTACGCATTTGAGCGGCATCGCCACCGCTACCGCTCGCGCAGTAGCCGAAGTTGCCGGTTACAATGTGGACATCGTGTGCAGCCGCAAAACCATCCCCCTGTTGCGCGTCCTGCAAAAATACGCCGTCAGAGCAGGTGGCGGCGTAAACCACCGCATGGGTTTGGACGACGCCATCCTCATCAAAGACAACCACCTCGCCTATTGCGGCAGCATCGCCCAAGCCGTACGGCAGGCAAAGCAAGCAGTCGGACCGTTGACCTGCGTGGAAATTGAAGTGGACACGTTGGCACAACTGGACGAAGCCATCGTGGCGGGCGCAGAACGGATTTTGCTGGATAACATGGACGACGAAACTTTGAAAGAAGCGGCAAACCGCTGCCACACACAAACCGCCCACCCACACACCGTCTATTGCGAAGCATCGGGCGGCATCGGCTTCGACCGCCTGAAGCGCGTGGCACAAACCGGCGTGGACGGCATCGCTCTCGGCTATCTGACCCACAGCAGCCATTCGTTGGATATAGGTTTGGATTTCGTGGCTTAAATTTCGAGTTTGCTATAAAGTAAAGGCCGTCTGAAATATAGACCTTTTATTTTCAAGCAGCCTTTTTGATTCCAAAGCAGAAAATATAAAAATTATGCAGGTTAGCTTCAACTTTCATATAACATAAAAGAGTAGGGCATAACTAAGCCATCATGTAAAAAAGCCGTCTGAAGCCCAATGTTCAGACGGCTTTTTACTCTCAAAATGATTAATTGATCATCACCATTTTCCAGTTATCCCAATGCGGATTGTTCTACCTGGCGCAGGCAGATAGGAACGGCTCATTGGGTCGAGGTAGTAGCGGTTGGTCAGATTGCTGCCCACCAGTTCGGCAGTCAGGTTTTTGCCGATTTTATAGCGCAGGTAGGCATCCCATACCGCAACAGGCTGCCAGCGCATATAGTCGGGGTCTGCCTGTTTTCCATTACCTGCTTGGTCGTAATATACCTGAAAAATCGCCCTGCGGTATTATTCAGCTTAATAATCAAGTAAGTCTTTCGCGGCTTATCGTATGTAGGAAAACTGCTACAATAATAACCATCAATAAACCATCCCTTGAATCTATTCAGTCTACCTGAAACTCAAAAAGCAGCATGCACATGGTTTTACAGAAACCCTGTAAACGGCAAAGCTATCTCTTTAGAAAACGCATAAGGAAAACAACATGAATCTAGCCATCACTGGCTCCAGCGGCAACATCGGCGGTATGGTCGCCCGTCATCTGAACACACGCGGTCTGCCGCTTATTCTGCCGCTGCGCAATCCTGCCAAAGCGACCGATTTGCCGAACTGCGAGGCGCGACGTTTTGCCTATGGCGATTTGGAGCTTGCCAAGCAGGCATTAAACGGGGTGGACGTGCTGTTTATGGTGTCCGCCGCCGAAAGTCCGTTGCGCGAACAGGAGCATTTGACTTTGGTGCAGGCTGCTTCGGAAGCGGGCGTGAAGCATATTGTCTATCTCTCTTTTGCTCAAGCGGCGTTGGACAGTACCTTCACGCTGGCGCGCACTCATGCGGTTACCGAAAATGCAATCCGGCAAACAAATATGCGCTACACCTTTCTGCGCGACAATTTTTACAGTGAGATGATGGCAACAATTGCTAACGCAGATGGCATCATCGCAGGCCCAGCCGACGACGGGCGCGTTGCCTGCGTTTCGCAGCACGATGTCACCCAATCAGCGGCAAACATCATCGCCGACATCGCTTGCGACAATCACCACCACGATAATCAGACCTACACACTGACCGGTTCCCAATCATTAAGTTTTGCTGAAATAGCCGCCGTCTTAACCGAAATCACCGGCAAACCGCACTGCTACCACAATGAAACTGTGGAAGAAGCCTTCGCCAGCCGCAAAGCTGAGTATCCTGACACTCCCGATTGGCAGATTGAAGCCTGGGTTTCTACCTACACTGCCATTGCCAAAGGCGAGCTTGCTACCGTTTCAGACGACCTGTCGCAGTTGTTGGGACGCGCACCGCTTAGTTTTGAAGACGTAGTAAAGGCACAATATGCAAAATAATCTTGTCCCATTTATCGAGTTTCGTGGCACAGGCAAGCATTATGACGGCAAATATGCTATGCGCGATTTGGATTTGACCATTTATCAGGGTGAATTTTTCGTGTTGGTAGGTGGCTCGGGCAGCGGCAAATCCACCACTTTACGCATGATTAACGCGCTAATTGAACCGACCGATGGCAACGTTTATCTGCACGGCAAACGGATTAAAGACTACGACATCCGCCAGCTCCGCCACCAAATTGGTTACGTATTGCAGCAAATCGCGCTTTTTCCCACTATGACCGTCGCGGAAAATATCGAACTCATGCCTGACGTACTGGGCTGGCCGAAAGCAGAACGCAAAACGCGTGTGAATGAATTATTGGAGTTGGTGGAACTTGACCCTGCGCACTACCGGGACCGCTATCCGCACGAACTTTCCGGCGGTGAACAGCAGCGCATCGGTATTTTGCGAGCCATTGCAGCCAAGCCCCAAGTTCTGCTGATGGACGAACCGTTTTCCGCACTTGACCCGCTGGTACGCACCGTGCTGCAAGACCAAATTGCTATGATTCACCAAAAATTTGGCACCACTATCGTTTTCGTTACCCATGATATGCAGGAAGCCGCCAAACTCGCTTGCCGTATCGGTGTAATGCATAATGGCAAACTGGTACAAATCGGCACACCTGAAGAAATCAAAAAGCAGCCGGTAAACGATTATGTGCAATCGCTGTTTTCCACTGCCGATACACCCGATGCCGAACGCATCATCCACCAATTCTTACGGTTGGATAAACAGGGACAGGAAGCTGTGAGAAGGGCGGTGTTATGATGGTGAAGGCCGTCTGAAACCTCTTTCAAGGCGCTAATACCTTGCTGTAAAGCAAACATAAACATCTATTATTCAACGTACTAAACATAAAATTTAAAACTATGTTCTCATCCCTAAACGTTACCCCAGCAGAACTCTGGCAAATGCTGCTTACGCATTTATGGCTTTCCGGCCTGGCTTTGCTCGCGGCAGTGGCGATTGCGGTGCCTGCCGCCGTGTTGTTTGCGCGCAGACAGCGGGCAGCGGAAGCGGTATTGCAGTTCACCAATATATTGCAAACCATCCCGTCTTTGGCGCTGCTGGGCTTACTGATTCCGTTTGTCGGCATCGGTTCGCCGCCCGTCTTGATTGCGCTCACGCTATACGCGCTGTTGCCGATTTTTCAAAATACCTATTTGGGGCTGACCCAAATCGACCAATCGATTCAAGATGCGTACACCGCATTCGGCCTGTCGCGCTGGCAATCATTGTGGCGGATTGAGCTACCGATGGCACTTCCAGCCATGATTTCTGGCATCCGTACGGCGGCAGTGCTGATTGTCGGCACGGCAACTCTGGCTGCGTTAATCGGCGCAGGCGGCTTGGGCAACCTGATTCTGCTCGGTATTGACCGAAACAACATGACAATGACGTTTACCGGCGCATTGCTCTCCGCGTTATTGGCTGTCGGTGTAAGCGGCATTATCGGGCTGTTGCAAAAATCGCGACGCAAGTTGGCGATTATTCTTGCATTGGCGGTGTGCTTCGGCGCACTCGGTCTGTCGCAGATTTCATTTACACCTGCCACAAAAAACGTGGTGGTTGCCGGCAAAATGGGGAGTGAACCGGATATTCTGATTAACATGTATAAATTATTGATTGAACGTGAGAATTCGAACGTGAAAGTCACAGTCAAACCTAATTTTGGCAAAACCACCTTTCTGTTTAACGCACTGAATAGTGGCGAAATCGACATTTATCCTGAATTCACCGGCACAGTGCTGGAAGCCTTAGTACAAGTACCAACTGAACAGAAGAACCGCCATCTGTCGCCAGATGAAACCTATCAACGGGGCAAACAATTATTGGCGGAACAATATCAGTTAGAGTTTCTGCCACCAATGTCTTATCAGAACACTTATGCATTGGCAGTCAAAGAAAGCTACGGCGCGGAACACCAACTGAATACCATCAGCGACTTGAAGCAGGCTGCGCCCGATATCCGAGCAGGTTTCTCACTGGAGTTTACCGACCGGGCAGACGGCTACAAAGGCATGCAGGCAGCAGGTATCACGCTGAAACATATTGTTAGCTTGGAACCTGCCTTACGCTATACGGCATTGTTGAATGAAAAAATTGACCTAGTGGAGGCATTTTCTACCGATGCAGAATTGAAGCAATACCAGTTGCGCCTGCTGAAAGATGATATTTCCCTGTTTCCTGCTTATCAGGGGGCACCATTGATGAAAGCAGAATTTGCCGAAAAAAATCCGCAAATTGTGACCGCACTTAACCGACTGGCGGGAAAAATTAGCGAAGAGGAAATGAGCGAAATGAACTACCGTGTGAAAGTGCAAGGCGAAAGCGCGGAAAACGTAGCGCGGGATTATTTGGAGAAAAATGGGTTGTTAGGAAAGTAAAATTGGCAGCAGGCTACCTGAAAGCATCAGACTCTTAGGGAGGTATTATGAAAGCCGTAAAAATCTACCAAGACGGCGGAGCGGAACAACTAATTTATCAAGACGTGCCGACACCTGATATCAAAGAGAGTTGGTCACTGGTAAAAATCAAAGGCTTCGGGATCAACCATTCTGAGATTTTCACGCGCGAAGGCAAATCGCCGTCTGTCCAATTTCCGCGCATTTTGGGCATTGAATGTGTAGGCGAAGTGGCGCAAAGTTCCACACCCGCGCTGGCGGTCGGACAAAAGGTCGTCTCTATTATGGGCGAAATGTATGGGCGAAATGGGGCGCGCCTTTGACGGCAGTTACGCCGAATATGTGCTGCTGCCCAACGAGCAAATTTCCCCCGTTTATACCGACTTGGATTGGACAACCCTTGCCGCAATTCCCGAAACCTACTACACCGCGTTTGGCTCATTACAACAGCTTCGTATCGCGCCGCAAGATCGTGTGCTGGTGCGTGGTGCAGGCAGTGGCGTGGGCGTAGCCTTTGCACAGTTGCTTAAAGCGCAGTTTCCGCATGTCGTACTGCACGGTTCAACGCGTAATCCTGCCAAAGCTACCCGTTTGCAGGCGGTTGGATTTGACGAAGTGATTACTGAAGCCGATGGCAAAATACAAACTGACCAAAGCTATGACAAAATTCTGGAATTGGTCGGGCCGGCAACTTTGCGTGATTCTTTCTCCCACATCAACGAACACGGCATCGTCTGCAATACAGGGCAGCTTGGTAACATATGGTACGTGAACAATTTTGATCCGATTATTGAACTCAAAAACAACAGCTATCTTACCGCCTTTTATTCGGGCAATGTCTCGCAAGCCAAGCTGGATGCGATGTTTGACTATATCCGGCAATTTAATGTGAAAATCTTAATTGAACGCGTGTTTACATTGGAACAAGTTCCCGAAGCCCACCGTTTTTTGCAAAGCGCGGACGGATTTGGGAAAGTGGTGGTGGTCAATGAATAGGGCTATCTAAAATTCTATAAAAGAAATTTAATCATGCTTTGGAATAAAACTGTGATCTGAATTGGTTTCATGGATATTGATAAAGAGAAGGCCGTCTGAAATTCTTCAGATGGCCTTTTATATTTGAATTCTGTAAGTGATTGTACAACTAGAAGAAACAGGACTTAGCAGGCTAAAATACTAGCATTATGAATTTAACATAATATAAATTAATTTCCTTTTCCCTATTCTTCTACAAATTCCGCTGTTTTGTTCCTATATGTCAAATGAGAATTAATGATACTCAAGAGAGTGTGCTCATAGTACTCCAATTTTTAGTATAAAATCAATAGGTTTTAAGCTGCTTAATTTTACTGTGACTCTACCACTGAATTAATGAAGTTGCAGGCTGTTTTTTGCTTTTCAGACAACCTTATGGTTTAAAGAGGTCGTCTGAAACCCTAAAAAGCAGTAGGTAGGCTTGGTTAATAAATCAAATGCTTTAGAAAAATGAAACGGTTTGTTGGGTCTCAACCCAAGCTAGGCTTGCTCAAACAACTGCGTAAACAGGTGCATTTTGATGAAATTATGGCGGGGAGCTATATTTTTGATAAACAAAAACAAGCCCAATCTTATACGATGTTAAAATCGATTGTGGATAAGCAATCGTGATAAAAACATGGCGAGATCATCTCGCCATGTTTTATGCCTAAACCATTTTCGACAACAAAATCTCCTTCAACTTGTTATACACCCACACCACTCGCTCGGCAACAATCGTTTGATATGGTCGATATAAATAAAGCTGCCATTTTTGCTTTTCAATTTCAGGGAAGAGTTCCACCAATCGACCGTTTTTCAAATAGGGATCACAACGCTGTTTAAGTAAGATAAGAGCAAGAGCATCCAGCTAGCGCCGATTGCAGTTCGCTTTGCACAGATGTATAGACTGAGACCTTTGCAAAATTCCTTTTCCCC
>NZ_KV821225.1:0-810 GCF_001815615.1 Neisseria sp. HMSC075C10
TCAAGACATCGACGCCAATAAAGCAGCAATTGAGACCAAAGCTGATAAGACTGCTGTAGAAAGCGTAAGAACAATAGCTGTTGAAGCTCAAAAATCAGCTCAAGTGGTAAAAGGTGCTGTTGAAGTTGCCCAAAAATCTGCTGAAACTGCTGAAAGCCATGCCAAAGCTGCAAAAACATCCGCTGATGCTGCCAATAATGTAGCAAGTGCGGCGCAAACTGCTGCTGCTCAAGCTCAAGATGCAGTTAAAGCTAATGCCACACAAGTTGCCGCTAACAAAGCCGATATTGCTACCCTGCAAACAGCAAGCAACCAACACGCTGCCGGTATTGCTAAAAACTCAGCGCGTATCGACAACTTGGACAAAAACGTAGCTAATCTGCGCAAAGAGACCCGCCAAGGTCTTGCTGCACAAGCAGCCCTCAGCGGTCTGTTCCAACCTTACAGCGTTGGTAAGTTTAACGTTACCGCTGCTTTGGGTGGTTTCAAATCTGACACCGCAGTTGCAGTCGGTGCAGGCTACCGCTTCAATGAAAACTTTGCAGCCAAGGCCGGTCTTGCAGTCGGCACCTCTTCAGGCGGCTCTGCATCTTACAACGTAGGCGTGAACTACGAATGGTAATACTGGTTTAGTGTTAAATAGGTATCAAACCCGCAGCTATGCTGCGGGTTTTTTGTTTTGTTTGGCGGGTTTGCTCAACTGGACATGAATCTCGAATAAAAGACTTATAGTGGATTGACTTTAAACCAGTACGGCGTTGCCTCGCATAGCCGTACTATCTGAGACCTTTGCAAAATTCCCCAAAATCC
>NZ_KV821226.1:0-638 GCF_001815615.1 Neisseria sp. HMSC075C10
GGTAACGGTTGTTCCTTTTACCGCTTGGGGGCTTTGGGGAATGCGGGCTTCGCCGACAGGCACAGCTTTTCCGGGCGGAGCCTCGGCCTTGCGGACAATGGGAACAGGCGCTTTCAATGCCGAAGACGGCAGACTGCTTGGCCCGAATTTGAGTTTGCCGTTTATGTAAACTAAAGTCAGGCCTTTTTTGCTTAAATTCCCGGCACTCTTCACTACCTTTGCGGCGGCAGGCGAGCGGACAATGGCAGATGCCGTCCCGCCGCTGACAACCATAAATGCTGCATTGGCTCCAACCCGGGCATCAAACATTGCGTCCATTCTGCCTGCAAGTTGTGGATCGCTGATATATGCTTCGTCGCGAACCGCTTTCCAGTTTTCGTAGGACATCACAACTTTGTTGACTGTTTGCACGGGACTGGAAACGGCTTCGGCCAATGGAACAATGGTATTGTCCCACGGGTGGCGTATGCTCTCCCATGTGCCTACAACAATCTCTTTGGCTGCCAGATAGTATGCTTTTAATTCATAGGCTTCGTAAGAGCGGATGTAAAGGTCTTTGCCCTTTGGATTGTTTTGGTAGATCTTATCTGCTCTGGCTCTCAGGCTTCGTTCGCCGGGTGTGAATCCGTCCAAACGGT
>NZ_KV821227.1:0-29582 GCF_001815615.1 Neisseria sp. HMSC075C10
GGATTTTGGGGAATTTTGCAAAGGTCTCAGCTTGGCAATATTTTTCCAAATGCTGTGATAACCGTAAGGCCCATGTTGCATTTCGGCTTTTGCCTCTTCTACCGACCAGCCTTGATAGATGATGCGGTACATTCCGGCAATCAAACCAGTACGGTCTGCACCGTGATAACAGTGGATAAGCACTGCGCCGTTTTGCTGTTGTTTTTCAATCAAGTATAGGATTTCCGCAATCTCTTTCGGCTTAATGCTCCATGACAGCAACGGACGGTTTAGCAAGGTCAAACCATGCGCTTTCAAATGGTCGTCATCGTTGCGGTCGAAAAAGCGCAAGTTGATCACGCTTTGAATGCCCAGTTTGACGATGGCTTCCCCATCTTCGGCAACAGGCTGCTCGCTGCGGTAAAGCTTGTCGTCAATACGATAAAGGTTGGCATCGTGTTTGACGGGGGTTGCCCAGCGTTCGGACTGAGCGGCTTTGCTGCCGTTATCCGGCGGCGCGGACGAGCAAGCGATGGGCAAGCCGGAAGCGAGAAGGCACAATAAAAGACGGCGCATAAAATTCCTGTATGAAAATCAATTGAAAATCAAAATATCATGCGATTCTATCAAAACCCGTTCGGATATTCTATCCGCGCAAACCGCGTTACAATAAAGCCTCTTTTTTCAGACGGCCTTTCATCATGACCTGCCTTGCTTGGAACACCACGCCTTCCCTTGCTACCCTTTGCCGCGCGATCGAACAACATACCGCGCCGCTTTATTTGATTGTCTGCCTGCCTGAAAACCATATTCCCGATTTTCCGCTGTCCAATCATCCCTCCGAGCTTGAAGGCTGTCTGAACAACCGTCTCGTTCAAGCCGTGAAATGTCTTCAGTTCAACAGCGTCAACGTTTTAGAAAACCTATTGCCTGATGTGCATCTCTGGCTGGTTCCACCACACCGCGCCGACCGCTTACACGAACATTTCCATCATATCGAATGGCAAACCGAAGCCATATCCCAAGCACACCCCTCTCCTCTGAAACCTTGGTTCAGACGGCCTGAACATCAAGCTGCGCCCGAACACGTACTGATTATCGGCGCAGGCATCGCCGGTGCAGCGACCGCACGCAAACTGGCAGAGCACGGCGTACGCGTTACAGTTTTGGAGGCAGGCAAAGCGGCGCAGGCAGGCAGCGGCAACCGCCAAGGCTTGCTCTACGCCAAAATCTCGCCACACGATACCGAACAAACCGAGCTGCTGCTGACAGGCTACGGCTACACGCACCGATTGTTGGAAGACTTGCTGCCTGATTCTGACGTATGGGGCGGCGACGGCGTATTGCATTTGAATTTTGACGAAAGCGAACGCAAACGCAATCAAGCCTTGGGTTTGCAACACCAGCATAAACACCTCTACCGCAGCGTATCCGCCGAAGAGGCTGCGCACATTGCAGGCATGGACGTATTTTCAGACGGCCTTTATTGGCCGCAAGGCGTATGGCTGAATCCGCCTGCCGTCGTTCATACCTTATTGAATCATCCGCTGATTGAGTTGCACGAACACTCGCCGCTGACTGCCGTATCGCATGACGGCACACAATGGACGGCACACACGCCAAACGCGCATTTCAATTCCAGCCATATCGTTTACTGTATGGGCGCGCACAGCCCGACTGCTGCCGACACCAATCTCTCCGCCCTGCCTTTCCGCCAAATCCGCGGCCAAACCGGCGTTGTGTCCGCCAGCCCGTTTTCACAAAAACTGCGTTGCGCCATTTCCGGCGAAAGCTACATCAGCCCGAGCTGGCAAGGCCGCCACTGCTACGGCGCGACATTTATCCTGAATAGCAACGATGAAACTTGGTATCCGCACGAAGAAAGCGAAAACCGCACCGCCCTGCAACAGCTCAATCCGCCATTGGCACAATCCCTGTTTGAGCAAGATTCGTTTTCAGACGGCCTTCAAGACACACAAGGCCATGCCGCCCTGCGTTGCGACAGCCTCGACCACTTGCCCGTTGTCGGCGCACTCGGCGACATTGCCGCCATGCAGTCCGCCTATGCCAAGCTGGCATTGGACAAAAACTACCGCCTCGACAATATCCCCTGCCCTTACCTGCCCAATGCCTACATCAATACGGCACACGGCACGCGAGGCCTGGCGACAGCCCCCATCTGCGCCGCCGCCATTGCGGCCGAAATACTCGGCTTGCCGCACCCACTATCGCAAAGACTGAGAACCGCGCTACACCCCAACCGCGCCATCATCCGCGCGATTGTTCGGCAGTATCCGTTGTTGTCCGTTTAAAATTTTCGTTTTAAATAAAAAAGATAGTGTATTACACCGTCAACAACATTTACATATCTTAAAGATACACAAGGTCTACGCCCCGATTTTTCGGGGCGTTTTTTCATGCCGATGTCTAATTTCGGTATCGGGAACGGTCGTAATCTTTACCTGTTTTATACAGTTGGTAGGCAATAACGGCAAGTTTGCGCATGATGGCGACTATTATCAGCTTCGGGGGCTTCCCCCTCGCTTTGAGACGAGCTGTAAAGGCTGGAAATGCGTTCATACGGTAGGCGACAAGTGCGGGCATATATAGGGCTTTACGGGCGTTCTTTTGTCCCTGTTTGGATATTCGGGGCTTTCCTTTGACGCTTGTTCCCGAATCTTTGATTTTTGGATCTAAACCGAGATATGCGGCAAATTGGTTTTGATTGGCAAAGTCGTAGCGTGTGAGTTTGGCGAGCAGGACGGAAGCGGCAGATTCGCCTATACCGTCTATGGTTTTCAGGCGGTTCTTCTTTTCGTTGTATATTGGATTTTGGCGGTAGAAGTCTTTGAGTTCGTTTTGTACGGTTGTTATAAGTCTGTTCAGATGGTCTATGGTGGTCTGTATGTGATGGCGGATAGTATCGGGGGCGGTTTGGTGTTTGGTCTGCTCTGCGGCTCTCTGCTGCTTAAGGCGGGCTATATAGTCTGTAATGGCTTGGAGGTATTTTTGCTCTTCTGTCGGCGGCTGCCATTCTTTGGGCTGCATTCGTCGGCAGTATTCGGCTATCAGCCTCGCGTCCTGTCGGTCGGTCTTGGTTCGTGTCTGTTCGGCTTCTCTAAAGCCTTTTATCTTGCTTGGATTGACTATGCTTACGATGTGTTTCTGTCTTAAGTGGGCGGCTATGGCTTCGTGGTAGATTCCTGTCGCTTCGCAACAGCAATGCACCGTTTCAGTGGTGTACTCCTGTATCCAGTCGTCCAACCGTCTGAATCCGTCCTCTATGTTGTCAAACCTCCGTTCATAAAAAATGCTGTCTGAAATCAGACAGCAGTCTATGGTTTTCTTTGATACGTCTATCCCTAAGTAGTACATTGTTTTGCCTTATTTATTCAGGCTCGTAGCCTTGTATAGTGTTCAAACTTGTTATGTACGGAAGCCCGCGCTTCTATCTTTTTTCCAAGCTATGGCTTCGGTCGTGCTTCGGAAGTCGCGGGCTGCGGTTCGGGTCATGAATCCGAACCCCTGAAAGGGCGGTTTTCCCGCTCAGGGCTTGGAACTCTGCGTTTTGCCTTCGGTGACCCTCCGGGGGCGTTCGCCACGTGGCAGAGGGTGGGGTAAAAAACACACCCCACCCCTTGCGGGCAGCGTCTTTGGGTGGGTTAGCGTCAAGGGGTATCCAAAAAGATTTATAAAGGCAAAAAGCACGCCTTTACAAATCTTTCTGGACGTCCTCCCCCTGACTTGTGTTAGGGTGTTCTATTTGGCTACGTTATATCCATAATAAATAATTACTGCTGCTCCTATTAACGACATTATGCACATCGGCAGAACGAAATATTTAAAAAATCCTCGCCAGCCTTTACGCTCATAGGTCGTTGCCGCCCATATCCCTAAAAAAAACGCCAATCCCGCATTCATCAATTTACCTTTCCACCCACATTCGTCAGGGCTTTATCATTGTATCCGTCATACATCAGATTTTGCGGGGTTGCCCCGCCCATTGTCAAGACCTGCGGGGCGTCGGGAGTGTATGCGGTCTCAGTCGGTTTTACAGCTTCTGCCGTCTTCGTTTTGTAGGGATTAAATGGTAAACCGTCTTTGACGTAGTTCAGGCAGGTTTGTTTGCCGATGTCTTTAATCTTCGTGCCTTGGTCGGTGTAGCAGGTGCAGCGGTTCTCTGCTTTGATACAGGCGGCAGGCCAAGGCATGACTTTTACGGCTTTGTTCATGCCGTCGTATATCGGTGCGGTTTCGGGGCGTTCGGCGATACGAGGCTGATAGTCTTCTTCTGTCAGATGGGGCTTTGGCGGTTCTGACGGCGTTTGCACCTTTGCGGCTGCGTACTGCCCCGCTGCGCCGTCGTCCGCCGCGGGAGCGGCTGCCGCCTGCGCTTCGGGGCTTGCCGCTTGCGCGGCAACGTGTGCCTGTGCCGTTTGTCCCGCTGTTTCTATTGGTTTTTCCATATTTTTCCAAAAGGAAGCGAAATAATACAAACCTCCACCAAGCATGGCTATTGCGATGGGTATCAGGTACAGAACCTTGCTACGCTTGGTTCTGATTTTGGTGTGTTCTTCAGCGGACTTGTACAGCCCATACACGCTTTTATCAAGCCTATACACGCTGATTAGGGCTTCCCTGATGTTTGCCCTGCTTTCAGGGTCTTTTGCGCCGCCTGTCGTCCATTCGAGCTTACGGCGCAGTCCTAAATTAGTCTTGCCGAAATGGGTGTGGTGTTCTATCAGTCCGCGCAAATGGACGTCTATCAGACGGGGATGTTGAGTTATCAAGAGGAAATCAAGACCACGGTGTCTATGTGTTTCAAGTTCGGCGACGTAGTCAGGTACTTTCGAACCGCTAGGACGTGGGCGGAATATGCGTTGGCATTCGTCAACAACGATAATCGCGCCCGGCGGTGCCCACTTCGGCCATGTCTGAATGCTTTCTCCTTCTGGTATTTCTTCATGTGGTATTTTCAGGTCAAGAATGCCGTCTACATAAAGCGGACGATTCATAAAGTCTTTTTGCTTGGCAAGCATGGAAACGACTTTCAGGGTTTTGCCCGAACCCGGTACGCCTGTTAACAGATATAACATGTTTTCTTCCTATTTCGACTGAATGATGGTAGACAGTTTTTTAAAGCCTTTTATGGATATTACGAAGCTGAACGCACCAAATATCCAATTCAGAATGACACCGAATCCCGCTATATACAGTATTTGCAAGGCTTCGTCGGGGAAACCGCCGATACTACGGCTTATTTCGTTAATGAAATAATCCTGCAAAGCATTCAGTCCTGTTACTGAAATAAAACTTAAACCTACGGCGGTCAGTATGCGCCCTGCTACAGACATAAGAACGCCTGTTATCAATGAAGCCCAGTTCATTTCACAATTCCTTTACGGATTCATATACAAAATAGGCGCAGGTCAGCACGCATATAGCGATGAAGATGGGGCGCAGTTTGCGTGCCAAGTCGCACAACGGGTCATAGCTGAACTCTACCTGTCCCAATGCACCGAAGTCTACGGAGCGGGGAGCGGGACACTTCCCGTCAGACTGGAATACGTCCAAAGGCTTGAAATTCAGGTCTATGGTCTGTTCAGGTAGTTGGATGTCTTCACCACTCGGCATACATTGCGCAGCATTCGGGTTTTTCTGACAAAAATCTTTTTCTTTGTCATTTTGATTCTGTTTATTTTGACTGTTCGACTCATTCGGTGTGTTTGGCGAATTCGGACTATTTGGTGCGTTTGGCGTGTCTGGACTCTCCTGTCTGCTCGGTGTTGTCTTTTCGGGCTTATTTGGTGCTTCTGGACTGTTTGGCTTTAAATCTGGACGTGGCACATAATCAACGCCCACAGTGCCATCTTGATTCATTTTGAATCTTGTTTGTTGTGGGGTGCTACTGCCTTCGGGTGTGTACGGCGCACTAAGCGCAGTATCAGGGCTGAATGTGCTTTGATCGGCAGATTGATTCATAACGCCCATTTTTGCCAGTTGGTTCATCAATTCTGCATGGTTTGTCTGATTGTTCTCAAGCATGCGTTTGAGGATGTCTAACATTTCTTTTTGTGTCAGCATAAAATCTTCGGCTTTTACTTCGCTTTGATTTTGTGCGAGTTTCTTTTTTTCTGCTTCTGGAACTGTACCTTCTTTATATGAATTGTAATAAACAATGACATATTTATCCGATGGAGTACTAACAGAAATTCTTGAAGGTGTTGCATTTGGAATGTCTATATCAACATGAGATACAAAACGACCTAAATATGCAGGAGAATTGTTCAAAGTATTACCTTCAGAACCATTGATATTGATTTCAGATTTAGAATAAAAAACATAATTTTGATAACTACTATCTATCTTTACTATCAGTTGATATTTAATCATTCCATTCTTTTTTGCTTCTTCGTCTTTCTTCTGTTCTTCTTTCTTCTGTTGGTCTTTTTGTTGCGCTTTTTGTGCTGCTTCGGCTGCTTTTTTAGCTGCTGCGTTTGCTACTGCTTTTTGATAGTTGCCTTGTGCTTCTGCTTCGCGTTGGGCTTGTGCTGCTTTCTGAATCGCATTAGATATTTGTTCTTGTGATGCCCCATCTCTTAATCCTGTTTTGTCTAAAAAAGAATTAATACCTGACCCGAGTCCAGTAATATCTAGTTTAGATAAACCTGTCAGAATTGCACCGACACCATTACGCGCAGCCATAGCCCAATCGCCATTTTTTATGTCTCTATATGTCCAAGCTGCATAATCAGAACCAATAGCCCCACCCATAGCAGTAGCACCGGCCAATGTCCCACCCAATACAGTTTCAACTTTACCAACGTTCACCCGTTGATTAACATTTGTGTTCATCGTGCCAGTTTCGCCATATCGGCCTGTAACCGTTACAGTTTTGCCTTGGCTACCATTAATATTTCCGCCATTTTTAGTTACTGTCGGTTTGCCGTTGTTCTGTACATCAACTTTCCAAATGCCTGTTTTTGGATCGTAGCCACGACGTTGCAGGGCTTGGTCACTTGGGAAACCTGCGTTTTGATGTTGTGCCGGCGGGGGCAATCCTACTTCTGCCCATGCCTGCCCTACGACCAAGAGCGAGCCAAGACATACAGAAAGACGGCTAATGTTATGGGCTTTACAATACCCAATAAAAATGCTGATTCGGGTGTCATTCTTCATTTCTTTCTCTCTGCCATAAAACCAGTTTCACAATAACGACAACTGCAAAAAGTGAAATCATTGCAAACATCATCTGTGTGCCGATTTGTTCGCCGAGACGGTAATATTTCATGCTGTCGCACTGCGGAAACTGAAGTTTTACGGTCTGTTCGTTATAAGTCCAAGTCTGCCCGTTAAAAACGAGGTGATGCAGCACCCCGTCTTTGTCTACGGTCGGTACGACTTGGGTCATCACTTCGTTTGTTGCCTGCTCTGCCGTTTCATGACAGATTCGACCGACCTGATAACCCATGTTGCACCTTATGCGGAACGTTTCACAGCGGATTTGATAACACTGATTGAAACGGCGGCAACGGCGAGGGCAATCGCTACAGCACCGACGGAAATAATGCCTGTTTTCAACGCGCCCAATTCGGTTTTAGCGGCATCAACCAGGCCGTTATCATCGGCAAATGCCAATACTGGCAATGCTGCAACGGTTACAAATGCGGCTGCTTGTTGAAATTTGGTTTTGATACTCATGATGTTTTCCTTTATGGAGTTAAAAAAATGGTTATGGCGGTGTTTCGGGGTCAAGTCAGGGGACACCGCCGAACCCCTGAAACTGGTTTATGATTCGTCAGAATAGTAGATGTTGTCTTTAAATGCACGAGGAAACACTTGCATGGAGACGATTTGCTGTGGCTTGTAGCCTTCATACTTTTCAGGGTGTTTTGTGCGAACTTCGCAAAGGCGGGTTTCCGTGTCTGAACGGATAATCAGACCGACATAGTGAGTCTTGCTGAATGTGCCGTCTTGGTTTTTGCGTTCACGTGTGAACATTCGATCAAAAGAGGCGATAACAAACATACCTTGTCGGCGTTCTGTTTCTTGTGTCATGTTTTTTCCTTTCTTTAAGGTCTGGGTTACTGGTATTCAACGGTTCGGGGGCGGGACGGGAGGGGCGCTCACACACGGCTTGCGCCGTTCGCCTTACTTCGTAAGTGCGGTTTCGCGCCCATCCCGCCCCCGAACCAAAATCAACGGTTACGGGTTTCGCTACATATTGATGATGGTTTCTCGGTTTTTAAATGCCCATTTCGGGCTTAGGACAGAGGCTAAGACGGTGTTGTAATTGTCTTGGGTAATTCTGGGCAGGGCTGCGCGGTGTTTCCATTCGGCCACGAGGTTCAGATAGCTTTCTACCTGCTCAACCCACTTTTTTAGCTTGCGTCTCCACTCTTTCGAACCTTTGGACACAAAAGCAAAATTGCTGTTTGCCACTTTCCAAACGGATTTTTTATCCATGCTGGTACGCACGAGCCTATAACCTTTGTCTTCTGGCAGGCGGATGTTGATGTGTTTGCTGATGTATTTGGATACGTATCGCGCCAAGCCTTTGCTGTTGGTTTTGACCGGCAACAGTTCAGTACGGCCAAAGCCGTATTTGTGGACGTTTTCGCGGAGCAATGCCCACAGTTGGCGCAATGTGGGATTGGCCGAGCTGTATCTGCCTGCGGCGATTTCGCGGAAATTCAGGCCGCGCCGTATATCGACACGAGTATTTACGATTAAGTGGAAATGGATACGGCCTTTCTTCGTGCGCTCGTATACGCAGACGTATTCGGGGAAATGGCGTTTTAGAAAGTTGGTTCTTAAGCTATGGAAACGACGTTGCGCTTCTTTCGGGTCGGTTACGTCATCGGCAAAAGTCAGGGTTAGAAAGCCGACTTTGTTCAGGCCAAAGGCTTCGATGAACGCTTTGACGTTCATTTCTAGGGCGGTAGTGGATTTTTTGTAAGAAGTTGAAAACTCGTTCAGCGTGTCCGCTTTACGGTTTTCATACTGACTTGGCAACTGCTTGATTTCGCCGCTGTTTGCGGTCTCAATGCAGTTGTTACTATTAAGACAAGGAAGAGCGCGTTCCGCGCTGCGCGAAGCGGAACGGTTCATGATTGCACCTCCGCCATCAGTGCGGATACGCTTAATTGACCGTATAAATCGGCTTCGCCGTAAGTGATTTGGGGATTGTTGGGATTGCGGATAGAAAAAGCTTTTGTTTCCAAGCAATCAAGCGTTCCGCAGGTCTCAGAAAACAGGCGGAAGATGTAGGCAACGGGATTTTTTTCGGGTTGCGGTGTAATTGTGTAGTAGGCAAATTTTGACATTTCAGACCCCTTGAAAAGTCGGCTAATCGGAACTTGTCAAGGGGTTTTGTTTGTAATTTACACTCCCTTAACGGAGTGCAATATATAAGTGCAATATATAAGGCCGTCTGAAAGTCATCAAAACTTTCAGACGGCCTTTAGCTATCCGTTAACTGCTTAGAATTTCCATTCCAGCGATACAGCGTAATTGCGGCCTGGGGCGCGGTAGCGGTCTAAGCCTTTGCCATCGCGGTCAACCCCGTTGGTGGTGCTGTAGCTGTACCAACCTTCCTTTCTGTTCTAATTACCTTAGAACTTAGCTTCAAGCGTGAAGTTGTAGCTTCTGCCGGGGGAGGTGAAGCGTTCTATACCGGCATGGGTTTTGTTGTCAACGCGGTTGACTGTACCGAATTCGCGGATGCTGCGCAGCGATTCCCAAGTATAGTATTTTTTGTTGCCGATGTTGTACGCACCGGCGCGCAGGGTGAAGTATTTGCCCAAGTTGACGTAGCCTGTCAGGTCGAAAAGCGTATAGGCTTTGCTGTGCTTGGCAAATGGCCATGGGTTGTTCAAATCATCACTGCTGTGAACGGTGTCAGACGGTTTTTTAGCTGCGGTGTGTGTCAGGTACGCATTGATACCCCAGCGTTTGGAGGGAGCATCGTAGCCCAAATTGTAAACGGCAGACCACGGGGAAAGGGCGTTAATCGGGATTTCCTGTCCGTTGGTTTGTTTGGCTTTGCCTTTGATGTAGCTGACATTAACACCTGCGTGCGTGCCTTGCGGCAAACCGATGCTGTCAAGGTTCCATGTGCCGTTAAATTCCAAACCTTTCACCCATGCGGAGGAACGGTTTTGGTTTTGCCAAACGGGTGAGCTGACCAATGCGGTACCGTCGGAAATCGGCGCGTAATTAGGGCTGTTGGGATTATCGGAAGATACGCCCATGTAGGTCAGTTCGATAAAGTTGCGGTAGCGGGTTTGGAAGCCGGAGAGTTTAAAGTTTCCGGCTTTGCCACTGCCGGCAAGTCCCAGTTCGAAGTTTTTGGCGGTTTCTGCCTTAAGGTTAGGGTTTGCTTTAAGGTAGAAGTCAGGATGCGGGAACAATAGCCAGGTTTCGTCTGAAGTCGGCGCGCGGAAGCCAGTGCTATATTTTGCCAAAAGATTCAGACGCGGCGTGAATTTCCAGTCTAATCCTAAACCGTAGCTGAAACCGCTGTGTTTACGCTCGCTGCCAAGATAGGGGATTTGACCGCGGATGGCAGGGGTATAGTTGGGGTTGTCCTTGGCTTTGCTGCTGCTGTTGTCGTAGCGAAGCCCGGCATTGAGGCGGTATTGGCTGCTGTCGCCGAATTGGAAGGTGTTGTTCCAGTAGGCAAAACGGTTTTTGGACGAGCTTTCGACCAGCATAGTCAATTCTTGGTTGTTGGACGTTTGGTATTTCGGGTCATATAGGCGTACCCAATAGCTATGGTCGCTATTACCGTTATCGTTTTTGGAGCCACCTAATCCGTATTGCATTGCCCATACCGATTTGGAGAAGTCGATTTGTTTTTCGGCATCGGCACCGAATTGGGTATTTTTTTGACGGATGTTGCGGAACATATGGTACACGTCGCTGTTGACACCGTTACGGCCATAATCCGTCGGCAAGTCCCAGGTCCAAGTGCTCATGTCGATGGTTTGACGGTCGTAACGCAGGTTGAGGTTGTCCCATGGTCCTTTGTCAAGTTGGTTTTTGTATTCGAAACCGATGCGTTTGCGGTAGGAAATATCTTGACGGGAACGGGTGTCGCCCAGTGCGTCGCCTTTCCAGTCTGCCGCCCACATATTGGACAATTCAATCGTCGTGCGGTCGGTGCGTGAATCTTCGTAAATCCAGCCGATACGGTTTTTATCGTTGAAGTTGTAACCCAGTTTGAACAGGGTGCTTTTGTTTTCCCAGTCTTGAGGGTCAGGTTTGCTGCGCGCTACACCGCGGCTGCCGTAGTTGGTCATACCAGCATTCGGACTCCAGCTTTGTTTGTTGTCAGTGATGACGGTATCGGCAGCGTCGCTGTTGTTTTTGGTTTCTTTACCGAAACGGCGGGTGTAGACCATCAATGCGTCCAGACCCAACCAGGTTCCTGCGGCGGTTATGCTGCTGAATTTTTGGCTGTTGCGTCCGATATAGCCGCCTTTAATGCCTAAGTGGTAGGGTTTTTCTTCGGAAACATAGTCGCTTGCGGATTTGGTTTTGTAGTTGACGGCACCGCCCAATGCGCCGCTGCCGGATTTAAGCGAGTCCGCGCCTTTGTTAAGGGTTACTTCCGAAAAGTTTTCGGGTTCGGAAGTGTTGCGGTTTGCATTGAAGTTGCCGTATGCACCGAACAACTCTTGAAACGCTTCAGACGACCTGCTTTCTGCTTGTGCCAGTCCGTCCACGTTGATGGCAACGCGGTCTTTATCGACACCGCGTATGGTAAAGCCGTTGGAACCGGAACGTCCGCCTTCAACGACGCTGATGCCCGGATCGTAACGCACCAAGTCGCTTTCATCGGAGACCATTTGTTTATCCAAAACCTGACGGCGGATTTTCTCTTCACCGAGTTTTTGTACTTTGCGGCCGCCAATGACTTTGACTTCATTCAACTCCTGATAAGCTTGAGGAATAGGATCGGCCGCTAAGGCAGGGAAAGTTTGGCTGACAATAGCTGCCAGCAGTACAGGTTTAAAATGGAAGGACATTTTTTGCCTCTTAATATATATTGATTATCTATTATGGAATGCTTGATGTGCGGTTACTTGCTGACAGGTGTCAAACTTGTATCCGTCGTATTGCGGTCGTCATCATTCTTCACGCCGCCGAACACGGTATCCAACGATTTATCGGCATCAAAGGTAACTTTACCGCCTATACTGACTTCTGTTTTATCGCCGTTAAATTGACCAAAGAATTTCCCTTCGACTTTGCCGTTTTTACCATCGGATTCGGCAGTGCCTGAGAAATCAACGCCGTTGATGCCTACATCTTTCATCACAACGTCCGGACCGTAATCAGCATTACCTAAAATCGTGCCGCCGAGTTTGTTGGTGTTGAAATTGGCTGTCAGCAGTGAAAGTTTGGGCGTGTTTTTTTCAGACGACCCGGAGGATTTGCCCGGATCGTAGGTTGAGGTAACGATATTGCCGTTGCGGACGCGGACAGCCCAAACTTCGTATGTAGTCTTGCCTTTTGCCACTGTACTGTCTGACGGAGTGTAATAAGACGGTTTCGCCGTTCCGACGGGTTTGCCGCCGATAAACAGGTCTGCCGTGCCGTCTGCATTTATCCATGCGCCGAATTTGAGGTGGTCCTGTTTGGTTGCCGGTGCATAGGTGAATTGTCCCGAACTACTGCAACAGACAAACAGTTTGCCACCTTCAGATAAAGGTTGTCCTTCATGGCGTGTACGAAGGGCATAAGACGGGCTGGAATATGATGGGACAATCGGATCAGAATATGAACTAATATTGTAATAGTTACCAGAAGGGGTTTGATAGACATATTGTTTATCGGTATAGCTGTAGCCCCATGATGTTTTCACTTCGAGTTCCGCTTCACGCAGACTGCCGCCTTTACCGGAAAGGGTATTAATGGTCTTTACTGCATTGCTTTCATCGCTCAGCTTAACATTGGCAATAGGTTGCGCTGTCGGAATAGCAACGGGAACTTTGGGTTCAGATGCACCTCCACCTGCACATGCAGTCAAAATAAAGGTAGTTGCAATAGGCACTATAAATACATTAATTTTCATAACCAATCTCTCTAAAATACAAGCTTCTCAGATACAATAATGATAAGTATTACTAATAATATGCAATATTGTGTAACAAATATTTTATTTTAGCAATACCAATATTTTTTCTATCAGTAGTTAGGGTGAATCTTTATGCTATCCCCTCTCTGTTAAATATATTTACGTAATTTATAATCCTATAAAAATAAATAAGTTATATTTATTTCGTAAATTTGCCGTTATAATGATAAATCTAAATACGAATCTGTATTTTTTATGCAAAAATAAAATCACCTGAGATGTTTCAGGCAGTTTTATGATAAGAGCAAATCCCTTATTAGAAACGATTTGCCCTCAGATATACATATATTTCGGATGACTTTAAATGCTAAAAATAAAACAAAAAATTGTCTCAGCTTCTTTGTGCTACCTATTGCCGTCAGCAGCCTTTGCTGAATTTCCCGAAGAGGGTGTTCGGCAGAATATTTCTTCTCAGAATACTGCTGTACAAGTACAACAGAAACAATGGTTAGATATTCTATCTGAGGAGGAAAGGTCGCCTGAAAAGAATGAGAATATAGGCAGGCCAACTCTGGTTAACGATGATTTTTTAGCGGCAAACCCGCATATTCTTGAAGACGCACTGGTTCAAGCACTTAACAGCAATAGCGCAGACCTGGTTTCCTCGCTTGTCGCCCTTTACCGTAAACAGCCCAACCACAATCCCAAACTGATTGCGCGTACCGATGCTTTGCTGGCAAAGCTGAAAGGACGGACTTCCGAAGCGGTCGAACGTTATCGTACCCTTTATGAATCTGACGTTTCAGACGACCGTATATTGTTGGATTTGGCAGCAGCAGAGTTTCAGGACTATCGCTTGGGTGAGGCAACGATGCATTTTCGCCATGCCGCGCAACGCGATATACCCACCCCCGTTTTGGAAAATGTTAAACGTTTTCAAGAAGCCGTCAAACGGCAGACAGAATGGAAATGGTCTGGCGGAATTAGCCCTGTGCATAACGATAATGCCAACAACGCTGCTCCGCGTTATTGCATCGAAACAAAGGGGCAAAACGCATGCAGTGTTACCCTACCTGTCAGTGCCAACGGCTTGAATTACGAATTGAACACCGAAAAACTTACCCCATTGTATGGGCATCACGCCATCAAATTCCGCGCCAACCTCAGCGGCACAAGCTATTTTTTCGACCGCCAATCGGCTTACGACGATGCGTTCGGCAGGGCTTATTTGGGCTGGCAACGCAAGGACGGCAAACAAACCGTCAGCGTTTTACCGTTTTATCAGGCACAGTTGGCAGGCAGCAGCGAGTTTGACAGCAAAAAAGAAAATAACCGCCGCGTTGCACCTTATATGCTGGCTCACGGAGTTGGCGTACAACTTTCGCATATGGTCAATCTCGGCAATGCGACTCAACTTTACTACTCACTGGAACGCTACCGCCAAAACTATCGGGAAACTGATCGTGCACTGCGCAATGATGGTTGGCACGACAGTACTTATCTTTCCCTGGCTCGCCGTTTTGGCAACACGACTCTGTTCGGCGGTTGGCAATACAACCGCTTTGTTCCTGAAAACAAAAACATACACAATATTGAGAACAATGCAGCCTACCACCGCAACGGTTTCAATATAGGTTGGATACAGCAATGGCAGGTTTTAGGTGGGCTTAACAGCAGACTTACCGCTTCATTTGCCAACCGTCGCTATAAAGGCATTATGGCATTCGGCACGGAGCCGCAACGCAATCGGGAGCGCGCTCTCTCTATCAATCTTAGTCACAACAAATTATCTTATAAAGGCATTACCCCTACTTTGAATTATAGTTATAGTCACACCCGTAGCAATGCACCCTATGCAATGCGTAATATTCATCAATGGTCATTAGGTGGTGAATGGAATTTTTAAAAGAGAATCAAATCTGAGTAGGTATAAGACAGCAACCCGTTCAAACAAAACTTTGTAGTGTAATTAAAGGTCTCTGCAAACATCTACGCCGAGACCTTGTCTGTTTGATTTAATTATTTTTTAGAGTCTGTGCGGTGTCATACCTTCAGGTGCTTCCGCACCTTCCGGCAAACCGAAGGTTTCACGCAGAATCACTTTATAGAATTCAAAAGCTTCGCACGCACCTTGAATGGCTTCCGCCTCGGCTTCGGGAGTCAAGTTCAAAGCGTTCAGATGCTCGACAAAAGCGCGCCAGTGTTTGCCTCGGCCGTTTGGATGAGGAGCTAGGTGGCGTGCGCCGAATTCACCGGTGTATTCGAGTTTTTGAGCGTGTTTGAACAAGAATGCCGCGCCCAAATTAGAACCTTCGGCACAATACAGCCAGCCGATGGCTTTATTACCGGTTTCGTGTGGCAATTCTTTGTCAAATTTGTAAGGCTCTTCGCCCAAGTCTTTCAAGTCTTGAGTCACGGCATCGTAACGCGCCATGTATTCAAGCTCTGGAATGGCTTTGTTCAATTCGGCATCTTTATAGATGTGGTCGACGGCCTTATGGAAAACAGATTGAAGTTTCAAGAATTTGATGTAGTTTTCTTTGCTGGAAAAAGGTTGAACGGACATAACCAAGTTATCAACGCTGTCGTGTGTAACTGTGGTTTGCTCTTTTAAGCGTTTGGCGAAAGTCAGCTCTTGTGTTTCACTCATGATGTTTACTTTGAATTAAGAGACTAATAGTTTCAGATGGTTTCAGACGGCCTTTATGGTTAAAAATCCGTCTAATTTGAAAAGAATCGTTTTAAAAACAAAGAAGATAATTTTTAGCCTACTTCAGGTTCGTTGACCGTGTACCTTACACAAATCTACAAGGATCATCGTGTTTTTAAATATTGAGAATATATCTTATTTTTATCCTAATGGAAATAAACCAAACTAAGACCTATTAATAAAATTTAACGGTCCATAGCAATAAACTTCTGAAGTCTTTTCAAACTTTTCAGACGGCCCAAACCTTATTAAGCAGCCGCCATTCAATCAAATATCGACCTAAATTTGGGCTATCCTTCTGTTTTCCTTTATAATGCGACACTCTTTGCACCTTCTTTATCCCCTGCCGAACCATGAAACGGATTCCTGCCTACCATCGCTGGTGGCGCTACAAGTCTTATCTTCCTGATGCGACGCTGCCTGCACATACGGTGGAATGCCCGGATTGCGGCTGCCGTATGGATATTCCGCACCTGCGTCAGGGGCAGGAAGCGCATTGTCCGGTGTGCAACCATGAAATTGTGGAGGTGGAAAACAATCCGTATATCGCGCCAATTGCCTATGCGCTGACAACCTTGATTCTAATGGCGTTCGCGTACAATATGGTGTATATCCGCGTGGATTTGTTCGGCGTGACATCGATTTTGTCGTTGCCGCAAATGATGCGGCTTTTAATTTCGCTGGATTACGGTTTTCTGGCGGAAGTGATGTTTATCCTCACCTTTGGTGCGCCTTTACTGTTTTTACTGCTCTGCCTTTATGTTTATACGGCCTTGATACGCGAAAGGGCCTACCCTGCGCTGCGCTTTGCAACGCGTGTATTGGTGCGGCTGCGTCATTGGATTATGGTGGATGTGTTTTTCATTTCCACTTTGGTGGCGTATATCAAGCTTTCGTCCGTTGCTACAGTGGAATTCGGCTCGGCGTTTTATCTGATGTTTCCGTTGTCGGTCATGCTGATTCGGACTTCGGTATCGATTCCACAGCATTGGGTTTATTATAAGATTCACCGTTTAACCGGCGGCCATGCGGTTCAGACGGCCACTGAAGACAAAATCTGTTGCAGCCGCTGCCTGTATTTCCGCAATAAAGATGAGCAACCTTGCGGCGTTTGCGGTGCGGACTTATACCGCCGCCGCCCGAAAAGCCTGAGTATTTCGCTGGCGTTTTTAATGGCGGCGTTTATCCTGTATTTCCCTGCTAACATCCTGCCGATTATGATTTCGTCAAATCCGACAGCTTTGGAGATCAACACGATTTTCAACGGCATTGTTTATATGTGGGACGACGGCGACCGATTGATTGCCGTGATTATCTTTAGTGCCAGTATTATGGTGCCGGTTTTGAAGATTATTGCGATGGCGGTTTTGATTTATTCCGCATACTTCAAACCCGTGATGAGCGTGGACAAAATGTCGGTTTTGTATCGGATTACCGAATCCATCGGTCGCTGGTCGATGATTGATATTTTTGTGATTATTATTTTGATGAGTTCGTTCCACACCAATATGGCGCGCGTTGTGCCGGGTGGTGCGGCGGTTTATTTCTGCCTGGTCGTTATTTTGACCATGCTTTCGGCCTATTATTTCGATCCCCGTCTGATTTGGGACAAGCAACAGCAGCTTTCAGACGGCCTTGATTCTGACCAGACCTTAACACAATGAAAAAACACGATTCTTCACCCAATTATCACGCCCCGGCGCGTGTCAAGAAAACCAATGTCTTCACGTCTATCGTGTGGCTGATTCCGCTGATTGCGCTGATTGCCGGCAGCTGGCTTTTGGTGAAAGACATCCGCAACCGCGGCCCTGTCGTTACCTTATTGATGGACAGCGCCGAAGGCATCGAAGTCAACAACACCATTATTAAGGTGTTGAACGTCGATGTCGGACACGTTACCCGCATCAAATTGCGCGACGACCAAAAAGGCGTGGAAGTTACTGCCCAGCTCAGCGCCGACGCCAAAGACCTTATCCGCAGCGATACCCAATTTTGGGTGGTCAAACCGCGTATCGACCAAAGCGGCGTTACCGGCTTGGGAACCTTGCTTTCCGGCTCATATATTGCATTTACACCGGGTAAAAGCCAAGAAACCAAAGATGTATTTGTCGTCCAAGACATTCCGCCGATTGCCGCCATCGGTCAAAGCGGCCTGCGCCTGAATTTGATCGGCAAAAACGACCGCATCCTCAACGTCAGCAGCCCTGTTTTGTATGAAAACTTTATGGTCGGCCAAGTAGAAAGCGCGCATTTCGACCCGTCTGACCAAAGCGTACATTACACTATCTTCATCCAAAGCCCTAACGACAAACTGATTAATTCCGCCAGCCGTTTCTGGCTGGAAAGCGGCATTAATATCGAAACCACAGGCAGCGGTATCAAACTCAACTCCGCCCCTCTGCCTGCCCTGCTGTCCGGCGCGATTTCCTTTGACTCTCCTAAAACAAGCGACAGCAAAAACGTCAAAAGCGAAGACAGCTTCACGCTTTATGACAGCCGCAGCGAAGTCGCCAACCTGCCTGACGACCGCTCGCTGTATTACACTGCGTTTTTCAAACAATCCGTACGCGGCCTGACTGCCGGTTCGCCTGTTGAATACAAAGGCCTGAATGTCGGCGTGGTTTCCGATGTCCCTTATTTCGACCGCAACGACAGCCTGCATTTGTTTGAAAACGGTTGGATTCCCGTACGCATCCGTATCGAACCTTCCCGTTTGGAAATCAATGCCGACGAGCAAAGCAAAGAGCATTGGAAACAACAATTTCAGACGGCCTTAAACAAAGGCCTGACCGCCACCATCTCCAGCAACAACCTGCTGACCGGCAGCAAAATGATTGAGTTGAACGATCAGCCTTCTGCCTCGCCTAAGCTGCGGCCACATACCGTTTATGCAGGTGATACCGTTATTGCGACCCAAGGCGGCGGTTTGGACGATTTGCAGGCAAAAGTGGCCGACTTGTTAGATAAGTTCAACAATCTGCCATTGGATAAAACCGTTGCCGGCTTGAACGGTTCGCTTGCCGAACTCAAGTCCACACTCAAATCTGCCAATGCCGCCCTAAGCTCTATCGACAAACTGGTCGGCAAACCGCAGACACAAAACATTCCGAACGAGTTGAACCAAACTCTGAAAGAGTTGCGTCAAACCCTGCAAGGCGTATCGCCTCAATCGCCTATCTACGGCGACGTACAAAATACGCTGCAAAGTTTGGACAAAACCTTAAAAGACGTTCAACCCGTGATTAATACTTTGAAAGAAAAACCCAACGCGCTGATTTTCAACAGCAACAGCAAAGACCCTATCCCGAAAGGAAGCCGATGATGCGCCTCTTCCCGATTGCCGCCGCCCTGACGCTTGCCGCCTGCGGCACTGCGCAAAGCACACAATATTTCGTCCTGCCCGACAGCCAGTACATCCGACCTGCTGCGCATGGCAACGAAATCGCAGTCAAAGTCAACCTTGCCGAACCGCTTGCCAACGGCGGTCTCGTTTACCAAACCGATGCCTATCATGTGAATCTGGCGAAAAACCACCTGTGGGCGGCGCCGCTCGATGGCGCGTTGGCAGCAAATCTCAGTAACAAGCTCAACCGCCTCAATCCGCATCGCACCTTCGTGCCTGCTTCACGCAGCCAAAGCAGCCAAACCCTGAAAGTCTATATCGAAGCCTTCCAAGGCAGCTATCAGGGGCAGACCACCATCAGCGGTTATGCACTATGGCCGGACGGACGCAGCAAACCGTTTAACGCCATCACGCCACAACAAGGTGACGGCTATACCGCCATGCTCGAATCGTTGGAAAACGGTTTGTCACAGGTTGCCGATACGATTGCCTATTAAACGAAAGGCCGTCTGAACATTTTCAGACGGCCTTTTTCATGTTTCAAACATTCATCACAACGCGCGGTCAAAATACAAAGCCACGCCGGAACGCTCACTCATCGCCAACAAATAATCCATCAATTTTTGCGGCCATTGAATACCGCGCACAACGGTCAGGTTGCGCAAAATAGGGAACGTCAGGATATCTTCCAAACTGATTTCACCGCCCAAGCCCTCGCCTTCGCATACCAGCGCTTCCAGCTCAGCCAAATCTTGATGCAGACGCTCCAGATATTGTGCCGTTTTATTCAGATTAGTCTCGAAATTGCCGATACTTTTCTCTTTTTTGTCGATAAAGTATTTTTTCGCTTCATCGGTCTCAAATTCGGGCAGGCCGATTTTAACCATGCGCGGCTGTACCAATTTGTTATTGTATTCGCCCACTTTGTCCAACCAAGCCTGCACTTCTGGACGAACCTCTTCTTTCAGACGGCCTTGATCGATGTAACGGACAATATCCAAACTCTCGCCCATAAACGAACCGTCTTCTTTTTGCAAAATCGGCACTTGTTTTGAGCCAATCATGCCAATAGGCGTAGCTTCGTCATCGTTCGCCAAGACAACTTCTTCCACCGCCACATCACGCAAGCCGAAAATCATCCGCGCACGGACGCAAAACGGGCAATGGTCGTAAATATACAGTTTCATCGAAATGCTCCTTAAAATTTCAAAACGGTTAACCATAACACCCAAGGCCGTCTGAAACAAGGCTTCCTGAAACATAGTGCAGCATTCGCATACAAATCTAGGGCTGTCGGCAATAAACTGTTACAATGGCAACGTTTTTATCAAAAAGAAAAAAACGCACGCCATGACCACTATTCGCCAAACGCCCCAAACATCGAGTGCAACGCTGGAAGGCCTCCTCGCTTGGTTCGACGGCTATGTTGCCGCGCTGCCCGATTCCGATAAAAACCTGATTCAGACGGCCTTTGACTTAGCTAAAGAACATTACCCCGCCGATGCCCTAACAACTTACGGCGAGCCATTGCTGGAACATTTTCTCGGCTCGATGCAAATCGTCAGCGAACTCGACCTCTTGCCTGATGCCGTGGCCGCTACGATTTTGTCCGACATCGGCAAATACGTTCCCACTTGGCGCGAATTGGTTACCGAACGCTGCAACAGTACCGTTTGCGAGCTGGTCAAAGGCGTGGACGAAGTACAGAAACTGACCCAATTCGCCCGCGTAGACAGCCTTGCCACGCCGGAAGAGCGCGCCCAACAAGCCGAAACCATGCGTAAAATGCTGTTGGCGATGGTTACCGACATCCGCGTCGTCCTGATCAAACTGGCCATGCGTACGCGCACCCTGCAATTTTTAAGCAACGTTCCTGACAACCCTGAAAAGCGCGCCGTTGCCAAAGAAACCCTCGACATTTTTGCCCCGCTCGCCAACCGCTTGGGTGTGTGGCAACTCAAATGGCAGCTCGAAGATTTGGGCTTCCGCCATCAAGAGCCGGAAAAATACCGTGAAATCGCCCTACTTTTGGACGAAAAACGCACCGAGCGCCTCGAATACATCGAAAACTTCCTCAATATCCTGCGTACGGAACTGAAAAAATACAATATTCATTTTGAAGTTGCCGGAAGACCGAAGCATATCTACTCCATTTACAAAAAAATGGTGAAGAAAAAGCTCACTTTCGACGGCTTGTTCGACATCCGCGCCGTACGGATTTTGGTGGACACCATTCCCGAGTGTTACACCACGTTGGGCATTGTCCACAGCCTCTGGCAGCCGATTCCGGGCGAGTTTGACGACTATATCGCCAACCCGAAAGGCAACGGCTATAAAAGTTTGCACACCGTTATCGTCGGCCCGGAAGACAAAGGCGTGGAAGTCCAAATACGTACCTTCGACATGCACCAATTCAACGAATTCGGTGTTGCCGCCCACTGGCGTTATAAAGAAGGTGGCAAGGGTGATTCCGCCTATGAACAGAAAATCGCTTGGTTGCGCCAACTCCTAGACTGGCGCGAAAACATGGCTGAAAGCGGCAAAGAAGACCTTGCCGCCGCCTTTAAAACTGAGCTGTTCAATGACACGATTTATGTTTTGACCCCGCACGGCAAAGTACTCTCCCTGCCTACGGGCGCTACCCCCATCGACTTTGCCTATGCCCTGCACAGCAGCGTGGGCGACCGTTGCCGCGGTGCAAAAGTCGAAGGACAAATTGTGCCGCTGTCCACGCCTTTGGAAAACGGACAACGTGTTGAAATCATTACCGCCAAAGAGGGAAATCCTTCCGTCAACTGGCTCTACGAAGGCTGGGTCAAATCCAACCGCGCCATCAGCAAAATCCGTGCCTATATCCGCCAGCAAAATGCAGATACCGTGCGCGAAGAAGGTCGCGCCCAATTGGACAAGCAGTTGTCAAAAATCTTCCCCAAACCCAATCTGCAAGCATTGGCGGAAAAACTCGGCTTCAAAAAAACTGATGAACTCTATACGGCCATCGGTCAGGGCGAAGTTTCCAACCGCGCCATCCACAAAGCCTGCGGTGCGCTGAATGAGCCGCCTCCCGTGCCGATTGATGAAACCAATATCGTCAAGCAGTCCAAAATCAAAAAAGGCGGCAAAAACGGCATTTTGATTGACGGCGAAGACGGCTTAATGACCACACTTGCCAAATGCTGCAAACCGGCACCTCCTGACGATATTGTGGGCTTTGTTACCCGCGACCGCGGTATTTCCGTCCACCGCAATACCTGCCCTTCTTTCCGCCACCTTGCCGAGCAGGCTCCGGAAAAAGTGTTGAACGCAAGCTGGGCAGCCTTGCAAGAAGGACAAGTGTTTGCCGTCGATGTTGAAATCCGCGCCCAAGACCGCTCCGGTTTGCTGCGCGATGTTTCGGATGCGCTGGCGCGTCATAAACTCAACGTTACCGCAGTGCAAACCCAATCGCGCGATTTGGAAGCCAGTATGCGCTTTACCCTTGAAGTCCGCCAAGTCAACGACCTGCCGCGCGTATTAGCCAGCTTGGGCGACATCAAAGGCGTTTTAAGCGTAACGCGCTTGTAGTTCTAACGCACCAAGCAAATCTAAAGGCCGTCTGAAAGCAACTTTTTCAGACGGCCTTTTAAGTTTTTAAAACGCCAATATCTCAACGCCGCAAGTTATCTTTCTTAAAAAGTCAGCCGCAGCCTTAGTCACCTCAATATATAACCCCCTCTTCTATTCTTACAACCAGTTGTTATTTCCTACCGGCATCATTCTCAGGCAAACTTATTATCCTCATGATAAACAAGATATTTCCAATTTAAGAGAGCCTCATGAATACACGAGATTTGTACCCTCACGAGATTTTACAGGAAGCCATCGGCAAGAGCTGCGCCAAGTCTGAGTTCAGCATCAAAATGTTGGTGATTTTGAGTTTTTTAGGCGGCGGCTATGTCGGCTTCGGCTATCTTGCCTGCCTGCGCGTCATCAGTGGCATTCCGGCCGAATGGAACGGCCTGGCCGCCCTTTTGGGTGCGTCTGTGTTCCCGATTGCGCTGATTTGCATCTTAATCGGCGGCGGTGAGCTGGCAACAGGCAATATGATGATTATGGCTTTGGGCAGATTAACCGGCCGCGTCAGCACCTACAAACTGGTACGCAACTGGCTCATTGTCAGCTTGGGCAATCTGGCAGGCGCTGTTGCCATGGCCTATTTCCTCGGCCACTATGTCGGCCTGGCAGAGGGAGCGGCTGCGGCTAAAACCATTGCCATCGCCGAAGCCAAAGTTAATATGGACTTTGGCCGTGCATTCGTCTCCGCTATCGCATGTAACTGGATGGTGTGCATGGGTATTTGGTTCTATTTCGGCTCACGCCATACTTCAGGCCGCATTTTGGCAACTTGGTTTCCGGTCATGATCTTCGTGTTAATCGGTTTCCAACACTTTGTTGCCAATATGTTCATCATTCCGGCCGGTATTTGGGCGGGCGCAAATGTCAGCTGGGGCCAATTTTTCTACAATATGATTCCCGTCTTCTTAGGTAACGTCCTCGGCGGATCGTCTTTTGTTGCCGCTTTCTATCTTTTCGCTTATAAACATTTGTTAAAAGATGATTTTTCTATTTAGTTCAAACTGACTCACTACCCCGTATTCATCAGAAATACGGGGTAGTGCCGTTATCAGGCCGTCTGAACAGCTCGTTTCTGTCGCATAATTACGCTTTTTCTCTGCGTAACGTTTCATTTATAGGAAAGATAGTTTCATTGTCTTTCCTTTTCTCCAATTTAAGATAATTTTTGCAATCTTTTGTTTTCAAATAACTTCCCCTCAAAAGTGCTGCGATTTTTCATAAAGCCCGTGTTCCGTGCTTTGCAAAACAAAAAATTTACTGTATTCTGAATTTAATTATTTACAATTTAATATGGATTGGTTACATATCCTATTGTATTTGAAAATAATTTATCCTGACTCTCTCGTGAAAAACAGGATTTTTAAGCTGTATTTTTATTAGAAAAAAGTTTGGGTACGAATTGTTTGCAATTTCAAAACCCGTATTTATAAGTTAGATGAGGAATAAGTACATGAATCCCATGTATATCACTTTCGCGATCTATTTGGTCGCCGTATTACTGATCGGCCTGGCCGCCTATTTTTCAACACGAAACTTCGATGACTACATCCTCGGCGGCCGCAGCTTGGGTCCGTTCGTGACCGCGATGTCTGCCGGTGCTTCCGATATGTCAGGCTGGCTTTTGATGGGCTTGCCAGGTGCCATTTACCTGAGCGGTTTGAATGAAGCTTGGATTGCCATTGGTCTGATTGTGGGTGCATACCTCAACTGGCTTTTGGTCGCAGGCCGTCTGCGCGTACATACCGAATACGCCAACAACGCGCTGACGCTTCCTGATTACTTCTTCCACCGCTTTGGTGCCGGCGGTCACTTGATGAAAGTGGTTTCTGCACTGATTATCTTGTTCTTCTTCACTATTTACTGTGCTTCAGGCATCGTAGCCGGTGCTACCCTATTCCAAAGCCTGTTCCACGATCTGTCTTACACTCAAGCCATGTGGCTGGGTGCCGGCGCAACCATCGCCTACACTTTCTTGGGCGGTTTCTTGGCCGTAAGCTGGACCGATACCCTGCAAGCTTCTTTGATGATTTTTGCATTGGTACTGACTCCTATAATGGTGTATTTGGGTTTGGGCGGTGCAGATCAAATGAATGCGGCCATCCAACAAGTTGCCGCCTCTACCGGTAAAGAATACGGCAGCCTGTTTGCCGGTACTACTTTCATCGGCATTATCTCTACCGCCGCTTGGGGCTTGGGCTATTTCGGCCAACCACACATTTTGGCCCGTTTCATGGCTGCCGAAAGCGCTAAATCTCTGGTTTCTGCACGCCGTATCGGCATGACTTGGATGATTCTGTGTATGGCCGGTGCTGTGGCTGTCGGCTACTTCGGTATCGCCTACTTCGGTGCCAACCCTGCCCACGTTGAAGAAATGAACGGCAACCACGAACGTATCTTCATCGCTTTGGCTACCCTGCTCTTCAACCCTTGGATTGCCGGTATCATCTTGAGCGCGATTCTCGCCGCTGTAATGTCCACTCTGTCTTGCCAATTGTTGGTTTGCTCCAGCGCGATTACCGAAGACTTCTACAAAGGCTTCCTGCGTAAAAAAGCACAACAAGCCGAGTTGGTATGGATTGGCCGTCTGATGGTTTTGGCGATTGCCGTGATTTCCATCCTGATTGCTTCTGATCCTAACAGCAAAGTATTGGGCTTGGTGGCTTACGCATGGGCAGGTTTTGGTGCCGCATTCGGTCCGGTTGTTATCCTGTCTGTACTGTGGAAACGCATTACTGCCTACGGCGCACTCTCCGGCATGATTGCAGGTGCACTGACTGTAGTAGTTTGGGCTGAGTGGATCAAAAAACCTGCTTTAGCCGCACAAGAAACAGGTTTCGCTACTGTCTATGAAATCGTTCCCGGCTTCATCGCTTGTTTCCTCGTGATTGTTTTGGTGTCCCTGATCGACAAAAAACCTTCACGCGAATTGCAAGAACGTTTCGAAAAAGCAGACGCAGAATACCGCGCTTCTAAATAAGACGTTTTCAGACGGCCTGCATGATTCGGTGCAGGCCGTCTTTATGAAATAAACTGTTTCAAAATAATCTGAGCCTTATCAGAAAAAACAGCAATTTATGCGGATGCATCTTGTATCCGCATCATAATTTTATTACGATATTACTATCCTTCAGAATGTCTGTTTTAGCAGTCTTAAAGTCAGGCCGTCTGAAACCATGAAAAAAACCTTTGGAGAACATAAATAATGTTTAACTTCGCTTTTCCAACACAAACTCCTCTGCGTCAAGCTGTAACTGATGCCTACCGCCGCGATGAAATCGAAGCCGTTCAGGATATGTTGCAACGTGCACAGATGACCGACGAAGAGCGCAATGCTGCCTCCGAGCTTGCCCGTCGTTTGGTTACTCAAGTCCGCTCCAGCCGCACCAAAGCAAGCGGCGTAGATGCCTTGATGCACGAGTTCTCTCTCTCCAGTGAAGAAGGTGTTGCACTGATGTGTCTGGCCGAAGCCCTGCTGCGTATTCCGGACAATGCCACCCGCGACCGCCTGATTGCCGATAAAATCTCCGAAGGCAACTGGAAAAGCCACTTGAACAACAGCCCTTCCCTCTTCGTTAACGCGGCCGCATGGGGTCTGCTGATTACCGGCAAACTGACCGCGACAAACGACAAACAGATGAGTTCCGCATTGAGCCGTCTGATCAGCAAAGGCGGCGCCCCTCTGATCCGTCAAGGCGTTAACTACGCCATGCGCCTGCTGGGCAAACAGTTCGTCACCGGTCAAACCATTGAAGAAGCTCTGCAAAACGGTAAAGAGCGCGAGAAAATGGGTTACCGCTTCTCCTTCGATATGTTGGGTGAAGCCGCCTACACCGAAGAAGATGCCAACCGCTACTACAACGACTACGTCCAAGCCATTCACGCCATCGGTAAAGATGCCGCAGGCCAAGGCGTTTACGAAGGCAACGGTATCTCCGTCAAACTTTCCGCCATCCACCCACGCTACTCACGCGCCCAACACGAACGCGTGATGAGCGAACTGTTGCCGCGCCTGAAAGAATTGTTCCTTTTGGGTAAAAAATACGATATCGGTATTAACATCGATGCCGAAGAAGCCAACCGTCTCGAATTGTCTTTAGACTTGATGGAAGCTTTGGTTTCCGATCCTGACTTGGCCGGCTACAAAGGTATCGGTTTCGTTGTTCAAGCCTACCAAAAACGTTGTCCGTTCGTTATCGACTACCTGATCGACCTGGCCCGCCGCAACAACCAAAAACTGATGATCCGTTTGGTTAAAGGCGCATACTGGGACAGCGAAGTGAAATGGGCCCAAGTAGACGGCATGGACGGCTATCCGACTTACACCCGTAAAGTCCACACCGACATCTCCTACCTTGCCTGCGCACGCAAACTCTTGGATGCACAAGATGCCGTGTTCCCACAATTTGCCACACACAATGCCTACACCTTGGGCGCAATCTACCAAATGGGTAAAGGCAAAGACTTCGAACACCAATGTCTGCACGGCATGGGCGAAACCCTGTACGACCAAGTGGTCGGCCCGCAAAACTTAGGCCGCCGCGTACGCGTGTATGCCCCGGTCGGCACACACGAAACCCTGCTTGCCTACTTGGTACGCCGTCTGCTGGAAAACGGTGCGAACTCTTCTTTCGTGAACCAAATCGTTGACGAAAACATCAGCATCGACCGCCTGATTAAGAGCCCGTTCGACACCATCGCCGAACAAGGCATCCACCTGCATCCAGCCTTGCCTCTGCCGCGCGATTTGTATGGCAAAGGCCGTCTGAACTCCCAAGGCGTCGATTTCAGCAACGAAAACGTATTGCAAAACCTGCAAGAAAAACTCAACCAAGCTTCTTCCGAAGACTTCCACGCTGCATCTATCGTCAATGGCGAAGCGCGTAACGTGGGCGAAGCGCAACCCGTCCGCAACCCTGCAGACCACAACGATGTTGTCGGCACTGTCAGCTTTGCCGATGCAGCCTTGGCTCAAGAAGCTATTGGCGCAGCCGTTGCCGCCCTGCCGGAGTGGAGTGCCAAACCTGCTTCAGAACGCGCCGACTGCCTGCGCCGTTTTGCCGATTTGTTGGAACAACACACGCCTGCATTGATGATGCTGGCCGTCCGCGAAGCCGGTAAAACCCTGAACAACGCCGTTGCCGAAGTACGCGAAGCCGTTGACTTCTGCCGCTACTATGCCAACGAAGCTGAAAACACCCTGCCTAAAGATGCCAAAGCCGTCGGCGCAATCGTTGCCATCAGCCCATGGAACTTCCCATTGGCCATCTTTACCGGCGAAGTCGTTTCCGCCCTGGCTGCCGGTAACACCGTTATCGCCAAACCTGCCGAACAAACCAGCCTGATTGCGACTTACGCCGTTTCCCTGATGCATCAAGCCGGTATTCCGACTTCTGCGCTGCAACTCGTACTCGGCGCAGGCGATGTCGGCTCAGCCCTGACCGGCGATGCCCGCATCGGCGGCGTGATCTTCACCGGTTCTACCGAAGTAGCGCGTCTGATCAACAAAGCCCTGTCCAAACGCGACGACAGCCCTGTCCTGATTGCCGAGACCGGCGGTCAAAACGCGATGATCGTGGACTCTACCGCCCTGCCGGAACAAGTCTGCCTCGACGTATTGAACTCTGCCTTCGACAGCGCGGGCCAACGTTGTTCCGCCCTGCGTATTTTGTGTGTTCAAGAAGATGTTGCCGATAAAATGATCAACATCATCAAAGGCGCAATGGATGAGCTGGTTGTCGGCAAACCGATCCAACTGACCACAGACATCGGCCCTGTCATCGATGCTGAAGCCCAACAAAACCTGTTGGCCCACATCAACAAAATGAAAGGCGTAGCAAAGGCTTACCACGAAATCAAAACTGCCGCCGACGTTGATGACAACAACTCTACCTTCGTTCGTCCAATCCTGTTTGAATTGAACAACCTGAACGAGTTGCAACGCGAAGTGTTCGGTCCTGTACTGCACGTTGTCCGCTACCGCGCCAGCGAATTGGATCAACTCATCGACCAAATCAACGCCAAAGGCTATGCTCTGACCAGCGGTGTACACAGCCGTATCGAAGGCACTGTCGACCATATCCGCGACCGCATCGAAGCCGGTAACATCTACGTTAACCGCAACATCGTCGGTGCCGTTGTCGGCGTACAACCTTTCGGCGGTCACGGCTTGTCCGGTACCGGTCCAAAAGCAGGCGGTTCATTCTATCTGCAACGCCTGGTCCGTACTCCTGAATGGGTTGCCCCAACCCTCAGCCGCATCGGCCAAGCAGACGAAGACGCGCTCAAACGTTTGGAAACTCTGGTTCACAAACTGCCGTTTAATGCAGAAGAGAAGAAAACTGCAGCCGCAGCTTTGGGTCACGCACGCGTCCGTACCCTGCGCAAAGCCGAAACCGTATTGGTCGGCCCGACCGGCGAACGCAACTCATTGAGCTGGCGCTCTCCAAAACGCGTTTGGGTACATGGCGGCAATCTGCTGCAAGCCTTCTCTGCCCTGACCGAGCTGGCAGCCGCAGGCATCCAAACCGTTGTTGAGCCTAACAGCCCGTTGGCTTCCTACTCAGCCGATTTGGACGGTTTGTTGCAAGTCAACAGCAAACCTGAAAACGCAGGCATCAGCCATGTTGCCGCTATCGAACCTTTGAGCAGCGAGCGCAAACAAGAGTTGGCCGGCCGCGACGGTGCGCTCATCCGCATCCTGCCTTCCGAACAAGGTCTGGACATTCTGCAAGTATTTGAAGAAATCTCTTGCAGTATCAATACTACCGCTGCCGGCGGTAACGCCAGCCTGATGGCAGTTGCCGACTAATCACAGCCAAATCAAAGGCCGTCTGAAATTCAGACGGCCTTTT
>NZ_KV821227.1:29682-60206 GCF_001815615.1 Neisseria sp. HMSC075C10
GGCCGTCTGAAATTCAGACGGCCTTTTTTTATCTGTTTTTATTTACAGTTTTGCCGGATATTCGCACAAATCATTAATCAAACATTTGCTGCATTGAGGTTTCAAAGCCTTACATGTATAGCGGCCGTGCAAAATCAACCAATGATGGGCATCCATCAAAAATTCTTTGGGAATAAAGCGCATCAACTTGTCTTCAACTTCGCGCACATCCTTGCCCGGCGCGATTTTAGTACGGTTGGCCACACGGAAAATATGGGTATCGACCGCCATAACAGGTTGCCCGAATGCAGTGTTCAATACCACGTTGGCAGTTTTCCGGCCAACACCGGGCAAAGATTCCAAAGCCTCTCGGTCGGCAGGCACTTCGCCATTGTATTTTTCCAGCAAAATACGGCAAGTCTGCATGATGTGTTTGGATTTGGTTTTGTAAAGGCCTATGGTTTTGGTGTATTCCATCACACCGTCCAGCCCCAAATCCAACATGGCTTGCGGCGTATTGGCAACGGGAAAGAGCTTGGCAGTCGCTTTGTTCACACCGACATCAGTCGCCTGAGCAGACAATAAAACGGCGATGAGCAGCTCAAACGGCGAACTGAAATTCAACTCGGTAGTCGGATGCGGATTGGCAGCGCGGAAACGCTCGAAAATTTCTTGGCGGATTTGTTTGTTCATTGTTTGGATTATTTTTTTATTGGCGCAGCAATTATAGTGAAATCATGCTGATACGGCTACTTCAAGTAAAACAAGGCCGTCTGAAATTGCTTTCAGACGGCCTTGCTTTATAAAAGCATTGCCATTTTAAATGCTGTTTACTTCTTACTCAAAGTCAGCCCTGTCCAGCCAAACACCAGCGTCAGAGCCAAGCTCAAGTAGCAGAAGAAGGCGTAAGGCAGGTATTCCCAAACAGGCACACCCAAGGCATGGCTGATAAATACGCCGCAGACGCTCCAAGGTACCAACGGGTTGATCACCGTACCCGCATCTTCCAGCGTACGGGCAAGGTTGCGCGAATGCAGGCCGAGTTTGTCATAAACCGGCTTAAAGGTTTCGCCGGAAAGCAGGATACTCAAATATTGCTCGCCAATCAGGAAGTTGACGCCGACCGATGTCATGGCCACGCTGAAAGTAGCGCGTCCGGCATTGGTCAGAAACGCACGAATGGCCTCCAGCAAAGACGGAATCACACCAATACTGAACAACAGGCCACCCAAGCTCATGCCGAGTATCACGATGGTTTGTGTAAAGAACATGCTTTCCAAGCCGCCGCGCGAAATCAATCGGGCAATATCTTTAAATGCTTCGCCTTCGAGTTTGTATCCGCTGTAAAACCACGCGCCCAGCTGTTTCAAATCAGGCGTACTGTGGAAATAAGTCACAATCAGCGCCACCACAACGGTAAACAGCATGGCCACAATGGCATTGACGCGCATCAGGGCGAGGATAACCAATAAAGCAAACGGAATCAGCGAGTAGGCATGCACCAAACCGGTTGCCTCCAATTGCGCGCGGAAAGCCTCGACGCTGTTCATGTCATGCGCGGCAACATTGGGCAAGAGCCACAACATCAACGCCGCACTGATCAACCACGCAGGCACAGTGGTGTACATCATGTTTTTGATGTGCTCGAACAAATCAATGCCGACAATCGAAGCAGAAATACCGGTCGTATCGGAAAGCGGCGACATTTTATCGCCGAAGAACGCACCCGACACAATCGCACCTGCCGTCATCGCCATATCAGCATGAAACGCAGCCGCCATTCCCATAAAGGCTACGCCGACAGTCGCACAAGTCGTCAAACTACTGCCGATGGAAATACCGATGACCGAGCAAAGCGCAAACGCCGAAAAATAAAAATAAGTCGGCGAAATCAATCCGAAACCGTAATACATCAGCGTCGGAATCGCACCGCTCATCATCAGTGCGCTGACCATCAGGCCGATAAAGAAAAACAGATAAATCGCGCCCATGCCCTGCCCGACCGCGCCGATCATACCGTTTTGCATGTCTTGATATTTCAAGCCGCGCATCAAACCGTACAAAAGCAAGACCACAATCGCCGTCACAATCGACATATGCGGCAGCCATTCAAGCGAAATAATCGTATAACCCATTGCCGCCACCAAAGCCAAGGCCACCGCAATGGCTTCGAAACGCGGCATATTGAGTAAGGATTTGAAAGCAAACATTGTTCTTTGCCTTTTTAATAAGTATTTAACAGATTTTAGCATAACAGGCCGTCTGAAAAACCGGTTTCAGACGGCCTGCTGATTATTTTACGAAAACAACGCTCACAAATCCTTGCCATTTTCTTTAAAATAAACAAATTATTTAGAATAAAATATTTTTTAATTAGAATAAATGGTGTTTTTATTGCTTTTTAAAATATCCATCATGCAAAAATGCCACCACTTGCCCGGCAGTTTTGCGGTTGAACAGCATACCGCTATGGCTGACCGGCAAAACGACATGATCGCGCATATTCGGACAATGCGTTTCGCTGACCAAAACCGTACCATCATGTTCGCCGTGCAAACCTAAAACACGGCCCAGCCCATACGGTTTGTTACCGGCAATACTGCCCAACTCAATACCGACAGGCAACTCAGGCATACTGCCGTCCAACGCCCCTTTGTAAGAGCCGCCCAATACCGGCTTTTGCAAACCCAAATTGAGCACACGTTGCGCGGCACGGCTGCCTTGGTGCGGCGTACCCATGGTAACGATACGGCCGCTGACTTTATCCGGATATGCCGCCGCAAAATTGCGTAAAACCAAGCCGCCCAAACTATGGCCGACAAAGTGCAGCGTTTCATCAGCATGGTTCTCATCAATCCATCGCGCTAGATCTTCAACATGTCGGTTCATCGAATGCAAAACACTGTAATAATCGAACAGAGCAACTTCAAAACCTTCTTGTTCCAGCAAATACGCCAGCGGCCTCATGACCCACGAATGCATATGCAAGCCATGCAGCAAAATGATTTTGGCCATTTTTTCCTCCTGTCATTTAAATCATTATGCCACAAAGTAAAAAGGCCGTCTGAAATCCCATAAGGTTTCAGACGGCCTTTTATCATGATGAATTATTCGTCAGCTTTGTAGCCTTTTATAGCAAAGAAGACGATGTATACGTAACAAATCGCTGATACAACGAAAGAAATCATCAGACCTTGAGTATCCGCTACCCAACCTTGTACCACAGGCACAATCGCACCGCCGACAATCGCAGTACACAATACGCCGGAAGCGCTGCTGGTGAATCGGCCAAGACCTTTGGTTGCCAAAGAGAAAATCGTTGGGAACATGATGGAATTGAAGAAACCGATGGCCAACAATGCCCACATCGCAACATCTGCACTGGCTTTACCTGCCAACATAGCTACGCCCAACAGGACAACAGCAGCGGTAGCATTGAATGCCAAATAGCGGTTAGGCGCAATTTTCGCCATGATGGCAGAGCCTAAGAAGCGACCAACCATCGCGCCGCCCCAGTAGAACGACAGATATTTTGCAGCAGATGCGTGGTCCAAACCTTTCAGGTAACCCAACACGTTGACCAACAAAGAACCGATAGATACTTCTGCACCAACATAACAGAAAATACCGGCCGCACCAAAAATCAAGTGGCGGTATTGCCATACGCTGTGTTTACCATCATGGTTGTGCTCACTCTCTTCTTCAGCAATTTTGTTTGCATCAGGCAGACGAATCATTTTGACGAACACAGCCAAAATAATCAGCAAACCTGCCAAACCCAAATATGGAATTTGAACAGAAGAAATTTGCTCGGCTTTGCTGACAGTTTGTGTCGCATCAGCCAAAATCAGGAATGCCCCGATTTGCGGAGCAATGGTCGTACCCAAAGAGTTGAATGCCTGAACCAAAGTCAGTGTTGCAGATTCTTTACCTGGTTTGGACAGCAGGGTCACATAAGGGTTACCCGCCACTTGCAACAGCGTTACACCTGAAGCCAAAATGAACAGCGCACCCAAGAAAGTAGGATAAGAATGGCTGCCGGCGGCAGGATAGAACAACAGACAGCCGATGGCAGTCAATACGAAACCGCCGATTACACCGTTTTTATAGCCGATTTTGCCGACCAAATAACCCATCGGGATCGACATAATCGCATAAGCGGTAAAGAAACAGAATTGAATCAGCATCGCCTGAACATAAGTCAGTTCGAAAATATCTTTCAGGTGCGGAATCAAAATATCGTTCATGCAGGTAATGAAACCCATCATGAAGAAGAGTGTGGTCAGAACGACCAGCGCAGGAGTATGATTTTGTTGTGAATGCGCAGACATGATTTGCCTTTCGTTTTGTTAAGATTCGCTGGAAAAATGAGCTTAAATCAGTTCATTAAACTTAACACCCATTAACAGCCGCCCGTATCA
This sequence comes from Neisseria sp. HMSC075C10, assembly GCF_001815615.1. Taxonomy (NCBI): domain Bacteria; kingdom Pseudomonadati; phylum Pseudomonadota; class Betaproteobacteria; order Neisseriales; family Neisseriaceae; genus Neisseria; species Neisseria sp. HMSC075C10. The sequence continues at coordinate 34,083 of NZ_KV821227.1, forward strand.
TACTGATAATCCGTCACTTTGAAAACTATTTTCTAACAGCCGACTACATTATCCTTCAGCCGTTTAATTGTAAAAAATTTAATAATATTGGATTTATCTTTTAATAGATTAAAAAAATAAAGGCATAATCTTCTTATTAAGCTTGTTATTTCTTTTTTACAATACTCATTGATACAACTCAAAATATGCCCCCTCTTTACGCTTACCTTGCCCTGATTGCTTCTGCCTTCACTTCTGCCACACTACTTCCGGGTACATCCGAGGCGGCATACGCCGCATTTGTGTACCAATATCCGCAACATGCCCTCGGCGCATGTTTATGTGCCGGTTTGGCGAATGGCTTGGGCAGTATGGTTTCGTATTACATGGGCAGAATGTTTCCGTCCAAGAAAAGGCCGTCTGAAAAAGTATTGGCGCGTATACAAAGATGGGGAATTTGGCCGCTATTATTTGCATGGTTGCCGATTATCGGCGATGCCCTCCCCCTTGCCGCAGGCTGGCTCAGGCTTAATGCTTTGCATTGCGCCATCATTCTGATTGCAGGCAAACTGCTGCGCTATGCCATGATTTATTGGGGAATGAACGCAGTTGCCGGATAAGTTTCCACAGTCAAAAATAAAGGCCGTCTGAATGATTCAGACGGCCTTTGCCTTTAATTCGACAATTACAAGACTTTCACAATGCTTTCGCACAGGTAGTCGATATTGTCATCGGTAATGCCGGCGACGTTGATGCGGCCGGAACGGACGGCATAAATGGCAAACTCATTTTTCAAACGGTCAACTTGTTCGGGAGTCAGACCACTGAAAGAGAACATACCGTTTTGTTCGATAATGAAATCAAAGTCTTGAGTTGCGCCTTTTGCTTTGAGCAACTCGACAAATTTTTGGCGCATGGCTTTGATGCGGCCGCGCATTTCATCGAGTTCGGCAATCCATTGTGCTTTCAAATCATCATTTTTCAACACCAGCGCAATGGTGTTCGCACCGTGTGAAGCCGGGTTGGAATACAAGGTACGGATGATGGTTTTGACTTGGCTGTGGGCGCGGGCTGCCGTTTCTTCATCTTCGGCCACCAAAGTGAACGCGCCGACGCGCTCGTTGTACATACCGAAGTTTTTGGAATAAGAGCTGGCAATCAGCAATTCTGTATTGTGTTTCAAGAACACGCGCAAGCCGTAGGCATCTTCTTCTAAGCCATTGCCAAAGCCTTGGTAGGCAAAGTCAAACAGTGGCAACCAGCCTTTTTCGGCAGAAAGTTTTGCCAAAGTTTCCCATTGTTCGGGCGTAGGGTCGATGCCGGTAGGATTGTGGCAGCAGCCGTGCAGCAGGACGATGTCGCCTTTTTGCGCTTGGCTCAAGTCTTCAATCATGCCGTCCCAATCCAAACCGTGTTTGGCAGCATCATAGTAACGATAAGGTTTATCTTGAATACCGACCGCTTTGGCGATGGCGTTGTGGTTTGGCCAAGTCGGATTGGAAATCCAGATGGTTTGCGCGTTCAACTGGCGTTTGACAAACTCGGCCGCAATGCGCAATGCACCTGTACCGCCAAGGCTTTGCGCTGTTTTGGCGCGACGGCTGGCAATGATTTCGTGGTCTTTACCAAACAACAGGATTTGGGTTTGCTCGTTGTAGTCGGCAACGCCGTCGATGGTCAGGTAATTTTTAGTTGTCTCGCTTTCCAACAGGCGTTTTTCAGCCTCTTTGACGGCTTTGACAATAGGCGTTGCGCCGGATGCGTCTTTGTACACGCCGATGCCGAGATTGACTTTTTCGGAACGGGTTTCGGCTTTAAACGCTTCGCCCAAACCTAAAATCGGATCAGCAGGAGCTGCTTCGATATGCTTGAAGAACATGATTTTTCTCTTTACAAGTAGTAAAACGGTTGAAAAAATACAAATTTATGTAATTTTACGCCGTTTCAGGCCGTCTGAAAACGGATTATTACAGGGTTTTAACGCAAGATTGCCAACAAATCCAAAGGCGTGGCAATACGAAAATCGGCAAGCCAGTTTTCGGTTTGGTCTTCGGCAGAAATATAGCCCCAATCAGCAAGCACGGTTGTCATGCCTGCATTTTTGCCTGCCTGCATATCGCGCTCTGCATCGCCGACATAAAAACATCGCTGCTCCTCAACGCCAATCTGTTCGCACGCATAAAACATAGGCTTCACGCTGGGCTTGGGTTCATCGCAAGTATCGCCGCTGACAATGACGGCAGGAGGCACGGTAAACCCGAGCTTAGGCACGAGGACATCGGTAAAACGCATGGGCTTGTTGGTAATAATGCCCCATTGGATACCGCGTTGAACTAAGGCTTCCAACATTTCGTTTACGCCGTCGAACAAGATGGTTTGATCGGCATAACAGCGGCTATATTCATCCAAAAACTCTTTGCGCCATTGCATATAGTCCGGATGATCGGGCGTAATGTCTGCACCAAGTTTGAGCAAACCGCTCGCACCGTGGCTGGCCTGCGGACGGATTTCATCCATGCTTTTTTCTGGCAAACCGTGTCGGCGCAATACCGTGTTGAGCGCGCCACCCAAATCAAGTGCGGTATCGGCAAGCGTGCCGTCAAGGTCGAATAATACGGCTTGGGTCATAAGTGTTCCTTTGATGATTTTAGAAGGCCGTCTGAACAATTCAACAAGTTTCAGACGGCCTGAATATGGTTAATGGTGATGATGTTCATGCATTTCCTGCGAACACAAGACTTCATCTTTATGCGGATGCCGTTCGCTTTCAATCTGAATCGTACAATGTCCGATGTTATGATGCGCCAATTCATGTTCGATGCGGTAGGCGATTTGTTCGGATTCGGCAACCGTCATGCTGCCATCGACAACAATATGGCAGGATAAAACGTGGATATTGCTGGTAATCGTCCAAACATGCAAGTCATGAACGGATTTTACGCCTTCCGTATTGCGGATCACGCTGAGCAACTCATCGGTATGGATGTTTTCCGGCGCACCTTCCATCAAAATGTGCAAAGTCTGTTTAAACAGCATCCAGCCGCTGCGCCCTACCAAAGCCGCTACCAATACGCTGGCAACCGTATCCGCCCATTGCCAGCCATACGCCATTATCAGCACTGCTGCGACAATCGCCCCTATCGAGCCGAACAAATCGCTGATTACATGCAGATACGCACCGCGCATATTGACGTTTTCTTCGGTATCGCCATTTTTCAACATATAAACGGCAACGCCGATATTGACCAGCAATCCGATAATACTGACCACCAACATACCGCCCGTCAAAATTTCCGGCGGATAAAACAATCGTTTGACTGCTTCATAAAAAATCATCGCCGCAATCAACACCAGCGACAATCCGTTAAACATCGCCGTCAAAATTTCAAAACGCTTGTAACCGAATGTCTTTTGCAGCGTGGTCTGTTTCTCGCCAAGTTTGAATGCCCACAATGCCATGCCCAGCGAAAACGCATCGCTGAACATATGCCCCGCATCGGAAAGAAGGGCCAAAGAGTTGGTCAGCCAGCCGCCGACCGCCTCAACCAGCATAAATCCGGCAATGACAAAAAATGAAATGCGCAATACCTGCTTATTGGTGGTATGCGTGTGCGCGTGCGAATGATCGTGATGATGTGCCATGATGGTTTTACCGTTTCAGACGGCCTTTTTATCCTGTTTCAAACTTTTCTCAAAATCTTCCAACATATCCAGCTCGAAACGGCTGAATCCAGCACGTTCCCGCGCTTCGATATTGACGTAGCCGCGGAAGATAAACATATCGTAACGCGCAATCAGGTTGCGGAACAGGGCGACCGGTTCCAAACCGCGCTCACGGCAAAGATGCTGATACCAATGATTGCCGATGGCGACATGCCCTACTTCATCGCGATAAATAATATCCAGCACATCGCAGGTTTCCATATCGCCGCGCTGCGCTACTTTTGCACGAATACCCGGCGTAACATCCAGACCGCGCGCTTCCAATACCCGCGGCACCAAAGCCATGCGTAACAAGGGATCGTAAGCGGTTTTATACGCCATGTCCCACAAATGCCCGTGCGCTTCAAAATCGCCGTAATCGTAGCCCAAGCTGTTCAGACGGCCACGCATCAAGCCGAAGTGAAACACTTCTTCTTTTGCCACCCTTACCCAATCGCGCACAAACTGAAACGGCATATTGCGGAAACGATACGCCGCATCCAAAGCCAGATTAATCGCATTAAATTCAATGTGCGCAATCGCGTGCAACATCGCCGCATAGCCTTCGACCGTATTCATCTTGCGTGGTGTAACCTCCGAAGGCGCAACCAAACGCGGACGCAACGGATGGCCTGCAAAACGGCAATCCACAGGTTTCGACTCCTCAACCGTCAAACCTTCCGCCTCGCCCAACTGCGCAAACAAGGCCTGCGTCAATCTTCCCTTTTCATCCGGATTGTCCGACAGCAAAGCCTGTTCCAATAAAGGATAAGGATTCAGATACATACAAAACCATTGTTTTAAAAAGATAAATATTATAACCGTTTTAAAAAGCAAACAGAAAGACTATAATTTCACGCTTTCCGTAAAATGACATTAAATACCACACCAAGCCCTTATGCGTTTCATTAAAAAAACGTCAAAACCAAATACAGGACGTCTGGAGAAATAAAGTTATTTCAGATACTTGCTTAGTTTTTTCATATTTACACAAATTAAACCCGCCCTTCAGCCCCTTGCCTGTTACACCATAACGTCTATACTGAACCCATCTCTCCGAACAAGGAACCAAAACATGAAAACTACCCGACTGTTCACCCTGACCGCTGCCGCGCTGCTTTCTTCAGCCATCGGCTTTGCACAAGCCGGCGCAGTGGACGCCCTGAAAAAATTCAATAATGACGCCGACGGTATCAGCGGCAACTTCAGCCAAACCGTTCACAGCAAAAAGAAAACCCAAACCACATACGGTACATTCAAAATCCTGCGCCCGGGTTTGTTCAAATGGGAATACACCAAACCCTACAAACAAACCATCGTTGGCGACGGCAAAACCATTTGGCTCTATGACGTAGATTTGGCGCAAGTAACCAAGTCCTCACAAGACCAAACCATCGGCGACAGCCCTGCCGCCATCCTCTCCAACAAAACGGCATTGGACAGCAGCTACACGCTGAAAGAAGACGGCTCTGCCAACGGCATTGACTACGTTTTGGCTACGCCTAAGAAAAACAACGCCGGCTACCAATACATCCGCATCGGCTTCAAAGGCGACAACCTCGCCGCCATGCAACTGAAAGACAGCTTCGGCAACCAAACCAGCATCAGCTTCAGCGGTTTGAACACCAAACCTAACCTTTCCAGCGGTATGTTCAAATTCACGCCTCCTAAAGGCGTTGATGTCTTGAGCAATTAAGCTTCTAATGAAACACAAAGGCCGTCTGAACAACAGACGGCCTTTTATTTAGTTCAATTCAACATCAAACATACTGTTACTTTTGACCTTGAATGGCAGCGGCAATTTTTTCTGCGCCTTTTTTCGCCCAGTCCGCCTGTTTGGCTTCCACCATCACACGCACGACAGGCTCGGTACCGGATGCACGCAAGACCACGCGGCCTTTGCCTTCGAGTTCTTTTTCCACTTCAGCCAAAGCCTCTTTGGAAGCATCCTGCCAGTTTTGGCCTTTTTTGATGCGGACGTTAATCATGGTTTGCGGATACGGCTGCCAATCGGCGCAAACAGTGGCAAGGTCTTGATTCAAGGTTTGCAGTGCGGCCAAAACTTGCAGCGCGGAAATAATGCCGTCGCCGGTATTGTGTTTGTCCATGCACAAAATATGACCGCTGGCTTCGCCGCCAATCAGCCAACCGCGTTGATGGAGCTGTTCCAACACATAGCGGTCGCCCACTTTGGCGCGGCAGAAATCAACGCCCTGCTCTTTCAAAGCAACTTCCATCGCCATATTGGTCATTACTGTACCCACCACGCCGCCGATTTCCACGCCTTCGTGCGCGCGTGCTTTAGCAATCACATAAATTAGGCTGTCGCCGTCATACACTTTGCCATTGCGGTCAACCATCATCAATCGGTCGCCGTCGCCATCCAAGGCAATACCGTAATCAGCTTCATTTTGCAACACAGCCGCTTGCAAAGCTTTCGGATGGGTTGCACCACATTTCTCATTGATGTTGTAGCCGTTTGGCTCATCACCGATACTGACCACTTGCGCACCCAATTCGTGGAATACTTTAGGCGCAACTGCATAGCCCGCACCATTGGCGGTATCGACCACCAATTTCAGACCGCGCAAGTCCAAATGGCTTGGGAAAGTAGATTTACAAAACTCGATATAGCGGTCATCTGCACCATTAATCCGGCGCGCACGGCCCAAACGGCTGGACGGCTGGGTTTTCATTTCCTCATCGATTTTGGCTTCAATTTCCAACTCGATTTCATCGCTCAACTTCACACCGCCTTCAGCAAAGAATTTAATGCCGTTATCGGAATAAACATTATGGGAAGCAGAAATCATCACACCGGCAGACAAACGCAAAGCGCGGGTCAGGTATGCTACGCCCGGGGTTGGCAGAGGGCCAGTTTGAATAACATTGACACCGGCGGCAGTAAAGCCGGCAATCAGTGCAGCCTCCAACATATAGCCTGAAATACGCGTGTCTTTACCGATTAAGACGGTCGGTTTCATTTCTCCTTCGTGCTGTACCAAAACCTGACCTGCCGCATAACCCAATTTCAGGACAAAATCAGGATTGATAGGGAATTGACCAACTTCGCCGCGTACACCGTCAGTACCGAAATATTTTTTTGCCATGAGATAACTCCGTGATTGTTTTGTCGTATGTGAATATTGTTGAACTTCTTTAAAAGAATCTTGATTGTATTCGAAGGCTGTCTGAATCTTTCAGACGACCCTTGATCATGAGAATAATTTACTACTTCAGTATTATAGCAAGATCCGGATTTCCTGCACGAAAAAAGCGCATCCTTTTGCAGAATGCGCTTCCTATTCGAGATTCAAAATCAAATCTTAGAATTTAGCACCAGACTGATTAGCCATGTAATCAACTGCAGCTTTCACTTCATCATCGCTCAGGCTACCGTTACCGCCTTTGGCAGGCATTGCGTTAAAGCCTTCGAGTGCGTGTTTGTGCAGGGTGTCTTTACCTTGTTTGATACGAGGAGCCCAGTCTTCTTTTTTACCTACATGAGGAACACCTGGAACTGCACCGCCGTGACATGCTTGGCAGCTTGCTTCGTAAACTTTTTTACCGTCTGCACCGCCGGCAGCTGCACCTTTGTCTTCAGCTTTGGCAGCGTCTGCTTTAGGAGCATCTGCAGGAGCCGCACCCTCAGCCGCCGGAGCTGAAGCAGCTTCACCGGAAGCGGCTGCATCGGCAGGAGCTGCGGCATCAGGATCCGGGAAAGTACCGCCGGCTTTGTTGGCCATGTAAGTAATGACGCGTTTCAATTCTTGATCGGTCAAATCAGCCGCACCGCCTTTGGCAGGCATTGCGTTGAAACCGTTCAGAGCGTGTTGGAACAAGGTATCGAAACCTTGTGCAATGCGAGGTGCCCAATCGCCTTTGTTTTCAAATTTAGGCGCGTTGGGAACGATGCTGTCCGCCGCGTGACATTGAATACAGATTTTGTTGAAAATCTGATCGCCTTGACGCTCGCCGACTGGAATACCGTCGCCCAATTTCAGTTGGCCGACTGGCTGGATACGGGTTTGAGTCGCAGCTTCGGTTGTTTCGGCAACATCGCCGAATGAACCGCTTCCCGCCAGTTTGATCAGGAAGTAAATCACTGCAATGACAATAACGATACCGCTCACAAGGGTGAACAATGCAGAGCCTTGGGCTTTGTGGTCGCGGAGTTGTTTCATTTGGTAGGCCTCGCCGTTAGGTTAGGTTGTGCTGTAAGTTATAGTTTATGTGTTAAACGCAGTTAACAATATTTTGCTGGATTATACTGAATTCGCAAAGGCTTTCCAATCCATCTTGAGAAAAAGATACGCAAAAATCCTCAAAAAGGCCGTCTGATTCTTGTAAACCTTTGTAGTTATTTGAATATTCCACCCATGCAAAAGCGTGACCGCCAATGCCACTTTCTGACACTTTCAAGATAAACTTTGCCAACGGCGCCAATATGCGTTAACCTTACGGCTCTCGCACCCATAGCTCAGTTGGAAGAGTGTCAGTTTCCGAAGCTGGAGGTCACAGGTTCGATCCCTGTTGGGTGCGCCAATTATAAATAGGCCGTCTGAAAGATGAAAATTTTTCAGACGGCCTTTTGATTTACTTCAAATAAAACTACATTCAATTTCAGATTGCATGGCTATTGCAACACTTTGGCAAATGCCTCGGCCACATAATCGATATTTGATGCATTCAAACCGGCCACACACATCCTGCCCGAATCCAACAGATAAACAGCAAATTCGTCACGCAAGCGGTGTACCTGCTCTACGGTTAGGCCTGTATAGCTGAACATACCGCGCTGTTTGATGAAATAGCTGAAATCGCGATTGGGAATTTTGGCCGTCAAAACATCATAAAGTTTCTGACGCATGGCACGGATGCGGTCGCGCATGGCGTAAACCTCGTTTTCCCACAAAGCGCGCAGCTCCTCGCTGTTCATCACATCAGAAGCGATGTATGCGCCATGCGCGGCAGGGCTGGAATAAATACGGCGGACGGTAAATTTCAACTGTCCGAACACCAGCTCTGCTTCTTCCTTATTGGGACACACTACGCTCAAACCGCCGACGCGCTCTCCGTACAGCGACAGGTTTTTCGAGAAAGAGTTGCTGACAAACAAAGGTAGTCCCATTTCGACGGCTTTACGGATTGCATAGGCATCGCTGTCCAAATCCTCGCCGAAACCTTGATAGGCAATATCCATAAACGGAATCAGCTTGTGCGTTTTAATGATGTTCAACACTTCATCCCATTGCGCTTGCGACATATCTACGCCGGTCGGGTTTTGACAGCATGGATGTAAAATCAAGACGCTGTTTTCCGGCAATGTTTTGAAAAACGCAGTCATCTCTTCAAATTTCACGCCGACGGTTTTAGAGTTGTAATAAGGATACGCCCCCACTTCAAAACCTGCGCCTTCAAAAATACCCTTATGGTTGTCCCAAGTCGGGTCGCTGACATAGGCTTTCGCTTCAGGGAACCAACGGTGCAAAAAGTCGGCACCGACTTTCAACGCCCCCGAGCCGCCCAAGGTCTGTATGGTCGCAACGCGCCCTTCTGCCAACGCCGGATTATCCTGCCCAAACAGCAAACGCTGAACCGCGCTTCGGTAAGTGTCCAAACCTTCCATCGGCAGATAAGGCGATGGGCGCGGTACGGCCGCATGCTCTGCTTCTGCCCGGAGGACAGATTCCAAAACCGGCATTTTGCCTTCGCCATCAAAATAAATGCCTATGCTCAAATTGACTTTTTCAGAACGCTCGTCGCGTTTGAAGGTTTCAACCAAACTCAAAATCGGGTCGCCCGGATAATACTCGACATGACGGTACATGGTGCTTCCTTTGTTTTTAGACAGAATGGGGAAGATTGTGGCACTAAAAAGCCTTATTTGCAAAATCAGGCCGTCTGAAAAAATTCAGACGGCCTGATTATTTTTAAACGCTACCAATCTACCCGTTTCAAATCATTTTGCGCCAATACGTCCGCATGCTCGCTGTGGCTTTGATATTCCCTGTCCTGCAAAATGCGGCGGGCGACATAATTCAAATGCAGTTTTGCCGCTTCCGCCGCCTCGGCTGGTTTGGCCTGGACAATGGCTTCAAAAATAGCACTGTGCTGGGCAATCAGCGTCGGGCGCGGGTCTTCGGTTTGATGGATATAGATAATGCCGCTGCGTGTTTGCTGATAAAGCATTTTGAGCAGGCTGCTGGAAAGGTGGCTGAACAGGATATTGTGTGCGGCATCGGCAATGGTTTGATGGAAGCTAACGTCTGCTTCGGCTTGATGCTCCAAATTTCCGCTTTCGCAGGCCGCTTCAAATTTCTGCCGCCAAAAGTCAATCCGTTTCAAGTCGGCGTCAGTCCGTCTTTCGGCGGCCAGTGCCGCCATACAGCCTTCAACGTGACAGCTGAAATCGAAAACGTCGGTTTCCCAGTTGGTATGTTTGCCGAGCAATTCCTGCCAGCTTTGGAGGAAATCTTGTTGCGGTTTGACGGAAACGTAATAGCCATCGCCCTGACGCGCTTCCAAAACCTGCCGCGCAATCAGGATGTTCAGCGCGACCCTGACCGAGGGGCGCGATACGCCGAATTCTTCCGCCAAGGTACGTTCGGGCGGGATTTTGCCGCCTTTTTCGTAAACGCCAGTCGCAATCCGTTCTTCTAATATCGACAATATTTGGTCGCTGATTTTTTGTGGCCGAACCAGTTTTGTCATTGTAATTCCTCTTTTTCTTCATATTTTCCTATGAAGAAGACTCAAATCCGATAATGTGATGCGGCAGGTCGTCTGAAATGGCAATCTGCGTCAAAATTGGCATGACCAAATTGGTGTGCCCAATGTCGCGGTATTCTAATTAACCGGCCATATCCCGTCAATATGGCTTGTTCTACCCGAATATGGTTTAAAACTATATCGGGTTACATTTTTACAATTCATATAATGTTTTGTTTTATTTAAAATTAAATAACAATTTTGCACTTATGTAGCAAGGTTGCTTAAAAAAATAATTGACTGCCATATTAAAGTTTCGTAAAGTGTCCTCCGTTCAAAAAATTGGTTTTACCAATTTAGGAAAGTATATTAGAAAAATATTCGGAGATTTTCCCAATGGAAACTTGGATTCAAAACTATACCGCAGTGGGCGGCAGCCTGTATTTGACGGCAGCCGTCGCCCTCCTGCCCATTATCTTTTTCTTTGTTGCACTGACCGTCTTGAAGCTCAAGGGTTATCAGGCGGGGCTTTATACGCTGCTGATTGCACTTGGCGTTGCCGTATTAGGTTTCGGAATGCCTGCGGGCATGGCGGTTTCTTCCGCGCTGTACGGCTTTGCCTACGGTTTGTGGCCGATTGCATGGATTATCGTTACTGCTGTGTTCCTGTATAAAATTACTGTGAAAACAGGGCAGTTCGACATCATCCGCGCTTCCGTGATTTCGATTACCGAAGACCAACGCCTGCAAATGTTGCTGGTTGGCTTCTCCTTCGGCGCATTCCTCGAAGGTGCGGCAGGCTTCGGCGCGCCGGTGGCGATTACCGCCTCGTTGTTGGTGGGCTTAGGCTTTAACCCGCTCTACGCCGCCGGTTTGTGTTTGATTGCCAATACCGCACCCGTGGCTTTCGGTGCGATGGGTATTCCAATCTTGGTTGCCGGTCAAGTGTCCAACCTCGACCCTTACCACATCGGTCAGGTCGCCGGCCGCCAACTGCCGATCCTGTCGATTATCGTTCCTTTCTGGTTGGTCGCCATGATGGACGGTATGCGCGGCATACGCCAAACTTGGCCTGCCGTATTGGTGGCAGGCGTGTCTTTCGCCACTACCCAGTTCATTACCGCCAACTTCATCGGCCCCGAGTTACCCGACGTGACCTCCGCATTGGTCAGCCTGGTCTGCCTGTCTGCCTTCCTGAAAAAATGGCAGCCTAAAGAAATCTTCACCTTCAACGGCATGAAAAAACCGTCCGAACGCAAAGCGGGCGAATACACTGCCGGGCAAATCATCAAAGCCTGGTCGCCTTTCGCCATCCTGACCGTTTTCGTCAGCGTGTGGACGATTAAGGGTGTTAAAGAGGCTTTGGGCGTTGCCACCATCAAATTCGACTGGCCGATGCTGCACAACTTGGTACAAAAAGCCGCGCCCATCGTCAGCGAACCGACACCATACGCCGCCGTGTTCAAAATTGACCTCCTCGGCGCAGTCGGTACGGCAATCCTGTTTGCTTCCATCGTTTCCGCCGCTTTGCTGAAAATGAAACCCTCCGAAGCCGTCAGCACTTTCTTTGAAACGCTCAAAGAACTGCGCCTGTCCATCCTGTCTATCGGCTTGGTACTTGGCTTTGCATTCGTGGCAAACTATTCAGGCCTGTCGTCCACATTGGCACTCGTCCTCGCCGCCACCGGCACCGTGTTCCCGTTCTTCTCGCCGTTCCTCGGCTGGCTGGGCGTATTCCTGACCGGTTCGGACACCTCCGCCAACGCGCTCTTCGGTTCGCTGCAAGCCAGCACCGCGCATCAAATCAACGTCGTACCCGAGCTGACCGTCGCTGCCAACACCACCGGCGGCGTGACCGGCAAAATGATTTCGCCGCAATCCATCGCCATCGCCTGCGCGGCAGTCGGTCTGGAAGGCAAAGAATCCAACCTGTTCCGCTTCACCGTGAAACACAGCTTGATTTTCTGTACCTTCGTCGGCCTGCTGACCCTGCTGCAAGCTTATGTTTTGCCGTGGACGCTGGTTTTCTTCAACAAATAAGCCAACCGGCTTGAAATAAAAGGTCGTCTGAAATCCAATTTGGGTTTCAGACGACCTTTTTGTCGTTGTGGGCGTGATCGGGTTTACCGTCATTTCCGTTTCGTTTAAACAGTAGGGGAATGCGTGAATCGAAGATGGCTTAAGTTATAGTCAATTAAAAACAAAATGGTACAATACTCAACTTTGAAGGTTTAACCATGGCATACTCTGCGGACTTAAGAAACAAAGCTTTAAACTATTACGAACAATGCAAAAACATCAGCCAAACCGCAGCGACGTTTAACTTGTCAAGAAACACGCTTTACCTGTGGATTCGCCTTAAAAAACAAACAGGCAGCCTAAAACATCAAGTTACCGGTCTAAATGCCGTCAAATTGGATAGGCAAAAACTGGCTCAATATGTTGGGCAACACCCGGATGCCTATCTGCATGAAATCGCCAAACATTTTGATTGTACGGCAGCCGCCGTTTGCTATGCACTCAAACAGATGGGGATGACGCGCAAAAAAAGACCACCACTTACAAAGAACAAGACCCGGCCAAAGTAACGCATTATTTGACACAGCTGGCCAAATTTTCCGACTACCAACGTGTTTATTTGGATGAAACAGGATTTGACCGCTACCTGTTCCGCCCCTATGCCCGCAGCCTGAAAGGGCAAATAGTGAAAGCGCAGATAAGTGGGAAAAGATACCGACGCTTATCTCTGGTGTCCGCACAAGTCGGCAACCGGCTGATTGCTCCGATGGTTTATCAAAATACGATGACCGGAGTCTTTTTTGAAGCGTGGTTTCAGCAATGCCTACTGCCCGCATTGATTCAAAAATCGGTGATTATTTTAGATAATGCGCGATTTCACCGTATGGGTGTCTTACGGGAAATGGCGGAAAAATGGGGACATAAGGTATTGCCTCTTGCACCTTATTCACCTGAGCTCAACCCGATTGAGAAGGTGTGGGCGAATATTAAGCGGTATCTGCGAACCGTATTGTCTGATTACGCCCGATTTGACGATACGTTACTGTCCTATTTTGATTTTAATTGACTATAATTCAAACACATTCATTTTTATTGATTAACCTCACCAATGTCTTCAAATCAATATTTTGGTATGACCAATCTTAATAAACAACCTATACGCCAAAAATCTGAAAATATTGATTTAGATTAAAATCCCACTGCTTCTATTTCACTAGACTTTATGTATAATACCTAGGTATTAGTTAATATAATTCCTAATAATAGAGAGAAACGATATGAAATACCCACCATTACTTATCTTGCCTATCGTCTTAGCCGTATCCCAAGCATGGGCAGAGACTAACCCTACACCTGAAGAAACGGTTACCCTTTCCCCTGTCACCGTCACCGGCACACAACAAGAAAAAGCCAATCGCGTTACTTTCAACCCCAAAGCTGCTTTGCAACCCCTCCCTGCCGGAGACGGGGCAGACCTTTTACAATCCGTGCCCAACATGAGCATCATCCGCAAAGGCGGCAGCTCGGGCGATCCGCTGTTCCGCGGTTTGGGCGGCTCGCGCCTCTCCGTCAATGCCGATGACCAGTTTATTTATGGCGGTTGCGGTATGCGCATGGACCCGCCGACTGCCTATATTCACCCAAATTCATTTGATAAAGTCGTGGTCACCAAAGGCCCGCAAACCGTCACCCAAGGTATGGGCTTGGTCAGCGGTTCGGTGCAATTTATCCGTAAAGACCCTGACTTCACTGAAAAACCTTACAACATCAATGCCACTCTGACAGCAGGCAGCAACGACCGCCTTGACGGCTCGCTGGAAGCCGAGTTCGGCGGCAAATACGGCTACGTCCGTACCAATATCTCCCATAACGAAGCCGACGATTACAAAGACGGCGACGGCAACCGCATTCACTCCAACTTCAAACGCGACAGCCAAATGTTGCAACTGGGTGTTACCCCGACAGAAAATACCACCATTGCCGGTACATACGAGCGCAGCAAAGCCAAGGTTGCCTACGCCGACCGCATGATGGACGGCAGTAAATTCGACCGTGATGCATGGAACATCCGCTTTACCCAACGCAACCTCACCCCATGGTTCAGCGAATTGGAACTGCGCTACGGTAAAAGCGAAATCGACCACGTGATGGACACATACAGCCTGCGTACCATCCGCAACCCTGCCGGCATGCAGATTAAAAATGCCAACAACCCTAAACGCAATACCGATACAGGCCGTCTGAAAGCCACTTTCGACTGGGACAAGCTCAACCTGCAAACCGGTTTGGATTATCTGGACGACGTCCACGTCGCACGCATGGAGCGTGGTGGCGACGGCTACAGCCACAAGCCTTACATGCCCAACCAAAGTTTCAAACAATGGGGTATTTTCACCGAAGCCTCTTGGCAGCACACCAACAATCAACGCTGGGTAGCAGGTTTGCGCCATGACCAAGTCAAAGCGCATTACGATACCGCGCGCGTTACCGACCCCGTTTTGAAACATCAAAAATTCAATTTGAACTCAGGCTTCCTGCGTTGGGAAAGAAATACGGACAACGGCCTGAAATACTATGCCGGCTTCGGTATTGCCGAACGCGCGCCTGACTACTGGGAACGCCTGCGCTCCGAACACAAAGCCATCCGCGCAGAGCAAAACCGCCAAATCGATGCAGGCGTAATCTGGAAACGTCCTAACCTCCACGCATCCGTATCCGTATTCGGCAGCGACATCAAAGACTTCATCATGATGGAGCGCCAAGGCATGAATTTCAACGTGCGCAACATCAACGCTTCACGCTTTGGCGGCGAAGCCGAAGTCAAATGGACATTTGCGCCTAACTGGGAAGTCGGCACCAGCCTCGCCTACACCCACGGCAAAAACCGTACCGACGGCAAACCTTTGGCACAAACCCCGCCGCTCGAGTGGAACAACACCCTTGCCTTTGACAACGGTAAATTCAGCGCGGGCGCATTATGGCGCGTCGTAGCCAAACAAAACCGTTACAGCAAAGGCCAAGGCAATATCGTCGGCCAAGACATCGGCGCATCTTCGGGCTTTGGCGTACTCTCGCTCAACGCTGGTTGGAAATTCAGCAAATACGCCACATTGCAAGGCGGCGTGGACAATGTGTTCAACAAAACCTATGCTGAATTCGTCAGCCGCGGCGGCGACCCGTCTGCCGGTACGCAAACCATGCGCGTGAATGAACCCGGCCGTACTGCATGGCTGAGACTGCAAGCGAAGTTCTAACCCAGCATCGCGCATCTATAAAAAGGCCGTCTGAACATTTTTCAGACGGCCTTAATATTTTTCATGATGTTTTAAACAAACAGCCCGAAGTTGAATTGCTTCGCCGGACTGTCTGCCCACTATCGGTTTAAATCAAACCCAAAGAGTTGATGAACACCACAACAATCGCAATCGGCGCAAGATAGCGAAGCGCACCCAGCCACAGGCAAAGCAGCTGTTTCGGCACGGTACTGCCCATGCCCGCATCACGCAGGACGGACTGTTTGTCCTGAACCCATGACGTAAACACGGCAACGCTCAATGCGCCAATCGGCATAATGACGGCGGAAATGATGAAATCCCACAAGTCAAAAATGGTTTTGCCGAAAATTTTAAACTCGCTCCATACGCCGAAAGACAGCGCCGAAGGAATACCGACTATGAAAATCGCAATACCGATTATCCAAGTGTGGCTGCTGCGCTTTTTCTCGTCTTGGCGGATGGTTGCCGCAATCACGGTTTCCAGCATGGAAAATGCGGAAGTCAGCGTTGCAAAAACAACCAACAGCATGAATACGGCGAATAAATAAGTCCCCATCGGCATTTTCATGAAAACCGCAGGCAACACGACAAAAATCAGGCCGGGGCCTTGGCCGGGTTCAAAACCGAAGGCAAATACCGCAGGGAAAATCACCAAACCGGCCAGCAATGATACAAACAGGTTCATCCACATAATCGTATGTCCGGAGCGGAACATATCCTGATCCTTACCCAAATACGAGGCATAGGTAATCATCGCAGACACGCCGATACTCAATGCAAAAAACGCCTGACCCAAAGCAGTCAGCATCGTGCCCGGTTTCAAATACGACCAATCCGGTTTCAACAAGAATGCCACGCCCTCCATTGCGCCGGGCAAGGTCAGCGAACGGACAGCCAGTGCGATAAAGAGGATAAACAAACCCGGCATCAACACGCGGTTTGCCTTTTCAATGCCGTCTGAAATGCCGCCTTTAACCACCCAAATGGTAATCAGCATGAACAAGCCTTGGTAAAACAGCGAACCAAACGGTGAAGAAATCGTGTTGCCGAACAAGGCTTCAAAGTCTGCGCCGGCATGAATTTCACCGGTAAAGCTGTGCACGACGTAGTTCAACACCCAGCCGCCGACCACGCTGTAAAACGACAGCAAAATAAAACACGCGGCCACACCCATGCGGCCGACCCACGGCCACTGCGAACCCGGGCGCAATACTTTAAAGGAATCAATGGCGTTTTTACCGCCCGTACGGCCGATGTAAAACTCAGCCAGTTGAACCGGTAAAGCCACCAAAATGGTGAAAATCAAAAACAAAAGAAAGAATACGGCGCCGCCGTTGGTACCGGCTGTATAAGGGAATTTCCAAATTGCACCCAAACCGATGGCAGAGCCTGCCGCAGCAAGCACAAAGCCGATTTTGGATGACCAAGACGAATGGTTGCTCATGATGTAATATTAAGAAACGTGAAGATGCCGAATTGTAACAGGGTGAAGTCAAGCCGTGAGTGGCCGGCAGACAACCGATAAGCAATTCGCACGGATGGTGCGTACTTACCAAGCAAATTAGCATGAATTTTTGATAATCAAACTTTTAATAGCACAAATTTTATTTTTATATTTTAAATTTGACGATTTATTTTAAAAATAAGCATATAAAAGGCCGTCTGAAACCTTGTTTTTAAGGTTTCAGACGGCCTTTATCTTGAAACCGCTTTATTTTTTCATAGCATCGGTCAAAACTTTGACATTGTAGCGGTACATGCCGATGTAGCTGTTGGCCGGTGCGCCACCCAGTGCATCAGAATACAAACGTCCGCTGACATTGACGCCGGTTTCTTTGGCGATACGGTCAATCATGCGCGTGTCTTTGATGTTTTCGGTAAAGACGGCTTTAATGCCCTCGCGTTTGATTTGGCGGATGATGGAAGCCACTTGTTTGGCAGACGGCTCGGCTTCGCTGCTCACGCCTTGAGGGGCGATGAATTCAATATTGTAGCGTTTGCCCATGTAAGAGAACGCGTCGTGTCCGGTCAAGACTTTACGCTTGGCGGCAGGTACGGCATTAAAGGCAGCCTGTACATCGCTGTGCAGTTTTTTCAGCTGCATTTGATAGTTGCCCAAACGTTGCTGATAGTAGGTTTTGCCTTCAGGGTCGGCTTGAATCAGCGCATTGGCAACGTTTTGTGCATAAGTACCCATCAAGACGGGGTCGGTCCAAACGTGCGGGTCAAATTCGCCGTGATCGTGATGATGGCCTTCATGATCGTGGTCATGATGATGGCCGCCCTCTTCTGCTTTCAACGCCTGAATGCCTTTGGTCGCTTCGGCGAAAGGCACTTTGCTCTGTTTGACTGCGCGCTGTACATCGGCGGCTTCCAAGCCCAAGCCGTTGAGCAATACCAATTTTGCGCTGCGGATTTTTTTGATGTCGCCGCTGGTCATGTGGTAGGCATGGCTGTCTTGGTTGGCGCCCACCAAGCTTTGAACGGCCACGCGGTCGCCGCCAATCTGTTTGGCCACGTCGCCCAAAATGCTGAAGCTGGTGACAACAGGCAACGGAGCGGCATAAGCTACACCGGTCAATAATGCGGCAACGATGCCGAGTTTCCAATGTTTCATATTCTCTCCAGTGATATAACGTAACATTAACATCATCATAAAACAGACCGCCTGATTATTCAAGCGGCCGTCTGAAAAATCATGCCGTACGGTGTTTCTTGCGGCGCAGCCATTTTGCCAAAATGCCGCCTTCCCAACCGAACACGACGGAAATCAGGTAAAGCGTGCCGCAGCATAAAATAATCGCCGGGCCGGACGGGATTTCGATATGGTAGGAAAACAACAGTCCTGCCAAGCCGCAAAGCAAAGCCAATGCTACAGACAAAATCATCAGCCAACCCATGCTTTTCGCCCACAGTCTGGCAGTAATCGCCGGCAACATCATCAAACCGACCGACATCAGCGTACCCAATGCCTGAAAACCGGCAACCAGATTCATCACGACCAGCACCAAAAACAACACATGCCAAAAGCCGCCCTTACCGCCTACAGCCTTGAGGAACAAAGGGTCTATGCTTTCCAACACCAGCGGGCGGAACATGACCGCCATAAGCAAAATAGTGACACTCGCAGAAACGGCAATCAGCTGCAAAGCCGGAATATCGACCGCTAACACCGAGCCAAACAGCAAATGCAGTAAATCGACGCTGCTGCCGTTTTTGCTGACCAAAACCACGCCGATGGCGAGGCTGCTCAAATAAAATGCGGCAAAGTTCGCGTCTTCTTTCAATGAAGTAAACCGGCTGACCAAACCTGCCAGTAAAGCCATCAGCAAACCGGCCGCAAAACCGCCGACGCTCATCGCAGGCAAACTCAAACCGGCAAACATATAGCCAATGGCCGCACCGGGCAAAACCGCATGGCTCAAGGCGTCGCCCACCAAACTCATGCGGCGCATCACCAAAAACACACCGACAGGCGCCGTGCTCAATGCCAGGCAGAAAATTGACGCCAGGGCATAGCGCATAAAGTCAAATTCGGCAAACGGCGCGACGACCAAATCATATAAATTCATGTTTTATCGCTTTTTTCTTAATCTCTGAAAGCCTGAGGCCGTCTGAAAAATACTTACTTTCAGACGGCCTTGTCCATTAAACCGCGCACCAATCGGCCGCTTCCTGTTTCTGCATCATTCGGTTTGCCTGTGCCAAAAACTCATCGGTCAACACATTTTCCGTCGCACCGGCAGTCACTTTTTCACGCGCCAAAAGCAGCGTGTTGGCAAAATATGCCCTTACCTGCTCGTAATCATGCAACACGGCAATCACAGCCTGACCGTCCTGATGACACTGTCGCAAAACTTCCAACAGCGCATAAGTCGTCCGCGCATCCACCGCGTTAAACGGCTCGTCCAGCAGCAAAAATTTGGCATCCTGCACCAGCATCCGTGCAAACAACACGCGTTGAAACTGACCATTGGACAAGTGCGCGATTTGGCGCGTGGCAAAATCCTGCATTTCCACGCGTTCCAAAGCCGCCATCACACGCTTTTTCTGCGCCGCGTTCACACGTCCGAAAAAGCCGATTTCATACCACAGCCCCATCGCCGCCAGTTCAAACACCGTCATCGGCTGGCTGCGGTCAATGTCCGACTGCTGCGGCAGATAGGCAATGTCCTTGCGCGCCATATTTTCATAGCGCACGCTGCCCGTATCCGTCTTCTGCAAGCCCATAATGGCTTTGAGCAGGGTCGATTTGCCCGCGCCGTTCGGCCCGAAAATCGTCCACATCTTGCCATCTTCAAACACCATATCGACATGATGCACCACCGGCCTGCGCTGATAGCTGACCGTCAGATTTTCCACCACGATACTCATGGCGATACCGCCCAAAAATACACAGCCCACAACGCCGCCAATGCAACAAGCGCAATCAGCAGCCTTTGCAGCAATCCGGTCAACAATACAGAATTCATAAGCCTAAAACCGCCCTTGCCCGAATACGGACAACAGGGCGTCTGAAAGAAATTAAAACTCTAAAATGATACTGTATAACGTTAACCCTGTAAATTTCTTTCGTTTTCAGACGGCATCGGGCAAAAGGCCGAATATCGGTTACAATCCGTTTTTTATTTGATGATTGTCCTATGTCTATTCCACTCTTAAACGAAAAACTCAATACCGAAACCGCCCGCATTTCATGGGAAGAGCTGCAACCCCACTTCGCACGCGGTGCCGCCGTTTATGTTGCGCCTGATTTGGATTTGATTGCCGTCGCCCGCCATGTTGCCGAAGATGAAGCCACGCCATTGAAACAATGGATGGAACAAGGCAAATTCGGTGCCGTCAGCGATGATATGGCGCGTACTTTTCTAGAGGATAAGCAGGAAATGTGGGCGGTCGTTGTAGCGCCGTGGGTATTGGTACAGCCTTGCAAAGACTGATAAGGCCGTCTGAAAAAACAAAACCGGAACATTTCCCATGTTCCGGTTTTTCATTTTTCAGACGGCCTATTGCAACGTAAAGCCTGCTTTGAATTCAAGCTTCGGCACCCCGATAACGAAACGTTTGCCGATACTGTCTTCAAACTCATACGCGCCTTCGATGCTGCCCCAAGGCGTGCTGATTTGCGAACCGCTGTTGTACTCATAGGCTTCGCCCGGGTACAAAACAGGTTGCTCTTCAATCAAGCCGGCATGGCCGACTTGCTCTGTCTCACCGTGTCCGTCGGTGATTTCCCAAAAACGCTGACGCAAAGTAATGATTTCATCGCTGCGGTTGCAGATGGTAATCAGATAATTGAAGGCGTAGCGGTCGCGATAGACGTCGCTCTGACCGGCCATATAACGCGGCTCCACGTTAATCTCGATTTCGTTCATAATTGTTCACCCGTATATTTATTTTATTTAAAACCGGATATTCCGGCGTGTCCGCCCTATTTTTGCAAAGGGTCGAAACACTTAAAATACATCACGCAATCCAATGAAACAGCCCCAAGACCATCAAGGTCATTACAGCCGCAATCAAATCATCAAGCATAATGCCTAAACCTCCATGAATCCGTTGGTCAAACCATTTGATCGGCCAGGGTTTTAACGCATCAAACAAGCGGAAAATAACAAAAGCCGCCAACCACCAGCTCCATTTAAACGGAATCAGCGACAGCACCAGCAGCATCGCGACAATTTCATCCCAAACGATACCGCCGTAATCCTGAATGCCCAGTTCCCTCTCGGTATAACCGCAAATGCGGATGCCCCAGAAAAACAAGGCGATACACAATAAAAGCAATATCCAGCCGTCTATGCCCAACAAGCACAATACAAAAGCCAGAGGTAATGCTGCCAGCGTTCCGGCCGTACCCGGCGCAACCGGCGACAAGCCGCTGCCGAAACCGAATCCTAAAAAACACAATGGTTTGTGCAACAGCCAAGAAAAAGTAGGTTTACGTTCAGCCAAAATGATCAAATCCTAAAGAAGTCAGTTCCAATACGCCGCCTTCGGCATCCAAAATATTCAGACGGCCTGAGTCAGTCATTTTACCAATTCGGGCAACCGGTACGCCACTTTGTTCCGCCGCCTGACAAACGCGTTCCCTGTCTTCTGGAGCGGCAGTAAAAATCAGTTCGTAGTCATCGCCACCGGCCAATACTGCCGACAACCATTGCTCGCGCGGCAAAACGTTTTTTAATTCAGGCAACGACGGCACACAATCGGCAAATATTTCCGCCCCGACAGCAGAGGCTTTCAAAATATGCCCCACATCTTGAGCCAGGCCGTCTGAAACATCTTGCGCAGCATGGGCAAACGGCAGCAATGCCAGCCCCAATGAAACGCGCGGCTCCGGACGGAGCAATTTATCATCGCAAACCGCCATGATTTCAGACGGCAATTGATAATGCCCCAGATGTTGGTTCAAAGCAGCGGCAGCCAAACCCAAGCGGCCCGATACCCAAATATCGTCGCCGACTTCGGCTCCATCACGCCGCAGGGCACGCCCTGTCGGAACTTCGCCTACTATCGTTACATTAAAGACCAAATCGCCTTTGGTGGTATCGCCACCAATCAACACCGTATCAAAACGCGCGGCCAAAGCAAAAAAGCTGTCGCAAAAACGTTTGAGCCAGTTTTGATTCAATTCAGGCAGCGCAGCACTGAGCAACACCCACCGCGGCTTGGCACCCATAGCAGCCATATCGGACAAATTTACTGCAAGCATTTTCCATGCCAAATCTTCAGGCGAGACATCTTCAAAAAAATGTCTGCCTTTGACCAACATATCAGCGCTAAAACATAAATCAAATCCGCTACTTGGGCGGATAATGGCGGCATCGTCGCCTATACCCAAAATCAAACCTTCCGATTTTTGTCGCTGCAAATATTGTCTGATAAAGTCAAATTCCGTCATATTTATCCAATATAACTATAACTTAGATTACTACATCTAAATTTGTGCCAGCCCGACGGTTGCCTACCAACACGTCAAACATCAAACCTACACCATTATTTAGATAAAAAACTCAATAAGTTAAAGGCCGTCTGAAAATATAGATTTCAGACGGCCTCATGTTCTCAAACCAATCTGAGCAGGTATATTTACAGATAGACGATTTCGCCTGTCCGCCCCCTGCTCTCTCGGCTTGCCCACCAAATAAATTGCGGCAGGACATCTTCGTAGTTTTTACGTTCGCTTTTCGATTCGCCCGGATGAGATTTGATACGTTGTGGCGAATTGATGGCACCCGGCACCAAAACATTGGCACGCAGGTTGTCAAAACGTTCCCACTCATCCGCGGCCACTTTACACAAATAATTGAGCGCGGCTTTAGAGGCACCAAAACCGCCCCAATAGGCTTGCGGTTTCTCGCCGTGGCTTTCGCCAACAAAAATCACAGAAGCATCTTCGGATTGCTTCAACAATGGGAACAGCGCACGGGTCAAGCCCATAGGCGCAACGGTATTAATACGGTATTGGTTGACCCATTCCGATACGGTTTGGAAGTCCAATGGCGACAAGGCATAGAAATAGCTGGCGCAATGCACCACGCCATCCAATTTTCCGCCGGTAGCTTCATCAATGGTTTCCGCAAACTGTTTAAATTCTTTTTCCTCAGCGCTCATCAAATCAAAGCAGATGGCAAACGGCTCTGGGCTGCCCGCAGCCACAATGGCATCATATACTTTTTCCAAACGCTTTTGATGACGCGCCACCAAAATGACAGTCGCTCCGGCCGCCGCATAGGCTTTGGCAACCTGCTCGCCCAAGCCTTGGGACGCGCCGGTAACCAAGATGGTTTTGTCCGCTAATGTCGTCATGACTTTTCCTTGAACTTTATGGTTTTAGATATTGTATCGGCTTGGTAAGTTTTGTAAAGTCAAAAAGGCCGTCTGAACATTCAGACGGCCTCAGTTTATTCAAACCGCAAATCCAGCATAAGCTTTTCAGCCGCGGCAAAACCCGACTGAACCGCCGCTTCCAAGGTCGCCGGATAGCGCGGATGGAGGTAGTCGCCGGCCGGATAAATACGGCGATGGTGCAGCCATGAGAAATCAGGTTGTACAAAATCAACCGTTGCCGCCGTAGTCGCGCGTTTTTCCGTAATAATGCGTACGGCTTCGGGTTTATCCAAATCCGGACAAATCCGCTTGATGTCCGCATGAATTTTCTTGGCTAAATCTTTGTCCTTCCAAGCCTCGGTGTAATCGGAAACGCTGATGACGACCGCAACTTCATTATCCGGCAAACCCAATGCCCCCCGATGCAGCACCCACTGCGCCGTACATTCAGCAAACCCGGTTAAAGGCGCAAGCAACTTGACTGCTTGGGCATAACGCAAATAAACCGTAGTAATCGCATGGTAATGCAACGATTGATAGGCCGTCTGAATATAGTCAGGCGTATCTTCAGGCAAAAGCGCGTCAATATGATATGGCGCAACAGCCAAAATCACCGCATCAAATACTTCGCCATTGATTTCAATTCGGCCATCGATATGATGGTTTAAATGTGTAATACGGGTTTCAAGATGTATTTTTGCACCATGCTTGTGCAGGAAATCCAAAGCCGGTTCGGCTACGATCCGCCCTAAATCCTGCTTAGGCAAAAGATAATCGCTGTTCGCCTTTTCAGACCACACGCCATCATTCAATACATTGCATAAAATGCGCAACGATGCCTGTTCTAACGGCGTATTTAAAGCACCCCAAACCAAAGGTTGCCAAAATTGGCCAAGTAGGCTGCGCGGAACATTTCGTGTTCTCAACCACTTTGCAACCGTCAAATCGGTTTTATGATGGCCTACCCAATGTTGCAATGCCGACATATCCGACAGCAATTTGATTTTCAATGAAAAAGAAAGATTTTTTACACGCAGGATACCGACAAGCAAATGCCACGGTGCAGGCAGAGAGGCCGTCTGAAACTGCAATCCCTCATGGATGTACCATTGCAAAGGCTGGCGTAAAAAGGCTGATTCAGGTTGAACACCAATATGTTGCATCAAAGTTTGAACACCATGATACGCGCCCAACAAAATATGCTGCCCATTATCCAAAAAGCTGAATCCATCATCTTTCCCTGCTAAGGTACGCGCCCTACCGCCTGCCTGTCTCCCGGCTTCAAACAAAGCAATATCAGCTCGATGAATCAGGGAAACCGCCGCAGACAAACCTGCCCAACCGGCACCAATCACAGCAATTTTTGGACGCCGAATATTCATGGTTTAAATCCAAACAGCCAAGTTTTCAAAGCAATACGTTTTTTACGGGGAGAAGGAATCGCAATTTTGTAAGTCAAAACATTTTGCGCACCATCACGGTCGATTTCATTCAACAGCGCATAATAAATGGCCGCCATAATCAGACCGACTTTTTGCGATTTCTTATCCGCAGCCGGTAAAAGCAACATAGCCTCACGATAAGTTTCACGCGCCCTATCCACTTGAAACTGCATTAATTTCGCAAAATTGTCTGTCGGTTTACACTGCATGATGACGTTGGCAGGCACATCAAATTTCTGCATTTCCTCTATCGGCAGATAAATTCTTCCCTGCCGCGCATCTTCGCCCACATCACGAATAATGTTCGTCAACTGCAAAGCCAAGCCCATTTTGTCCGCATATTCCAAAGTTTGGGGATTGGAAAAACCTAAAATCCGCGCAATAAGACACCCCACTACTCCGGCAACACGGTGACAATACAGCTTTAATTCATCAAAACTACCATAACGAGCCTGCTCCAAATCCATCTGCATCCCATCAATCAAAGCTTCAAATTCATTCTTCGGCAAATCAAAACTTGCCCGAATATCTTTTAAAGCTTGATGAACAGGATGCTCAGGCATCTCATTATTAAACACTTTCTCCAAATCACTGCGCCACCAATTCAACGTTATCTGAGCTACATTTGGATCGGTACAGCCATCAACCACATCATCTAGTTCGCGACAAAAAGCATATAAAACAGTGAGCGTATTTCGTTTTTCTACCGATAAAAAACGAAAGCCGGATAAAAAACTGGAATGGCTTTCTGCAGCCTTTTGATGACAATAATCCAAAGCAAGCACTGTGTATCCTAAAAAATATCGTTATAAATAATTAACAGGGATTTTATCTGTATTTAAAAAAGTACGCCAATATCAAAAATTCATCTTACAACAAGGCCGTCTGAAAGCTATTCTTAAGTATCTTTCAGACGGCCTAATATCCTACGTCGCCAATATCGAAACCAGCAGCATCACCACCAACAGCTGTATCAAGGAGTAGCCCCTCTGTACAGCTGCCCCATTCCGTTTTCCGTCAAATGCTTTTAAGTACATATCTTTCTTCCCTTTATCTTTATCTTTATCTTTATCTTTGTATCCCTATCCGACAGGAGGCACCTTATCCGTTTGTCCTTTTTCACTCAATGAAAGCCCCATTGGTCCAAGTCTTCATTGCCACTG
>NZ_KV821228.1:0-1070 GCF_001815615.1 Neisseria sp. HMSC075C10
ATGGCTAATCAATTTTCAACTGCACATCAGAAAGTTACGGATTTAAATATCTTATTTGCCAAACCAAGTAAAACCGTTTCTAATTCAAAAGTAGGTATCCAATGGAATAATGGTATTGGAAAGCAAGGTATGCCATGGGAGAATTATGTTGGTAAAAACCTTCCCTCGGATGCTCGACTACCAAAGAATTTTAAAACTTTTGATTATTATGACTCCCGTGATGGCTTAGCCATTAGTGCTAAGACATTGGATACACAAACAGCATCAAGGATGCTCAAACCAAGACAAATTTATAGTACTTTAAAAAATTATATTGACAAAGCTGCCAATTTTAAAACTTACTCTCTTTCTAGTGTTAAGTTAAATGCTGATACAATTACTCGGAGAGAGATACATTTAGCTATTCCAGCCCAAACCACTAAAGAACAATGGCAGCAAATCAACAAAGCGATAGAATATGGAAAGACTCATGGTATTAATGTTAAAGTAACGGAGATTAAATAATGGAAGATAAGTGCGAAAATAAATATTTTGCAAGTTTGTATGCAAATGAAAAAGCGTTCATTGTGCAAACAGAATCCGGATTTAGGTTGTTAATGTTAGACACCTTATTCCCACCTCATATTTTGTTTCCGGATGTCGATAACAATCTGCTTGGTCAAGCTGTTTTCCAGGCATTAAAAAATAGTCGAACTTTTGAATATGGGAGTAAAGAATATAAAAATTTTTTCGATCCGGTACAAAGAGTTCAACGCTATAACCAATGGGTTGATCATATACGAGAAACACTGGGGTATAAAACCAAATTAGCTTTTTTTAGAAAGATGATGATGTGCAGCATTAAAATGGATAGCAAGGAAATCGTAATTTCCCCCAATAAACATATCAGATCGGATGCGTGGGAAGGCATTGATGGAAAAGATATAATCATACCCGTTGACAGAAACTACTCGGAAATTGGACAAGGAGCAAAACAAGCTCTAAGTTATTGTAAGTAAGTATATACGTAGTGCATAGGCCTGTTCCCACAACATACTTTTAGTGGCCGACGCCGTCAAAAACCAAACCGG
>NZ_KV821229.1:0-2065 GCF_001815615.1 Neisseria sp. HMSC075C10
CGGTATCAGCTCTCCGTTGGCTAGGCGTTGCTCCTGTGCCAAGGTAACGGTTGTTCCCTCTGTTGCTTTGGAATTTGAAGGAATACGGATTTCGCCGACGGGTACAGTTTTTCTACCCGGAGCATTAACGTTATTTAGATTATGTGATTCGATTCCTTCATGTGTTAAATTATTTATCTTCGTAATCTTCGGCAAAGAAACCGCACCAGTCTGCCTCATTTTTACAGCATTGGTTTCCGGAAGCCCCTCCCAGCTTATGCGGTAAGCCGGATTACCCATACCTTTGGCAGCAACAAAACTTCCTCCCGTTCCGATTAGTCCTGCACCAATTGGGTAGAGGAACTTAAGCCATTAGCTGCAACGACTTCACTATCATCACGTATATCATCAATGTTGCCATTGACAACAGCATGCCTAAAATTGCTGTTGTGCCGTTTGAGCAAATCCCATTCCTGTCGGACTGCCTTCCTGATAGAACCAACTACTTTGTTTTGCTCTTCTCGGTCGGTAGCTAACTTTTCCAGTTTGTTCCAGGCTTTTTAATGTGTTGGAAAATGTCATGTTGTTTACACTTTTTCAGGCTGTCCAGTTTTTGTTTTTTCGCTAAAAAATCGGTTAGTTCAGTCTAAGTATGAAATCTGAAAAGTGTAAATAGCACTGTTGATTTCTAAGATTTTTAAATTAGTTTGGAAATGCCTAAAACATGTATCGATGTGGCAAATATTGATGAGTTATCTTTCTGTAGATGAATTAAGATTCTTCTGTGGTCTTTAATAAATTCATTTAAAAAAGAAAATCTCACATATTTATGACGTATTTCCTTAATTAATTTTCTATTGCTTAATTTAAATAATCCATTGCCAAATTGGCCATCAAATGAAAGCCATATTTTTACTCCTTGAGCATCTTCCCATTTTTTTGGATAAATGGTTGGTGGAGTATGAAGATAAATAATCATATTGATACAGTACCCTTTTAGATTATTTTCGGAAATTATCCATTTGGTAAAAAAGATATCATCTACGTAAAAATTTCCTTTTTCAAGTATATCTGCTCCATACATTTGCTTTAATAGATTCCATTTTCCCCCAATAAAGTCAATGTGCGCGTGCTTCATTTTTTCGTTTTCCCCCTGTTTCCATTTTTCATGTTAAATATTCTCTCAAAGAAATGCTCTTTAGGATCTGCATGCGGAGAAGGTTTTGTGTACAAATGCTCTGGAATACCTGTGATCGGACTGATTCCATAGGTTTGCCTATTGTGCGGGATGTTCTGCTCGGCCTTCCAAGTTTCTATATCAATAGTTCCATTTGTGGTATATGTGTTTAAATTTAATTTTTTTAAATTAAAATGAGCATGTTGATTTCCTATTCCATTAAGGTCTCCAAAATTATGCCCTACAGAGTGGTCTTGGATTACATAACCTTTGCCATTAACAATAAATAGATACTCCGTAGAAAATAACGTGCGTCCTAAAGAATCCTTTTTGTAAGTTACTATGCCTATTCGATCATGCTTTTTTTCTACAATTGGCACACGACGAACTGCTGTTGGCTGCATTGAATTAGGAATCCCTAATTGTCGCTTAGCCATTCTAAATGTAGCATGTTTCGTAGTTGCTGCTTGTTTAAATTCTGTCATGGCCTTCATTAGGTTTCGGTAATTTCGTTCTGTGTCTAAGCGAACTACTCCCACACCATTAACACTATCCATTACAGTCATTAACGGTACATTAATTCCATGTTCCCTAAGAAAATTTCTAGCTATTTCATTTTTCTTGTCTTGATTTACTTGATCTATTCTTTTTAATTTTTGAATCTCAGCATATATATCTGGCACATTACCTTGTAAGAAAAATGGGTCCATTGCATATGCGGCATTCTCCAATGTTGCGGCTCTACTCTGCATCCGCGTAACAGCAGAAGTACTATTCCCCGCAGCATTATTCTCCACCGCATTCTGCCCGACCGTCCCGGCAACCTGCGCATCAAACAACGCTCCGTTGCTGCTGTTCGTACCGTTCAGACTGCCTCCGGCCGCACCCACCACCGAAGCAACCGCACCG
>NZ_KV821230.1:0-1706 GCF_001815615.1 Neisseria sp. HMSC075C10
TCCGCGCTAAATCGTTTGCTCATGTTGTTTATCGTGTAAAGGGTAAAGCCTATCAACAGCGGTATAAACAAGACGACGAATATCAGGCTTTTGGGTATGCGGCGTTTAGGCTTAGTATGCACTTCAGCGGATTTGTACATACCAAAGGTCTTTTTAGGGACGACAAACGTCCGCTCAATGGCTTTGGCAATATTGACGCTGCTATCGGGCTGGTCAACGCATTCGTTCCATTCGTAAAGCTTACGTCCCACTGGCTTGATTGAAACGTGCATATGCCTTTGAACGAGCTTTCTTACGAAACTATCAAGATAAGTTGGATGTTGAGTAATCAGGACAATATCTAAACCATGATGTCGATGTAATGCCAAAGCTTCTATAAATGGAGGTACTTTTGAAGCTGCTGAACGTGTGCCCATCAGCCTTTGCACTTCGTCTATGATGACGAGCGAGCCATAAGGGAGAAAATCTTGAAATGGCTTTTCTTTAATTTGTTCATCTGTAAGTTCTTCATGTTCTACCTTCAATTCAGGAATGCCGTTGACGAACAATGGACGTTTTTTCTTTACGCCGTCTTTGTCGGTAAAGTGGGTGTAGCTTTCGTCTGTCATCAGCATATTAACAACAGATGCAGTTTTTCCGCTACCCGGTACGCCAGTTTGTAAAATAATCATTTAGCTTTTCCCCCTGGAATAAATGACAGTTTGCTAATACTTTGCATGGCAACGTTAAATGCAAATGCACCGAATATCAGACCTAATGCATGGCCGAAACCTGCCATCATGACGATTTGGAGAATGTCTGATGGCATTGAGTTGAACTGGTTTTTTACGTAGTCTTTTATAAAACCTAATCCAACTGTAAAACCCGTATAAGTTACAAAACTAATACCAAGGGCAATAAATACTTTTGCAACAATATAGGTTAATAACCTTTGTAATATGGCGAAAAACGCAGCTTTCATGCTTTAGTCCTTTCTACTTGAAAACATGATATATGCTGCTGCTACCGCAGCGATACCAATCACAAGGAATCGGATCATTTCGGCAAAATTACAAATCATGTCATATTTAAATTCCATCGTTATGCCCAAATAGGTTGCAGTTCTTGGAGCAGGGCAAACACCATTATCGGGTAGGAAGAAATCAGGGCTAAATGTTGTATCGTTATTTGTATGAGGAATTTTGAAAGGTTCTTCTTGTTCCTCTACATCGCCTTTTTCTGAACAAGCTAATATGTCAGGGAAAATATTACATAGTAACCCTTTTGATTCTTCTTTCTTGTCATCTTTTTTATCTTCTTTTCTTTTATCTTTATCTTTATCAGATGGATCATCATCTGGACGTTTATCAGGATTACCATCTGGATCGGGTTTATCATCAGGTTTTTTATCAGGCTTGCCATCAGGATTAGGCGCAGGATCTGGATCAGGCTTTTTATTGGGTGCTTCAGATCCGCCCGGTGTCAAATCAGGACGCTGTGTTGTTGCAACATTTGCCGTTGTATTGCCATTTGAATCTTGGCCGAAAGTAATGGTAATTTGAACCGGTTTGCCGTTTTCGGGAGTGAAAGGGCCAATGGTTACAACAGTACCGGCAGGGACTTTAATATTTTCTTTATATTCGGGTTTCCCTAAACCTTCTACAAAAGGCGTTGGGTTACCGTCAATTATAGATGTAGCAATTTTTAAAAATTCATCCTCTTCTAAA
>NZ_KV821231.1:0-15906 GCF_001815615.1 Neisseria sp. HMSC075C10
TACGCCAGCTTTAATTTGACCGTACAGAGTTACGTCAGCCATAGCTGCAACAGGCAGGGCAGCCAGAGTCAGGGCAATCAGGGATTTTTTCATTGCTGTTTTCCTTTTTTAAGTGTGAAGAAGCGAGCATTCGTTCTTCTTATTACGATATCGTTCTGTTTCAACGATTCCATGACCATAATATAAAGGTTATGGCTTAAGAAAACAAATTTTCCTCTTGTTTTAGGCGTATTTTTGTTGGGAAACGTTGTTTTTTGCAGACAGAGTAGGTATAGA
Source organism: Neisseria sp. HMSC075C10 (assembly GCF_001815615.1). Classification (NCBI taxonomy): domain Bacteria; kingdom Pseudomonadati; phylum Pseudomonadota; class Betaproteobacteria; order Neisseriales; family Neisseriaceae; genus Neisseria; species Neisseria sp. HMSC075C10. Next base: position 277 of record NZ_KV821231.1, read on the forward strand.
AAATAGTCGTTTATTTCGTAATATGTTTTTTTAAAAGGAAATTTTAGGAGAATCATGAAAGACAGTTTATAGAGGTTGGGGGTAAATGTTGTTTATATTGTCTTCAGACGGCCTTGTTGAGTGAGGTTTATAGTGTATTGGGTTTTAAAATTATAAAAAAACCTGCCTGAGTAATCAGGCAGGTTTCATTTGCTTGAAAGACAGATTAGTTTTTGTCTTGGTCAACCAGTTTGTTTTTAGCGATCCAAGGCATCATAGAACGCAGTTGTGCACCCACTTTTTCAATTTGGTGGTCGGCGTTCAGACGGCGACGGGCAGTCATGCTGGCGTAGTTGGTTGCGCCTTCTTGGATGAACATTTTCGCATATTCGCCGCTTTGAATGCGGTATAGCGCTTTTTTCATCGCAGCTTTGGTTGCAGGAGTCACTACTTCAGGGCCGGTAACGTATTCACCGTATTCGGCATTGTTGGAAATGGAGTAGTTCATGTTGGCAATACCGCCTTCGTACATCAGGTCAACGATCAGTTTCAGCTCGTGCAGACATTCGAAGTAGGCCATTTCTGGAGCGTAACCGGCTTCAACCAAAGTTTCAAAGCCGCATTTCACCAATTCAACTGCGCCACCGCACAATACGGCTTGTTCGCCAAACAGGTCGGTTTCGGTTTCTTCGCGGAAGTTGGTTTCGATTACGCCGCCTTTAGTGCCGCCGTTGGCTGCTGCGTAAGACAGGGCGATGTCTTTGGCTTTGCCGCTTTTATCTTGGTAAACGGCGATCAAGGAAGGTACGCCGCCGCCTTTCAGGAATTCGCTGCGTACGGTGTGGCCTGGGCCTTTAGGGGCGATCATGATAACGTCAAGGTCGGCGCGAGGTACGATTTGGTTGTAGTGTACGTTGAAGCCGTGAGCGAACGCCAATACTGCGCCTTCTTTCAAGTTAGGATCGATTTCGTTTTTGTATACGATAGGTTGGTTTTCGTCAGGCAACAGAATCATTACAACGTCGGCTGCTTTAGTTGCTTCAGCAACGGTGCGCACGTCGTGGCCGGCTGCTTCGGCTTTTTTCCAAGAGCTGCCTTGGCGCAGACCGATTACGACATTTACGCCGGAATCTTTCAGGTTTGCTGCGTGTGCGTGACCTTGTGAACCGTAGCCGATGATGGCAACGGTTTTGCCTTTGATCAGAGAAAGGTTAGCGTCTTTATCGTAATAAACTTGCATTTTATTTCCTTAGTGTAAGAGGGTTCCGGATAATCCGGGTTGAGTTAAAAGTAATAGGGGATTAGGCAGGGACTTGGTTCATCAAGACGATTTCCAATGCTTCGGTTTTTCCTTCGATGGATTTGACGAAGTTTTGGAAATGTTCGCTGGCATTGTGCTCATCAATAGCTGCTTGGGATTTCCAGCTTTCTACGAATACGAAACGGTTGGGTTTGCCGATTTCTTGGTGCAGGTCGTAGCTGATGTTGCCTTCTTCTGCACGGCTGGCTTTGACCAATTCTTTAAATTGGGCAGCCAGAGCCTCGGTGTATTCGGGTTTGACGGTAACTAATGCAACGATTTGGATGCTTGACATATTTGTCTCCTACTGTTTTTCAGACGGCCTTTGTTGAAAGTAAAAGGCCGTCTGAACGATACAGCGTTAAATTTTCAAAATGCGCTCGCCACGACCGATACCGGCTGCGCCTGTGCGTACGGTTTCCAAAATTTGGGCGCGACCGACTGTTTCGAGGAAAGAGTCGAGTTTTTCGGTGGAACCTGTGATTTCGATGGTGTAGCTGCGGTCTGTTACATCAATAACACTGCCGCGGTAGATTTCGGTCAATCGTAGGAATTCGTCGCGGTCTTTGCCGACGGCGCGGACTTTTACCAACATCAGTTCGCGTTCGACAAAACGGCTTTCGTTCAAGTCAACCACTTTGATAACTTCAATCAGTTTGTTGAGTTGTTTGGTGATTTGCTCGATAACGTGTTCGTCGCCATGAGTAACGATGGTCATGCGAGACAAGGTTTTGTCTTCGGTTGGCGCAACAGCCAAGGAGTCGATATTGTAATCGCGTGCGGAGAACAAACCTACCACACGGCTCATCGCACCTGATTCGTTTTCCATCAGAATAGATAAGATATGTCGCATTTTTCTCTCCTTACGCTGACAATGTTTCGCGCATATGCGGCGGCAGAACCATCTCGTCCAAGCCTTTGCCGTTGCCGACCATAGGCAGTACGTTTTGTTTCTTATCGGTCAAGAAATCGAGGAATACCAGACGGTCTTTTTGGTTTAATGCTTCCAGCAACGCGCCTTCTACATCGGATTTCTTGTCCACACGGATGCCGATATGACCGTAGGCTTCAGCCAGTTTGACAAAATCAGGCAATGAATCGAAATAGGTTTCCGATTCACGGTTGCCATAATAAAGTTCTTGCCATTGGCGAACCATGCCGAGGTAGCCGTTGTTCAGTGTAACGACGTTAACCGGAACGCGGTATTGGAAGCAGGTCGACAGCTCTTGGATATTCATCTGAATCGAGCCTTCGCCGGTGATACAGAATACATCTTGATCAGGAGCAGCCAGTTTTGCGCCGATGGCATATGGCAGGCCGACGCCCATTGTGCCTAAACCGCCGGAATTGAGCCATTGGCGAGGACGCTCGAATGGGTAATATTGGGCGGTAAACATTTGGTGTTGACCGACGTCGGAAGTAATGATGGCAGAATTATTGGTGATTTCTGCCAGTTTTTGAATGACGTATTGCGGTTTGATGATTTCGCTTTCATTATCAAACCACAGGCAGTTGCGCGAACGCCATTCTTCAATGCTTTTCCACCATTTATCCAATGAGTCGGCTGCAGGTGCAGATTCTTGCTTGCCCCACAATTGAATCATTTCGGACAATACGTTTTTCACGTCGCCGACAATCGGGATATCCACTTTGACGCGTTTGGCAATGCTGGACGGGTCAACGTCAATATGAATAATTTTTTTGGCTTTTTCAAAGAATTTGGACGGTACGGAAATCACGCGGTCATCGAAGCGCGCACCGATTGCCAGTACAACGTCTGCATTTTGCATGGCGAGGTTGGCTTCATAAGTACCGTGCATACCCAGCATGCCCAAGAATTGGCGGTCGCTGGAAGGGTATGCACCCAAGCCCATCAATGTACCGGTACAAGGAGCGCCGATCATGCGGACGAATTTGGTCATTTCCTCAGAGGCATTACCTAAAATCACGCCGCCGCCGAAGTAAACAATAGGGCGTTTGGCGGAAGCCAGCATTTGTACGGCTTTTTTGATTTGACCGATGTGGCCTTGTACAACTGGTTGGTAAGAGCGGATGAAGATGTCTTCTTGCGGATAGCTGAATTTAGCCATTGCTTGGGTGACATCTTTAGGAACATCGACAACAACGGGACCCGGACGGCCGCTTGCGGCGATTTGGAAAGCTTTTTTGATGGTATCTGCCAACTCAGCAATATTGGTCACCAAGAAATTGTGTTTGACACAAGGGCGGGTAATGCCGACTGTATCCACTTCTTGGAATGCGTCTGTCCCGATAAGGGAGTTGCCCACCTGGCCGCTGATGACTACCAACGGAATGGAGTCACTGTAAGCAGTGGCGATACCGGTCAGGGCATTGGTCACGCCCGGGCCGGAAGTCACCAAGGCAACGCCGACTTTGCCGCTGACACGGGCATAGGCATCTGCCGCATGTACGGCAGCCTGCTCGTGGCGAACCAGGATGTGCTTGAATTTATTGAGTTGGAAAAGGGCATCGTAGATTTCGATAACCGCGCCGCCCGGATAGCCGAAAACATACTCGACACCTTCGGCTTTGAGACTTTGCACGATGATTTGTGCGCCAGATAATTGCATATTGACCTCTTTTATATGGTTTCAAACCAATAGGAACAATCCGCCTCACCACAGCACCTGTAATGCAATTCCACCAAGCAGCGATTTAGGGTACGCGCACTGAGGGAATACGATGACAGTCAGACTATCCAAGCAATTGGAAAGAAACACAGAGTTTGTGAAAAAGAGTAGAAACGATAACGCAATCCGACTGTACAAGCAAGACAAAATCTTTCATCTTTTAACGTTTAAGGAGTGAAAATAGATTATCGTTTGATTTTAAAGAAATAAAAAAACGGTTTTATTGAGCTTGATGTGGGTGGATTGTTGACAGTTTGAGTAAGGAGAAGGTTTTTGCAAATTTTGCAAACAAAGAATAGCAAAAAACCTCTTGACCGAATCAAGAGGTTTTTTAAATTTGGTGCCCAGGGTCGGACTCGAACCGACACACCTTGCGGCGGGGGATTTTGAGTCCCCTGCGTCTACCAATTTCGCCACCTGGGCTAGCGAAGAAGTCGTCATTATAGCGAGTTCTCGAATCTTGTAAAGCAGTAATTGAAAAAAAAATTGGATTATTTTTATATTTGTTTGATTTTTAATGAATTAAACTTTTTGTGTTTGATGGCTATCTAAATGGAAGGCAGATTTTTAAAACAAAAAAAGCAGTATTTATCTGCAAAAAGGGCTACATTTAATGTGTCAAACGCGTTAATATGAAGATGTTTTGTTTTTATATCGGCCGGGCGGTTGTTTGGCCTTACTTATTTGAAACGGTTTTGGAGAAAATTTATGCTTTCCGTTACACGAACTTTCCTACTCAGTGCTTTTGCGTTGGCTGCTCTGGCTGCTTGTCAGCCTAAAGAAGAGGCCAAAGAGGCTTCTTCGACACCTGCCACTTCTGCTGCGCCTGCTGCTTCCGGTGAGTCTGCACCCAAAGTGCAAGCGCGTGGTACCGATATGCGCAAAGAAGATATTGGCGGCGACTTCACATTGACCGATGGCGACGGCAAACCTTTCAGCCTGAGCGACTTGAAAGGCAAAGTGGTTATCCTGTCTTTCGGTTATACCCACTGTCCTGACGTATGCCCGACCGAGTTGCTGACTTACAGCGATACTTTGAAACAATTGGGCGATCAGGCTAAAGACGTGAAAGTAGTATTTGTCAGCATCGACCCGGAGCGCGATACGCCTGAAGTAATCGGCAAATACGCCAAACAGTTCCACCCTGATTTTATCGGCCTGACGGCTACCGGCGATCAAAGCCTGCCTGTCATCAAACAGCAATACCGTGTGGTATCGGCTAAAGTTAACCAAAAAGAAGACAGCGAAAACTATTTGGTCGACCACTCTTCAGGTGCATATTTGATTGATAAAAACGGCGAAGTGGCGATTTTCTCGCCTTATGGCAGCGAGCCGGAAACGATTGCGGCTGATGTGAAAACTTTATTGTAAAACCGTAGTTGGGGCCGTCTGAAATGGGTTGTGGATTTCAGACGGCCTTCTTGTTTTTGATACGGCAAAGGAGAAGAAAAAAATGACCGACACACTTTTAACGATTGCTTTATCCAAGGGGCGAATTTTTGAGGAAACCCTGCCGCTGTTGGCCGCCGCCGGTATTGTGCCTGCAGAAGAGCCGGAAAAATCGCGCAAGCTGATTATTGGCACCAATCATGACAACATCCGTCTGGTGATTGTGCGCGCGACCGATGTGCCGACTTATGTGCAATATGGTGCGGCGGATTTCGGTATTGCCGGTAAGGACGTGCTGATCGAGCATGGCGGAGATGGCCTGTATCAACCTTTGGATTTGCACATCGCCTCATGCCGCATGATGGTTGCGGTGAAAAAAGGTTTTGATTACGCCGCTGCGTCCAAACCCGGCAGCCGCTTGCGGATTGCTACCAAATATCCCGACATCGCCGCCGAACACTTTGCCGACAAGGGTGTGCATGTGGACATCATCAAGCTGTACGGCTCGATGGAGCTTGCGCCTTTGGTCGGTTTGAGCGATGCGATTGTCGATTTGGTTTCCAGCGGCAATACTTTGAAAGCCAATGGTTTGGAAGCTGTGGAACATGTGGCTGATATTTCCAGCCGCTTGGTGGTCAACAAGGCGGCCTTGAAAACCAAATATGCGCTGTTGAATCCGATTATTCAGGCATTTGAAAGTGCCGCCAAGGCCGTCTGAAAAGTTTTTGGCAAAACCTGTCTGCCAACCCAGTTTGAAAGCCCCGTCATGATGCAAAGCAAACCGACACTCGATACGATTCTTTCCCATCGTTCCATCCGCAGGTTTACTTCCGAGCCGATTGCCGATGAAATCCTCGATACGCTGGTTTGCGCCAGTCAGCAGGCTTCGACTTCCAATAATCTGCAATGCGTTTCCATCATCCGCGTATCCGACCTTGCGCTGAGGCAGGGGATACATGAAGCGGCAGGAAGCGCGCCTTATATTGTCCATTGTGCGGAATTTTTACTGTTTTGCATCGATTTTTCCAAACACAAGGCAATGTTTCCCGATGCGCAAATTGATTGGGCGGAAGTCACCCTGATTGGCACGGTCGATGCAGGCATTATGGCGCAAACGTATTGCTTGCCGCCGAATCACTTGGGCTGGGCGGCGTGTATATTGGCGCGCTGCGCAATGATGCGCAAAAAGTGTCGGATGTATTGAACCTGCCGGATTATTGCGTGCCTTTGGTGGGGTTGTGTCTCGGTTATCCCGACCAAGACCCGCCGCTCAAACCGCGCCTACCTAAGGAAATGGTCTATGCCGAAAACGCTTGTCCGAGCCTGAATGCCGAGGCGGTTGAAGCCTATAATCAGGCAGTGGCGGATTATTATGAGTTACGCAAGGGAAGTCCGATACCTTGGAAGGAATCGCTGGCCAAAACCTTGGGCAATCCTGTGCGGCCGCATATGTTGGCGTTTTTGCAGAAAAAAGGTTTTTTGAAAAGATAATGTTCAGACGGCATGTGTGTGGCTGAGGCCGTCTGAAAACAATAGGAACGAAACAAGGAAGAGAGCAAACCATGAAGAAACTCGACACCCAATCCCCTGATTTTCAAGCCGAACTCAAAGCATTACTCGCTTTTGAAACCGCGCAAAATCCTGAAATCGACCGTATTGTTGCCGACATCTGCGCCGATGTTCAAAAACGCGGCGATGCGGCGTTGATTGAATACACCAACCGCTTTGACGGTACATCCGCACAAACCATTGACGATTTAATCCTGACGCAAGACGATTTGCAGTCTGCGTTTGGGCGTTTGCCTGAAAACATTCAGACGGCCTTGAAAACGGCCGCGAGACGGGTGGAAAGCTACCATAAACACCAAAAAATGGAGTCGTGGACTTACGAAGACGAAGACGGCACGCTTTTGGGTCAACAGATTACGCCGCTTGACCGTGTCGGTATTTATGTTCCGGGCGGCAAAGCCGCTTATCCCAGTTCCGTCATTATGAATGCCATGCCCGCCCACGTTGCCGGCGTGAAAGAAATCATCATGGTTGTTCCCACTCCGAAAGGCGAGCGCAACGATATTGTGTTGGCGGCTGCTTTTGTGGCCGGTGTAACCAAAGTGTTTACGGTCGGCGGCGCGCAGGCGGTTGCGGCTTTGGCTTATGGTACGGAATCGGTACCTCAAGTCGATAAGATTACCGGCCCGGGCAATGCTTTTGTCGCTGCGGCCAAACGTCGTGTGTTCGGCGTGGTCGGCATTGATATGGTGGCAGGGCCGTCTGAAATTTTGGTGATTGCCGATGGCACGACGCCTGCCGATTGGGTGGCCATGGATTTGTTCAGTCAGGCGGAACACGATGAAATTGCACAAGCGATTTTGATCGGTACTTCCCAAGCGTATTTGGACGAAGTTCAGACGGCCATGAACCGCCTGATTGAAACCATGCCGCGCCGTGCGATTATTGAAGCTTCATTGGGCAACCGCGGCGCAATGATTTTGGCTAAAGACTTGGACGAAGCCTGCAAAATCGCCAACTATATTTCTCCCGAACACTTGGAATTGTCGGTTGAGAATCCGCAAGAGTGGGCGAAAAAAATCCGCCATGCCGGCGCGATTTTCATGGGACGCTATACCAGTGAAAGCCTGGGCGACTATTGCGCTGGCCCCAACCACGTTTTGCCGACCAGCCGCACGGCGCGTTTCTCTTCTCCTTTGGGAACGTATGATTTCCAAAAACGCTCCAGTTTGATTCAGGTTTCAGAACAAGGCGCGCAGAAGTTGGGCAAAACCGCCAGCGTGTTGGCGCATGGCGAAAGTTTGACCGCGCATGCCAGAGCGGCTGAGTTCCGTTTGAAAGACTGAGTGAAACGTTGGTTAAAGTCGTAAGAAACCAAAAAGGGCATCTAAACAGATGCCCTTTTTATTGTGATGAAGGTTTGGCCGAGAAGGTTTCAGGCCGTCTGAAAACAGGTTTAACGGTTTTTCAGCCAGTCATTACGCATTTGTGCGGCTTCTTCAAAATAGCGGTAAAGCTCGGTTTTGTTGCCGTCTGAAAGGAGCTGTTCCAATTTGGATAATTGTTCTTTCAAGTCGCCGGTCAGTTTGAGCAGGGCAGGGCGGTTGGCCAGGCAGATGTCTGTCCAGACGGCAGGGTGGCTGGAGGCAATGCGGGTAAAGTCGCGAAAGCCGGTGGCGGCATAGGGGAGATAGTCTTTGCCGTGCGGATGGTCAACCAAAGCGTGGACATAGGCAAAGGCAGCCAAGTGCGGCAAGTGGGAAACGGCGGCAAAAATATTGTCGTGTTCTTCGGCGCTCATGGTCGAAATTTGCGAACCAACCGCCTGCCACAGGCTTTTCAGCCGTCTCAGGCCGTCTGAAGCTTCTTGACCGTGTAGCGTAATGATAAGGCGGCTGTTTTGAAACAAGCCGCAACGCGCGGATTTTGCCCCGCTTTGATCCGAGCCGGCAATCGGGTGGGCGGCAAAACATTGCGGCAGGCGCTCGGACAAGTGGGTGCGGAAGGCATTGAGTGCCGATTGTTTGGTGCTGCCGACATCGGAAACGCAGGCTGTTTCTTTTAAGAAGGGCTTGATGTCGCGGCATACGTCAGGCAGGACGGAGACCGGCGTGGCAATCAAAACCAAATCAGCATTGCCGATGCTTTCGGCGCAAATATTCGGATAGGCATGGTCAATGATGCCGCATTCGTGTGCGTAATTGAGGTTGTCGGCATTGGTGTCGATGCCGGTGACGGTTTGCACCAGTCCTAAGCGTTTGAGGTCGAGCATGAACGAACCGCCGATTAAACCGACACCGATAAGGGTAATGTGGGGGAAAAAGGCGGAAGTGTTCATGGTTTGAATCCGGTACAAGTGGAAAAGCTTATTTTAATCTGTCATCGGGGCCGTCTGAAAGATGAAATCAAGGTTTCAGACGGCCTTTTTTAGGGTCGATTTTTCATGATTTAGGCATAGAAAAATCCGTTTAGTAGGATCATGTAACCGATTATCAGATTTTCATACACTAAAATAATCATCTGAATTAGTATAACGTCTTAAAGTAAGTAATTGGTATCTTAAAGTAAATTATTACATCATATTTTATTTTGATTGATATCGAATAAAATAACTCACTCAGAAAGAAGGAATTTATGAGTTTTTCACAAACCGAATTAGTCAACGCAATGCGTTTGCTTTCTACCCGTCTGCCGCAGTTTCCGGAGCAGCAAAACCAAGTATCCCGCATGTTGCGCATCGTAACCGAACGTTTGAGCAGCCATTTGAACGAAAACCTAAAAGCGTTCGGCATCAATGAAAACCTGTGGTTTTCCCTGATGGCGGTTTACGTCAGCCCAAACAGCGAAATCCTGCCTTCACGCTTGAGCGACCTGATGGACTTGACGCGCACCAGTGCGACACGCCTGTCGGACGACATGGTTGAGCGCGGTTGGGTAGAGCGTTATATCAATCAAAAAGACCGTCGTCAGATTGTGCTAAAATTGACTCCTTCGGGTGAGACCTTTATCCACAAAGTATGGCCGCAAATTGCCCGTCAGAGCGGCCAAGCGTGGGAAGATTTCACGAAAGAGGATTATGATACGCTGCAACACCTGTTGGGTAAACTGTTGAACCGTTTGGGCAATTGACAACAGACGGCCTGATGGTCTGCGGCAGGCACACATAAACGGAGTCTGTATGAAATTAGGTTTGGTCAAATCAAGCGTATGCGTTGCCGCTGTTTCGCTGTTGGCGGCATGTGCGCCGTTCGGCAAACAGTCGCCTTTGGATGAGACAACAGCCTATCCGCTGCCGCAAGGCCAATCTGCCTCTACTGCCCAAGACGGCTGGTGGATGAAGCTGAAAGATAAAAAATTAAACAATTTGATTGCTTCCGCCATTCAGACGTCTACCAATCTGCGTGTCGTCAAGGCAAGGTTTGAGCAGGCTCAGGCGCAGCTGGGCGTTGTAGGGGCCGCAAACAAACCGCAAGTCGGTTTGGGTGTTACAGGTCTGGGCGCTTATGTTTCACCCAAGCCTCAAGCCGGTATGGTTGATACCGACCATACATTGGTTTTGGCGAACGCAGCCTTACAAGGCAGCTTGGTTTTCGACTTTTGGGGTAAAAACCGAGAGCAGATTCAAGCTGTTTTGGGAAAAAGCAGGGCTGCGGTGTATGAAGCACATCATATCCGCACCGAGTTGGCTCACGCCGTTGCCGCCCAATATTTTGCGTGGCAGATGGCGACAGAACAACTGGCGCTGCTGGATGCGCGTATAGAGCTGGCGGATAAAGCATTAAAACTGATGCAACAACGTGTTAAGGCGCAGCTGGCACCCGCCGATGCGTTGCACGCTCTGGAAATGGCGCAACAACAATTGCAGCTTGAAAAATCGGCATGGACTCAGAAAAACGAGAAAATCCGCAACAGTCTGGCAGTATTGACCGGCCGTGTACCGGGTGCATTAAATGGACAGGTTCCGGAAAAAATGGCCGCTGTGCCGTCATTGCCGGTTAACCGTATTGAAGCGGACTTGCTGGCGGCCCGCCCCGATATCGCGGCACAAAAAGCCTTGCTTGAAGAGAAATGGCATATCGTCAAATCAACCGAAGCAGAGTTTTATCCGAATATTGAGTTGAAAGTTTTGGCAGGCATGACGCATATTGATGCGTTCAATCTGATTCGCGGACGGACATCCGGTATGTTGGGCATCGTTCCGGCTTTGAATCTGCCATTGTTTACTTCCGGCGCGCTGCAGTCCAAATTGGCGGGCAAACGTGCCCAATATAACGAGCAGGTTGCCGTGTATGACCAAACTGTTTTGAATGCCATGCGTTCGGCGGCAGATGCCGTAGTCGACTACCAAAGCCTGAAAAGCCGACAAGATACTTGGAACAAGATGGTCAATATCGCGGATAAATCTGTACAAAATGCGAAAGGACGCGTTCGTGCAGGCTTGGATAACGGTTTGACCGCTTTGCAAAAACAAGACGAAGCTGTGCGTACGAAAATGTCGGCGGTTCAATATCATGCAGAATATCTGACAGCTTGGAGTAATCTCAATGCCCAATTGGGCGGAGGTTTTAAGTTAAATAAGAAATAAACGTTTGATTAAAACGGCAGGCCGTCTGAAAGGGATTTCAGACGGCCTTTTCCTTACCTGATTTACATTTGCTACCGGAAGAAATTATTGTAATGAATAGAGTGTAACTATAGAATATGACTCTTTAGCGCGTTAAACGCGCGTATTGGGGACTGATGATATAAGTCAGCTGCCCGACAAGACACTAATATCGTTATCACATGTGCAGAATTAAAGTTAGGACTTATGGATACTCAATCAGAAAAAAATAATGTCCAAAAAGAAACGGAAGTAGTCGCTTCCGGCGCTAAAACGCATCGCAAACGCAATTTGGTTATCGTTACGCTTCTATTCCTTATTGCGGCAGCAGGAGTTGCTTTGGCGTATTTCCTGTTTTGGCAGCATGAAGAAGAAACGGAAGATGCTTATGTGGCCGGTCATTTGGTGATGATTACGCCGCAGGTGAACGGCACGGTGCGCAAAGTCATGTATGACGATACGGATGTCGTGAAAAAAGGCGATGTTTTGGTGGCTTTGGACGACAGCGATTTTCAGCTGGCATACGATCGCGCGCAAAATGAATTGATTCAGGCCATCCGTCAAAACAAACAGCAAACTGCGGTCAATTCAAAAGCCAAAGCACAAGTGTTGTTGCGTAAAGCCGATTTGGCCCGTGCGCAAGCCGATTTGCGCCGCCGCGAATCTTTGGCGGGGACGGAAGCGGTTTCCGGTGAAGAACTCAGCCATGCTCGCGCCGCTGTGGTTCAGGCTCAGGCTGCATTGAAAGCGGTTGAGGCGGAAGAAGTTTCTGCTCAGGCAGCGTTGGGCAGCAATATTCCTTTGCGCCAACAACCGGTAGTTCAGACGGCCATCAGCCACATCAAAGACGCTTGGCTGAATCTGCAACGTACGCAAATCCGTTCGCCGATCAGCGGCCAAATTGCCAAACGCAATGTCCAAGTCGGCCAACGTATCGCGCAAGGTACGCCGATGATGGCCGTTGTGCCTCTGTCTGAATTGTGGGTGGATGCCAACTTTAAAGAATCGCAACTGCGCAAAATGAAAATCGGACAGCCTGTTGAAATGACAGCCGATTTGTACGGCAGTAAAGTGGTTTACCATGGCAAGGTAATGGGCTTGTCGGCAGGTACGGGCAGTGCGTTCTCATTACTGCCGGCGCAAAATGCAACGGGCAACTGGATTAAAGTTGTGCAACGTGTGCCGGTGCGTATCAGTTTGGATGCTAAAGAATTGCAACAAAATCCGCTCCGTGTCGGTTTGTCGATGACTGTTAAAGTCGATATTGCCGAGAAGGGCAGCGGTAAAGCCATGACTGCCGAAGCAGAACGAAATACTGCCTTGCCGGAAACGGAAAGTGTGGATTGGAAAGCTGCCGATGCTTTAGTCGATAAAATCTTCGAGCAATACGCAAAATAATCTTTTCAGACGGCCTGAGTCTTTTATTGAAGGCTCAGGCCGTCTGAAATATTGATTCTCTTCAATCGACCGCTTTGGCGGTTGTCTTATAGTTTATAAATATGAATTATCCGCCTTTACAAGGGTTTAAGCTGGTGTTGGCAACTTTGGCGCTCAGCTTGGCCGTATTTATGGAAGTCTTGGACAGCACCATCGCCAACGTCGCCGTGCCTGTTATTGCAGGGGATTTGGGTGCGGCTACCACGCAGGGAACTTGGGTGATTACCTCATTTGCCGTAGCCAATGCCATCTCTGTTCCCTTGACAGGTTTTTTGGCCAAGCGGTTCGGCGAGGTCAAAATCTTTATCGCCGCTGTGATCGGGTTTGTCGTAACGTCATGGCTGTGTGGCATTGCACATAATCTTCAAGCCTTGGTTTTTTTCCGTGTATTGCAAGGCTTCATCGCCGGGCCATTGATTCCCTTGTCCCAAAGCCTGTTGATGGCTTCTTATCCGCCTGAAAAACGAACATTGGCGCTGGCCTTATGGGCGATGACCGTCGTTGTTGCCCCTGTGTTGGGGCCGATTTTAGGCGGTTGGATTTCAGACAATTGGCATTGGGGATGGATTTTCTTTATCAATATCCCGATCGGGATTTTGTCTGCAACTATTGCTTGGAAGCAGCTTCGACACAGGGAAACTGAAATCGTCAGGGTGCCAATCGATTATGTCGGGCTGGTGTTGATGATTGTCGGTGTCGGCGCATTGCAAATGATGCTTGATAGAGGTAAGGAATTGGACTGGTTTGCCTCGGGAGAGATTATCGTTTTGGGCGTTACCGCTTTGGTGTTCCTGACCTATTTTATTGTTTGGGAGCTGGGCGAGGAATACCCGATTGTCGATTTGTCATTGTTTAGAAATAGAAACTTTACGATAGGCGTTGTTGCGACATCCTTGGGCTTTATGGTGTATATGGGTACATTGACCTTGCTGCCTTTGGTGTTGCAATCAAATCTCGACTATACCGCTACTTGGGCTGGTTTGGCTGCTGCACCGGTAGGTTTTCTGCCGATTATTCTGTCGCCGATTATTGGTAAGTTTGGCAATCGCGTCGATATGCGCCTGTTTGTCAGTGCCAGCTTCTTGGTGTTTGCCTATACATTCCATTGGCGAACCGACTTCTATGCCGGCATGGATATGAGCAACGTCGTTTGGCCACAGTTTTGGCAGGGTTTAGGCGTAGCCATGTTCTTCCTGCCCCTGACCAGTATCACCTTATCACATATGAAGGGCAACCAAATTGCCTCGGCCAGTAGCTTGTCTAATTTCTTGCGAGTCTTTATGGGCGGTGTCGGAGTGTCCGTTGTCAGCACCATGTGGGAACGGCGCGAAGCTCTGCACCATACTCAGCTGACCGAACATATTAATTCATTGTCCTCAATCAGCAACCAATCTATTCAAGGCATGATGGCCAATGGCCTGAGCAAAGAGCAAGCCCTGGCTACGATAAATAGTACTATTTCCCAACAAGGCTTTATTATTGGCTCAAATGAAATCTTCTTGGCAGGCAGTATCATATTCATCAGTATGATTCCCATTATTTGGCTGGCAAGACCTCCGTTTAGCGGTTCCGGCGGGGGAGGGCATTAGATAAAAGGCCGTCTGAATTTCAGACGGCCTTTTATCTATTATATTATTTAAAACTCAATAATAGATCTCTAAATGCATTTGGATCTTTAATAAACGTCATTTCTCCTGATTGAGGGAAATGGAAATCAAGTAGGCGAGATACCCAGAAACGAATACATCCGGCTCTTTGTGCAGTAGGAAAATACGCGTGTTCTTCATCAGATAATGGACGTACGCTTTCATAGCCATGGATAAAGGCATCATAAAGGACAGGGTCTAATTTGTTATCAGCTGTTCGTGCCCAATCGTTAACCGCAATTGCCAGGTCGTACATGAAATTACCGTTACACGCATAATAGAAGTCGATAAAGCCGGAAACTTCATCTCCATTAAGCAATACGTTGTCCTTAAATAAATCGGCATGGATAATACCGGAAGGTAAATGCTCTCCTAGATTTTCATCTAAAGCTGCAATTTCAGATTGAAGCAGTGCAGCATCCTCAGAATCTAAAACAGGCAGCAACTGAGTGCAGGCATCGTGCCACCAGTCATCATAACGAGGATTTTTCATTTTTAAAGGAAAGTCTTGGCCGGCTAAATGCATTTTGGCCAGCATAGCACCGGTATGGAAGCATTGAGCTTCAGTTGGCCAGCCAGTATCAGAACCATTCAAACAAGTAACCAAACAAGCCGGTTTTCCGGCCAAAATAGAATGCAGTCCGCCATCTTTACGAGCAATCGGAGCGGCGCAGGCAACACCATTCAGACTCAAATGCTGGTTTAGTTCTAGAAAGAAAGGCAGTTCTTCTGATTTCAAAACCTCAAAAACAGTCAATACATAACGACCGGTTGAAGTAGTCAAAAAATAATTACTATTAGTAATTCCTTGAGCAATCCCCTGCAAAGAAACAAAATCTCCCAAATCATATTGCAGAAGGAAGTCACGCATTTGAGCGTCGGAAACACTGGTATAGACAGACATAGCAAACTCGAGGCTGATATAAAAGAATCAAGGAAACATCATACCAAAAAACAAGCGCCAACAATATAAATTAAAGCGAGGGTCAAATTCAAAAGGCCGTCTGAAATACTCTTTCAGACGGCCTTAGTATTGAATCGGGTTGGATTTGGAAAGAGAATAGGGAAGTTTTGAATGTTTTTAGAAAAATAAAAACCCTGTTAAAACAGGGCGGT
>NZ_KV821232.1:0-226 GCF_001815615.1 Neisseria sp. HMSC075C10
TAATCAGCAACGGCATGAAAAAATCGAATCCCACAACCCAAACAGAATAGAGGCGATACGCCAACGTAATGCTATTTCTTCTGCAGAAAGGCAGGCTGATGCATTAAAAAGGATGCAAACGTCTGGCCGCACCCGCCTGCCTGGGCAGCCACAAAAAGGAAAACCCGGCGCTGCTAGAGAAATGTCCTCTTCAGACAATCCGAATCAAACAGCCGAGGCTTTTGCA
>NZ_KV821232.1:326-892 GCF_001815615.1 Neisseria sp. HMSC075C10
GCAGAAAGGCAGGCTGATGCATTAAAAAGGTTGCAAACGTCTGGCCACACCCGCCTGCCTGGACAACCGCAAAAAGGAAAGCCTGGTGCTGCTAGAGAAATGTCTCGTTCAGATAATCCGAATCAAACAGCCGAGGCTTTTGCACGTCGATATTTAGGCAGGAAACCTACACTAATGGAACGAGTCGAAGGTGAAAAATTATACGGAGGTAAATGTGTGGGCTGTTGGAAAGCGCAAATGCCGGACGGAACCTTTGTGGTGTATAGGCCAGCAGGTAATGCTTCTATGACCAAGGGAACTACTGCGTCTGTTGATATTAATAACCCAACATTAAATAACTTAAATATTAATTTAAAAGGCAAGCCAACAGAGTTAAAATTTAAATTCCCTGCTAGATAAGGATGTTTTAATGAATTTAGAGACAGCAGAAAATATTCAATGCGAATTTGAGTATTTAGCATTAGATGGTTATTTTCCAATGCATTTTGCATCGCATGGTCAAGGAAACAAAGATTGGCAATTTGCAGTTGAATTCATATATAGATTATTAATATGTCAATTAGCAA
>NZ_KV821232.1:992-1598 GCF_001815615.1 Neisseria sp. HMSC075C10
TATATAGATTATTAATATGTCAATTAGCAACTCTTGAACCTATCAACTTTGAAACGAAAAATGATATTTTAGACTTTTGCCATAATTTAGCAAAACAAAGTCCTTTTAATAATGATAATGAGGTGTGGTATCAGGGGGAAATTGTATTAACAAAAAAAGGGATAGATTTAATAAAGGAATATATTCCAGAGGCGTTTGAAGAGTGGAATGGAAAGAAATTTGAATTAAACATTCCTTTCATTAAAACATTAAAAAATATATTTGTTAATTATGAGGTAGCATGGGATGAGAATAATCCACTATTCCCCATTATATCTTTTAAATATTGAATAAGCGGCATATAGGACAAAAAAGGGGCTAGAAGCCCCTGCAAGCCTTATCCTGCAAGACTTTAAGCGGAGTCGAAGGTTTTGAACACAAAAAATTCCCTTTTTGCTGCCAAAACAAGTCAAAAAGAACGGCAGGCAAACCGGCAGGCAGTGTTAAAATTAATTAATTTTTTCAGAAGGGTAAACTTATGAGAATAAATGAACGACAAGCATCTGCTATTCAGGATGAGACCTTTGCAAAAAAGCTCTTCCCCCGACAGCCGAAATCTAAACAAAG
>NZ_KV821232.1:1698-2942 GCF_001815615.1 Neisseria sp. HMSC075C10
TATATAGATTATTAATATGTCAATTAGCAATTCTTGAGCCTGTTAATTTGGAAACAGAAAAAGATATTCTAGGTTTTTGTCATAAACTAGCAAAACAAAATCCTTTTGGTAAGGATAATGGAGTGTGGTATTGGGGAGAGATTATATTAACAAAAAAGGGGCTAGATTTAATAATAAAATATATTCCTGAGGCATTTGAGGAGTGGAATGGAAAGAAATTTGAATTAAATACTCCTTTCATAAAAACATTAGAATCCATATTTATTGAGCATGGGGTAGAATGGGATGAGAATAATCCACTATTTCCTATTGCATCCTTAATGCATTCTTAAAAAATGATTAATCTTACTTGTTTTATTAAAATGTTACCTAAAGTATTTAAGATTGCTGGAGAGTTGCGACACTAAACGACACAATTGTTTACCGTCCTGCCGGATATGCTGGCAAAGATACCCTACCCACTACAGCAACGGTAGAAATCCATAAGAACTCGGCCATACGATCGCTAAATAATAACGAAAATTTAAAATTGAAATTTCCAATTATAAATAAAAGGTAATGTATTATGAGAATGAACGAACGACAAGCATCTGCTATTCAGGATGTATTTCGAAAATTAGCTTTTATTGATACAGAACCAGTAGACCTTCCCAATTCAGGGCTTGATTGGCAGGAAACAGTAGAGATTATTTACCGGCTGTTTACCTTGAGATGGATGGAATTTTGGCCGCAGAAAGAGATTACGGATGAAGACATCTGGGATGTATTGCCGGAATCTTGCTTATTACAATCCTAATTATGATCTTGAATCAAAAGGATACGATTTTGATGTTGCCTGGATTTATCATTGGCTTACACATATTAACCTTACCTCCGAGGGAGAGGTGTTCTATTTTAAATACTTTGATCCCGAAGTGGTAAACAGCGCAGAAGACGATAATGCCGTAAATCCCGCCTTTATCGATCGTCTTGAAAGTATCTTTGAAGAAAACGATATGCCGTGGGGTAAGATATTTTTTCCCGTACAGAGTATCGAGTAAGCACAGAATGCAGCTGAGGATTTTGCACGCCAATTGCCGCAACCAGCCGACGACCGCACCCGCGCCCTGCAAACCCTGGCCGCCGGCGCCCAAGCCTACCAACTGGCCGATGGCGTCGGCAAAGTGGCCGACGCCCTTAAAAACCAAACCGGACAGCAGGGTGCCGTCCTCTTATCCGTTGAAGCCGGCTTCGGCTTTAAATCC
>NZ_KV821233.1:0-33156 GCF_001815615.1 Neisseria sp. HMSC075C10
TGCCGGCTGGTTGAAAGAAGGCAAAGGCGATACTAAATACGAGAAAACTGCTGGTACTGTTGGCCTGCGTCACAAATTCTAATCTGACTTAAGATTAGTCTAAAAAGGAGCCTGTTTTATACAGGCTCTTTTTGTTTTTGTAGGGAATGTATTTTGTTATTGCAGGGGCAGGTTAAAGTATTTTCGATATTTTCAGACGGCTTATGAAAATCTAAGTCAGATTATATTCTATTAAATATATGCTAAATAAAATATTGGAAATTGTTTTGAGTATTATTATAAATAAGTTAACAATATAAAGATGGTCATTGATTAAGTTGATTTTCCTATATTTCATGTCGACTAATAAAAGATTTATTTTTATAGTTCTAAAGTATTATTAGCATGTGGAATTTGGTTTTAAGATTTGTAAATTTGATTTTAATCAAATTATTGCTGATAGATGATTCATATAATATAAGTGTTTAGAGTATCGATATATCGGGAATAGCCATGTCCTGTCTTGAAATGAAGTGCTTAAGTGGCATTTGGAAACGAATCCTTGTGCTGTTTGCTGTATTTTCTATGATGATAGTAAGCCTACCTGCTTACGCAGAGCGCTTGCCTGATTTTTTGGCAAAAATTCAGCCTTCTGAAATTTTTCCTGGTGCTGATCGCTACGGCAAACCGGAAGGTAAGCCTTTGGTTGCTCGTGTATATAAAGGCGAAGAGCAACTTGGCTTGGTTTATATCACGACTGATGTGGTTAATACGCGCGGTTATTCGAGTAAGCCGATTGATACGATGGTTGCATTGGCCAATGATGGCACTATTGCCGGAGCAAAATTGGTTGAGCATCATGAACCAATTATGCTGATTGGTATTCCGCAATCCCGTGTTGATAAATTCATTGATAAATATATTGGCTTAAATTTTATTAAAAATCCTCCGCAGCCTGGCGTGGCTCCTGGTGATATCATCAGTGGTGCGACTGTAACGTTAATGGTGATTAACGACAGTATTCAGCGTTCTGTCAAATCGGTTATTCATCAATATCATTTGGGTACGGATAAAGCGACTCAAGCCGGTGCTGCTGCCGCTTCTGGTGAACAAGCTGCAAATGAGCCTGCGGTTCAAACCCGTCCCCGTCGTGCTGTGAATTCTGATAAACAAGATATTCAGTCTTGGAATGCACTGTTAGAACAAAAAGCTGTTGGTCATCTGCATATTTCTGTTGACGATATCAACAAATTGTTTGAAAAAGGCGGTAAAGCAGGTGTTACAGACCATGCAGAGCAGGGCGATGGTAACGATACATTCGTTGATTTATATGTTGCTTTGGTCAGCCAACCTTCTATCGGTAAAAGCCTTTTGGGTGAAGCCGGTTGGAATAATCTGCAAAAACGTTTGCAACCAGGTCAACAGGCGATTATGGTTGCCGGTGAAGGCCGATACTCTTGGAAGGGCTCAGGCTATGTGCGTGGCGGTATCTTCGACCGTATCGAAATGATTCAGGGCGATACCAGCTTCCGTTTTACCGATGCACAACATGAGCGTGTAGTTGCTTTGGCAGCGGAAGGTGCACCTGCATTTAAAGAGGTCTCTTGGTTTACCATCCCGGAAGGTGTGGAATTTGATGCTGCCGAGCCATGGCGTTTACAACTGATGATTCAACGTGTGTTGAGCGTTAACGATAAAGCTTTTGTGAATGCAGATTTGGATTACGAATTGCCAAAAGGCTACTATGTCGATGATCCAAAAGCGCCACCTGTTGAAATCAGCGCGCCGGTTGAGCAAGTTGCGGCTGCAGCTTCAGTTCCTGAAAGTACGGGTATTGCCGAAGATGCGACTGCCGGTGATGATGGTGTTTCCAACCAACTTTGGAAACAGGTTTGGAAAGCCAAGCAAGGTCAAATTATTGTTGTCGGTATTGCTTTGACAATTCTTCTGTTGGTATTCCTGTTCCAAGACTGGATTGTACGTTACGAAAAATGGTATGACCGTTTCCGCCTCTGCTTCCTGACATTTACCTTAGTTTATATTGGTTGGTATGCGCAAGCTCAATTATCAGTTGTCAATACGCTCACCTTATTCTCCGCGGTTTTGACTGAGTTTCACTGGGAATTCTTCCTGATGGATCCGCTGGTGTTCATTCTGTGGCTCTTTACAGCAGCGACCATGTTGTTGTGGAACAGAGGTACGTTCTGCGGCTGGCTGTGTCCTTTCGGTTCATTGCAGGAGTTGACCAATCGTGTTGCTAAAAAATTGGGCGTAAAACAAATTACTGTGCCACATTTATTGCATACGCGCCTGACAGCCATTAAATATGTTATCTTCTTCGGTTTGCTGGCTATTTCCCTGTACGATTTGGGCACTGCTGAAAAATTTGCAGAAGTTGAACCTTTCAAAACTGCGATTATTCTGAAGTTTATGCGCGAATGGTGGTTTGTATTGTTTGCTGCAGCTTTGTTGATTGCCGGTTTTTTTATCGAACGTTTCTTCTGTCGTTATCTGTGTCCTTTGGGTGCGGGTATCGCATTGCCAGGTCGCTTCCGTGTGTTTGACTGGCTGCGCCGCTATAAAATGTGTGGCAACCCTTGTCAGATTTGTACACATGAATGTCCGGTACAGGCTATTGCACCAGAAGGTGATATTCATCCGAACGAATGTATCCAATGTCTGCATTGCCAGGTAATGTATCACCACGATACGCGTTGTCCTCAAGTAGTAGCAACGAATAAGAAAAAACAAAAACAAGCGGCGGCAAAAGCTGAACAGCATGATGCGGCAGCGACGCAAAATGCCCAAGAACAAGTTGTTCGGTTTGTTAAAAAAGAATTAGCAATTAGTGTTGATAAGTAGTTATTTATAAAATAAAAGAGGGCTGTATCGGCAGCCCGACTTAGAAATTTTTTCATCGGCAGGCCGTCTGAAAAAAATCGGCCGCCGGATTTTATCCAAGGAGTGTCGTATGTCAGACGAAAAATTAGAACAAAACGGCTTAAGCCGTCGTTCATTCTTAGGTACTGCCGCTGCTTCCGGTGCAGGTATTGCCGGTGCCGGTTTGTTGGGCTTGGCCGGTTGCTCTAACGGTGAGGGTGATAAAGCTGCTGCTTCTGGCGCAGCTCCTGCTGAAAAAGCAGCTGCTCATTCTGCCGAGCCGGGCAAAATGACTTCCGAAGTGGGTCCAGGTGAACTTGACCAATACTACGGTTTCCTGTCAGGCGGTCAATCAGGCGAAATGCGCTTGATCGGTTTGCCATCTATGCGCGAACTGATGCGTATCCCAGTATTCAATATGGACAGCGCTACCGGTTGGGGTCGTACCAACGAGAGCCTGAGCGTTTTGAACGGAAATATTACGCCGGAAACCCGTAAATTCCTGCAAGATAGCGGTCTGCGTTGTTACCCTAACGGCGACTTGCACCACCCACACTTGTCTTTCACCGACCAAACTTACGATGGCCGTTATGCTTACGCCAACGATAAAGCAAACACCCGTGTTTGCCGCGTCCGCTTGGATGTAATGAAAACCGATAAAATCATCGATATTCCTAATGCTTCAGGTATCCACGGTCTGCGTCCGCAACGTTATCCGAAAACCGGTTACGTTTTTGCCAACGGCGAACACATTGTTCCAGTTGACGGCGTAGGTAAATGGGATGATGCGAAAACTTGGAATGCCGTTTATACCGCAATTGACGGCGAAACCATGGAAATCGCATGGCAAGTTTTGGTAGACGGTAACTTGGACAATGGCGATGCCGACTACCAAGGTAAATACTCTTTCTCTACCTGCTATAACTCTGAACGCGCTCTGACTGTACAAGGTGCTTCTTCTAACGAGCAAGACTGGTGTGTAGTATTTAACCTGGCCGCTATCGAAGAAGGCATCAAAAAAGGCGACTTCAAAGAAGTTAACGGCGTGAAAATGTTGGACGGCCGTGCAGAAGCCAACTCTCCATACACCCGCTACATCCCTGTGCCTAACTCTCCTCACGGCTGTAACGCAAGCCCTGACGGCAAATACATCATGCTCAACGGTAAACTGTCTCCAACCGTTACCGTGTTGGATGTCAGCAAACTGGACGATTTGTTTGCAGGCAAAATCAAAGAGCGCGATGTTGTCGTAGCCGAGCCTCAACTGGGTCTTGGCCCATTACACACTGCATTTGACGGTCGCGGCAATGCCTATACTACATTGTTTATCGACAGCCAAATGGTGAAATGGAACATCGACGATGCGATCAAAGCCTACAAAGGCGAGAAAATCGATCCGATCAAACAAAAACTTGACGTTCACTATCAACCTGGCCACAACCACACTACCATGGGCGAAACCAAAGAAGCCGACGGTAAATGGTTGGTGTCTTTGAACAAATTCTCCAAAGACCGTTTCCTGAACGCAGGTCCTCTGAAACCTGAGTGTGACCAATTGATCGACATCTCCGGCGACGAAATGCGTCTGGTTCACGACAACCCGACTTTTGCAGAACCACATGACTTCTGTCTGGTTTCCGCTTCCAAAGTGAACCCAAGCAAAACTTGGGACCGCAAAGACCCATGGTTCTGGAAAGATGCTTTGGAACAAGCGCAAAAAGACGGCGTTGAGCTGGAAAAAGCCGCTAAAGTCGTACGCGAAGGCAACAAAGTACGCGTGTACATGACTGCCGTTGCGCCTGCATTCAGTATCCCTCAATTTGAAGTGAACCAAGGCGACGAAGTGACCGTATACGTAACCAACGTTGAGACCATTGAGGACTTGACTCACGGCTTCACTTTGGAAGGCTACGGTATCGCTATGGAGATCGGCCCGCAAGCGACATCTTCTGTAACCTTCAAAGCAGTTCGTCCAGGCGTACACTGGTACTACTGCCAATGGTTCTGCCACGCATTGCACATGGAAATGTCAGGCCAAATGATTGTTAAACCAAAATAATTTTGGTTTGATGATTTAATCCTTCAGGCCGTCTGAAAAGACATTCTTTCAGACGGCCTTTATAGCAAAGCTGTTTGTCTGCAGATATTGCAATGAGATATAAGCTATCATCAGACAGCTTCGCTATAACATCAAAATACCTGTTTCTGCATATGTTTATTGTGTAGAAAACAGGCCGTCTGAAATTGAGATATGATTATGACGCATACACCATCCCATCGTTCCAAATGGCAACGTGCCGCATTCGTATTGCTGTTGGGCAGTATGGTTCAGACGGCCTTTGCCGTAGTCATCAACGTATCCGCACAAGACAATCTCAATGATGCTTTAGCGCGCGCCCAAGCCGGCGATACGCTCAAGCTTGCCTCCGGTACATACAAGACCAAACTCTATATCGACAAACCGATTACCATTGAAGGCCCGGCCGACCGCTCCGCCAAGATTGTTGGCGACAGGAGCGGGCGTACCATTGCCGTTCATGCGCCTGACGTGACTCTGCGCAATCTGACAGTTTCCAATTCAGGCTTGAGCCTGCCGGCCATGGATGCAGGGATTTACCTCGAGGAAACGGCTCCGCGTGCATTGGTTGAACACAATAATGTCTTGGACAACTCTGTCGGCGTGTACATCCATGGCGCGGCAGAATCGATGGTGCGCGAAAATAAGATTGTCGGAGAAGCCACATTGCGCGTGAATGAGCGCGGTAATGGCGTAACAGTTTGGAATGCGCCGGGTGCGCAAGTGGTCGATAACGATATTTCCAAAGGCCGTGACGGTATTTTTTCAAATACCAGTACCCATAATACCTACAAAGGCAACCGTTTTAGCGACTTACGCTTTGCCGTCCATTATATGTACACCAATGACAGCGAAGTCAGCAACAATATCTCCGTCGGCAACAACATGGGTTATGTGCTGATGTTTTCCGAACGCCTGAAAGTGTATGGCAACATTGCCGTTGGCAGCCGCGACCAAGGCATTATGCTCAACTACGTCAATTATTCCGAAATTCACGATAATGTGATCAACAAGGCAGGCAAATGCGTGTTTGCCTACAATGCCAACTACAATAAAATTTTCGACAACCATTTTGAAAACTGTCAAATCGGTATTCACTTTACCGCGGCCATTGAAGGCACAAGCCTGTCCAATAATTCGTTTATCAACAACGAAAGCCAAGTCAAATACGTCAGCACCCGTTTCCTTGATTGGGGAGAGGGCGGCCGAGGCAATTATTGGAGCGACAACAGCACATTCGACCTTGATGGCGATGGTTTTGGCGACAATGCCTATCGACCGAACGGTATTATCGACCAAATTATTTGGCGCGCCCCCGTGTCCCGTCTGTTGATGAACAGTCCTGCTGTCAGCATTGTCAAATGGGCGCAATCGCAGTTCCCCGCTATTTTGCCGGGCGGCGTCATCGACAGTAAGCCATTGATGAAACCGATCAGCAACAAAACAAGCACCAAATACGAAGCCATGAAGGATGAGCTGTTGCACGAAGCCAGTACGCGCCAATCCGATTGGAGCGATGCCGAAAACGGATCTTTGAATTAAACATGTTTTCAGACGGCCTTTTGAATGAGGCCGTCTGAAACAGCACAAAGGAATTATTCATGACCAACCACGTCGAATTAAGAAACGTGACCAAACAATTCGGCAGTCAAAAAGCCGTCAACCAAGTCGATTTAGTCCTCAAAGCAGGCGAAAGCGTCGGCATGGCAGGGCATAACGGTGCAGGCAAATCCACCATCATGAAGCTGATACTCGGCCTGATTACACCGACCGAAGGCGAAGTCATGTTGCTGGGCGAGCGTACCGGCAGCAAGGCAGGCGCACTGCTTCGCAGCCAAATCGGTTACCTGCCTGAAACCGTCGCGCTTCATCCTTCATTGACCGGCATTGAAACCATGGATTTCTATGCCAAGCTGAAAAAACAGCCCTTGAGTAAAAACCGTGAGTTGTTGGAACGCGTCGGCATTTCTCAAGCGGCACGCCGCCGTGTCGGCACTTACTCCAAAGGTATGCGCCAGCGTCTCGCTTTGGCACAAGCCTTGTTGGGCGAGCCTAAAGTCTTATTGTTTGACGAACCGACCACAGGCCTTGACCCGGCTTCACGCCAAATGTTTTACGAAGTCGTGCGCGAGCTGAATGGACGCGGTGCAACCGTATTGCTCAGCACGCACGCGCTTGCAGAACTCGATGGCCACGCCGACCGCATTATCGTCATGAAAAACGGTGTGAAAGTTGCCGATGGCAGCATGGATGAGTTGCATGTTCAAAGTGGTTTGCCGTTGACCGTCAATGTCCGTTTGAAAGAAGCGCGTCCGTTGAGCGAGCGTTGGCAGCCGCTTTCAGACGGCCTGTCGTATAAAGCGCAATGTAAAGCCGAAGAGCGTATGGGACTTTTGAGCGAATTGGGTGATTTGGGCAACCTTGCCTATATCGATATCCATACCCCGACACTTGACGATATGTACGCACAATTCTTAAAAAGGGAAGACGTATGAACCCCGTTTGGATTATTACCGGCAAAGAAGTCCGCGACAGCCTGCGCAACCGTTGGGTACTCGCCGCCGCGCTCCTGCTTGCCGCGCTTGCCCTGTCATTGGGTTTCCTGGGCAGCTCGCCCACCGGTACTGTCAAAGTCGATCCGTTGACCGTTACCGTTGTCAGCCTCTCCAGCCTATCGATTTTCCTGATTCCGCTGATTGCGATGTTGCTCTCTTATGATGCATTGATTGGCGAAATCGAACGCGGTACGATGGCACTGTTGTTGAGCTATCCGATTTCGCGTAACCAAATCCTTGCCGGCAAATTTATCGGCCATCTCATCATCCTTGCCCTTGCCACCACGGCAGGCTACGGATTGGCCGGCATTACCCTCCAGCTTGCCAACGGCGGCTTTGACCTTACCGCATGGAAACCTTTCGCCCTTCTGATTGTTGCTAGTGTGATTCTTGGCGCAGCCTTTTTGTCTATGGGATATTTGATCAGCGCGAAAGTCAAAGAACGCGGTACTGCCGCCGGTATCGCCATCGGCGTATGGCTGTTTTTTGTGGTGATTTTCGATATGGCGCTTTTGGGTGTTTTGGTTGCCGATACCGAACAAGTCATTACCGCGCCTGTCGTAGAAACCATTCTCTTGTTCAATCCTTCCGACATTTACCGTCTGCTCAACCTGACCGGTTATGAAAACACCGCGATGTACGCAGGTATGGCCGGTTTGAGCGATCAAATCAGCCTGACTATGCCGGTTTTGCTGACGGCGCAGGTATTATGGGTTATCATTCCTTTGGTCTTAGCCGCCTGGATTTTCGGAAAGAGACAAATATGAGAAAAATATTATTTACAGCATTCACCATCCTTGCTTTATCTGCTTGTAGCAAAGAGGAAAATACTCCTCCGCCTACGCCCCAACAAATCAGCGACAGCGCAGTCGGTCATTACTGCAGCATGAATTTGACCGAACACAACGGCCCTAAAGCGCAAATCTTCTTGAACGGCAAACCTGACAAACCGGTTTGGTTTTCCACCATCAAGCAGATGTTCGGCTATACCAAGCTGCCCGAAGAACCTAAAGGCATTCATGCCATCTATGTTACCGATATGGGCAAAGTCAAAGATTGGGAAAAACCCAATGCCGACGCCGAATGGATAGATGCGAAAAAAGCCTATTACGTCATCGAAAGCAGCTTTATCGGCGGCATGGGTGCGGAAGACGCGCTTCCGTTTGCCGACAAGGCTCAGGCTGAAAAATTCGCCAAAGAAAAAGGCGGCAGAGTAGTCGGTTTTGCAGAGATGCCAGACGAATACATTTTCAAATAAAACAATCAATAAAAGGCCGTCTGAAACAGTTTCAGACGGCCTTTGTGTTGGAAGCTGTCGATTGATGATTTGATGAATGCGGCTTTCAATGTAAAGATAAAAATCCAAGGAATACTCCATGTCCACCCCTTTAACGCGCCGCCGTTTCTTTGCCATCGCCGCCACACTTGTCGCCGGTGCCGGCATTCCCTTTGCCATTAGCCGCAAAACCAATCAGCCGACTCATTCGGCCAGCCTGAATCAAGAAGAGCAGCCAGTTATTTGGAGAGGCATTGCGTTGGGTTCGGGTGCGGAGTTGCGTTTGTTCGGCGTTGAGCGCAAGCAGGCGGAAATACTGGTCAACAAAGTATTGGCGGAAGTCTCACGATTGGAAAAAATCTTCAGCCTGTATCGGGACGACAGCCTGATCAGCCGTTTAAACCGAGAAGGCCGTCTGAAAAATCCGCCATCCGATTTTTTGCAGCTACTCAGCATCAGTCGAGATATTCATCAGCTGACACAGGGTGCATTTGATCCCAGCATTCAGCCATTGTGGAATCTGTATGCCGACCACTTCAGGCGAAACCCCAAAACCGAAACACCGCCATCCGAACGCAGTATCAAAGACACGCTCAAATTAGTGGATTTCAACAAAGTCGATTTTGATACCAAAGAAATCCGTTTTGCCCAAAAAGGCATGGGCTTGTCGCTCAACGGCATTGCGCAGGGCTATATCACTGATAAAGTAGTCGAGTTATTAAAGCAGCAAGGCGTTACCCAGGCATTGATTGATATGGGGGAGATTTACGGCTTTGATAATGCCAACCAGCGCGAGTGGAATGTCAGCATCCGCAATCCTGACCAAGAAGACCAAATCCTGACCACCATTGCCATGAAAAATCAAGCGTTTGCCACATCGGGCGGCTATGGCACGGTAATGGACGAGGCAGGCAAATTTACCCATCTGTTTGACCCGCGCACAGGCGGAAGCCAGCCGCGCTATAAAAGCATGAGCGTTATGGCGGAAAGTGCGGCAGTTGCCGATGCTTTTTCTACCGCATTTTCTATTATGGATGAAGCGGCCATCCGAGCAGCGGCCCAAGTTAAAAAGGCACAGGTTTGGCTGGTGATGCCGAATAATGAATTGAAGAAGATTTGAGATTGAGAAAAAGAATGGTTTTGCCAGTTGGTTTGAATATATGAATAAGGGAAAGTCTAAGATATTGAAATAATGAAATATAAAAAAAGAAGGGCTGCCCAAGGGGGCAACCCTGAAACTCTTGCAGCTGGGAGTAATTAGCAAGAGATTACGACACTTAAAACAAAAATTCACTCATTTCAAAGCATGAAGCTTTAATATCTAAGCAATACGGTTTCAACCGCTCAAACCCCTTCGATACGGAAAAACACAACATACATGGGAAAATCCGACAAAGTGGTTGCAAGCAATTCAGATGAACGGTCTGTAATTCAGATAACCGGATGTCTTTGGATGAACGGTATAATATCAGGATAAACGGAACATTACCAGTGAATATTATAAAAAATTAGAATAATTCATTTAGTGATTGATTTTATTGAATAAAAACATGAATTTTTATTGAACTTTTTTACAACATATTGATTTGGTTTTAAAAAGGGAATTACGTAAGTATTTGGCGTTAATCAAAAAACTTGTTTTGAGCTTTGAGAAGAGATAATCAATAGAAAAAGGCCGTCTGAATGTTCAGACGGCCTTTTTTCAAAAAGTTACTTATTTGGTTGCAGAAGCAGTAGAAGCAGCTTCGGCTTGAGCACCTGCAGCTGCGTTTTCACCCCATGCAGCAGGATATTTGTAACCGGCAAAGCGTTTTTTTGAGTAGGCTTTGAATTCGTCAGAGTTGTAGGCTTCGGTTACATCTTTCAGCCATTGGCTGTCTTTGTCGGCAGTGCGGACGGCAGACCAGTTAACGTAGGCGAAGCTTGGCTCTTGGAACAGGGCTTCAGTCAGTTTCATGCCGCTGCTCATGGCGTAGTTGCCGTTAACGATGGCAAAGTCAACGTCGGCACGGCTGCGTGGCAGTTGGGCGGCTTCAAGTTCTACGATTTGGATGTTTTTTGGATTTTCGGCAATATCGTTTTTAGAAGCAGTCAGCGGGTCAACGTCGGCTTTCAGTTTAATCCAGCCCAATTCGTTCAACATAACCAATGCACGGGCAAAGTTAGATGGGTCATTAGGTGCAGAAACGCTGACACCGTCTTTCACTTCGTCCAAAGATTTCAATTTGCCAGGGTACAGACCCAAAGGTGCGGTCGGTACTTGGAAGGCTTCAACGATGTCCAGTTTGTGTTCTTTTTTGAAGTCATCCAGATAAGGTTTGTGTTGGAAGATGTTGATGTCCAATTCGCCTTCAGCCAAAGCAAGGTTGGGGCGCACATAGTCGGTGAACTCGATCAGTTTGACTTTATAGCCTTTTTTCTCCAAAGCCGGTTGGATTTGGTCTTTAACCATATCGCCGAAGTCGCCGACGGTTGTACCGAAGACGATTTCTTTTTTCTCTGCGCCGTTGTCGGCAGAAGAAGCGGCAGAGGCAGCAGGCGCGCTGTCTTTTTGACCGCCGCAGGCAGCCAGTACGATGGCCAGCGCAGCGGCTGAAAGGGTTTTGAAGAATGTGTTGATTTGCATATTTTGCTCCTGATGGATGATAAAACGGTTCCAGACGGCCTCAATCTGCCGCCGTTAAAAAAAGAGGGATTGTAAATCTATTTTGGAAATATGAGGACGTTTTTTGTAAATTTATTTGGAATATATATCCTAATATGTTCTAAACAGATAACAGACCGTCTGAAAAATAGTAAGTCCATTTCAGACGGCCTGTTTGCTTAACGCTTGTCCAATTTGCGTGCCAATCTGTTGCCGATACCTTGAATCAGGATAACGAGTAAAACCAGCATGGCGACGATGAAGATGATGACTTCCATTTGATAGCGGTAGTAGCCGTAACGGATGGCAAGGTCGCCCAAGCCGCCGCCGCCAATCATACCTGCCGCCGCGCTGTACGACAGAAGGCCGATAGCCAGTACGGTAATGCTGGAAACCATACCTGCGCGCGCTTCATTCAAAAGCACTTTGCAGATGATGCTCATGGGGGAAGCACCCATTGCGGAGGCCGCTTCAATTACGCCTCTGGGTACTTCGCGCAGGTTTTGCTCGACCAGACGGGCGAAGTAGAACAAGCCGGATACGCTCAATACCAATGAGGCGGCAACCGGGCCGATGGTCGTGCCGATGATGGCGCGTGTAACAGGAATCATGGCAATCATCAGGATGACGAAAGGAAACGCGCGCATCAGGTTGACCAGGTTGTCCAAAAACAAATTCAGCTGTTTGTTGTAGTGCAACTGATGGCTTGATGTCACAAACAGCAATACGCCCAAAACCGTACCGAAGATAACGGCGAAAGTAGTCGATAAGCCGACCATAATAAAGGTTTCGCCCAAGGCTTGGATAATTTCGCCCTTCATGCTGACGATGGTCTCAACAGCACTTTCAAATGTTAAATCTGCCATATTAGTCCTCTCGAATCAGCTCTTGCCCGATTTCGGATTGGGCATGGATTTGGTTGCCGTGTACTTCAACGATTTCCAGCAGACGGCCTTTGTCCAAGAGGGCGGCACGGTCACACAGGCGGCGGATAACGCTCATTTCGTGGGTAACGATGACGATGGTTACGTTAAAACGTCGGTTGATGTCTTCCAAACACTTCAAAACGCTGCGCGTAGTGGCGGGGTCGAGGGCGGAAGTGGGTTCGTCGGCGAGGATGACTTGAGGTTGCGGCGCCAGTGCGCGGGCAATGCCGACACGTTGTTTTTGACCACCGGAAAGTTGGGACGGGTAATGGTTGGCACGGTCTTGCAAATCGACGATTTCCAAACATTCTTCAACACGCGCTTGGATTTTTTTAGACGGCCATTTGGCAATTTCTAAAGGAAAGGCGACGTTTTCGGCAACGGTACGGTTGCTCAATAGGTTGAACTGTTGGAACACCATGCCGATGTTTTGTCGGGCGTGGCGCAATTGCGTGGCGTTGAGCGCGGTCAGTTCTTGGCCGCACACGCTGACGGTACCTGTATCCGGACGTTCCAATAAGTTAATCAGACGCAACAAGGTGGATTTGCCTGCACCGGAGTAGCCCATCAGGCCAAAGATTTCACCCTGTTTGATTTCGAGGCTGGTCGGCTCGATGGCGACAAAGTCTTTTTTGTCACGTGTTTGATAGTGTTTGGAGACGTGATCCAGAATAATCATGGTTTATCCGTGTTTTCTTTAATTCGTGTGGCCATCAGGGTGTGCAGACGGCGGTTGTCGGCGCGTGCGACGGTAAATTGCAGGCTGCCGATGATGACTTTTTCGCCGCGTACGGGCAGGTGCCCCAATTCTTGAATGACCAGGCCACCGATGGTGTCGGCTTCTTCGCTGCTATATTCCGTGCCGAAAAAGGCGTTGATGTCTTCGATTTCGGTTGCGGCGTGGATGCGCCAGCGTTCGGAAGAAACGGCGTGGATATTGTCGGCGCTGTCGTCTTCGTCAAACTCGTCTTCGATGTCGCCGACGATTTGCTCGATGATGTCTTCAAAGGTTACCAGGCCGGATGTGCCGCCGTATTCGTCAATGACAATCGCCATGTGGTTGCGTTGTTCGCGGAACTCTTTTAAAAGGGCGGTTAAAGATTTGCCTTCGGGTACGAAAACGGCAGGGCGCAAGACGGATTTCAGGTGGAACTGCTCGGGGTTGAACATATATTTGAGCAGGTCTTTGGCGTGCAAAATGCCCAAAACTTCGTCTTTGTCTTCGCCGATGACGGGGAAACGCGAATGAGCGGTTTCGATGATGTAGGCCGTGATGCGCTCGATGCTGTCGTTTTCTTTCAATACGTTCATGCGGCTGCGCGTAATCATGGCATCGCGCACTTCCAGCTCGGCAAAGTCCAATACTTTTTCCAGCCGGGTCAGTGTGTCGGCATCAAAAACTTCCTGCTCGTGCGCTTGGCGCAGCAGGGTCAATACGTCTTCGGCGGAATCGGGCTCGCCGGCAAGTCGGGAGATTAGGCGTTCGAAAAACTTGGGTTTCGACTGCGTACCGTCCATTTTAATATTCGTCCTCTTGGTAGGGGTTGGGGAAGCCTGCCGCCAGCATCAGGCGGATTTCTTCGGCTTCCATTATTTCGGCTTCATCGTCTTCGATGTGGTCGTAGCCCATCAGGTGTAAAGTACCGTGTATGGTCAGGTGGGCAAAATGCTGCTTGGGTGTTTTGCCTTGTTCGGCGGCTTCTTTTAAAACCACTTGCGGGCAAATTACTAAATCGCCATACAGGCCGTCTGAAAACTGGTCGGGCAGGATTTCACCTTCGTTGAGCGCAAAACTCAATACATTGGTGGCGTAATCTTTGCCGCGGTAGTCGCGGTTGTAGGCGCGGGCTTCTTCTTCGTCCAGAAGAATCAGGCTGATGTCAGCGCGGCGGTATTCGTTTTTCAAAGCAGACCACGCCCAGCGGTAAAAATCGCGTTCGCTCGGAAGGTTGGCGGCGGAAGAGGCGTTTTCAAAGTTCAGATGAAAACGTTGCCGCTGTAAGGATAAAAAAGGATATTGTTTGGCGCGTTTCATGTTGTCCGGAAAATTTGGTTTTTAGGCGTAAATATAACATATTCACCCCCATGCCGTCTGAAAAACCGCCCAAAATATGATAGACTTCATGCCGTTTTCCATCTTTCAGGCAACCATTATGAACCCGAAAAAACTCGTTATCGCCAGTCGCGAAAGCCTGCTTGCCATGTGGCAGGCAAAACATATCCAAGGCCGTCTGAAAGCCCTGTATCCCGATTGCGAAGTCGAGATTTTGGGCATGACCACGCGCGGCGACCAGATTTTGGACAGAACTTTGTCAAAAGTCGGCGGTAAAGGCTTGTTTGTCAAAGAGTTGGAACAGGCTTTGTATGACGGTCGGGCCGACTTGGCCGTGCATTCTATTAAAGACGTACCGATGGATTTGCCTGAAGGTTTTGCGCTTGCAGCCATCGGCGAACGCGCCAATCCGTTTGACGCGTTTGTGTCCAACCAATACGCGCGTTTGGAAGAAATGCCCAAAGGCGCCATCGTTGGTACATCCAGCCTGCGCCGCGAAGCCCAGTTGCGTGCGCGCTATCCGCATTTGGTTATCAAACCTTTGCGCGGCAATGTGCAAACCCGTTTGTCCAAACTCGATAACGGCGAATACGATGCGATTATCTTGGCCGCCGCCGGTTTGCAGCGTCTGGAATTGGACGAACGCATCCGCATGATTTTGTCGGAATCCGACAGCCTGCCTGCCGCCGGACAAGGCGCATTGGGTATTGAAATTGCAGCGCATCGCGAAGATTTGTACGAAGTCTTAAAGCCGTTAAACCACGATACCACACACGCCTGCGTTACGGCCGAACGTGCGTTGGCGCGCGCTTTGGGTGGAAGCTGCCAAGTGCCGCTGGCCGCATATTGCACTGAAGAAAACGGCTTACTGACCTTGCGCGGCTTGGTCGGTCATCCTGACGGTTCAGTCATTTTGCAGGCAGACGCGCAAGCCCCTGCCGAATACGCCGATGCTTTGGGTCGCGCTGTTGCCAAAAAACTGGCAGATGATGGTGCGGAAGAATTGATTGCCGCCGTATTGCAAGAACAGGCTTAAAATAGCATAGATCATTTAAAAGGCCGTCTGAAAGTTTCAGACGGCCTTTGTTTTGTTGATGCTTAAGGATTCATAATCCGCGCAACCAAAGCTTTTTCTTTGCCTTGCATATTCGGGATTTTGACCTGAATGCCGTTGCCTGGGGCAACATCGACAGGCTGGCCTTTGCGGGTCATTTGTTCTAATTTGATGGTTTGGTTGCCGCTCGGGTGGATGATTTCGAGTGAATCGCCGATGGCAAAGCGGTTTTTGACTTCGATGGTCGCCCAGCCGTTTTCATCAATTTCGGTAACGTGGCCGACATATTGGCTTTGTTTGGCGATGGAGTGGCCGGTCAGGTAGTTTTGGTAATCCTGAGTTTGGTGGCGCTCAAGGAAGCCGCTCGTGTAGCCGCGGTTAGCAAGGCCTTCGAGTTCGCTCAACAGGCTGTAATCAAACGGACGGCCTGCAACGGCATCGTCAATCGCTTTGCGGTAGGACTGAGCTACGCGTGCAACATAATAAAGCGACTTGGTGCGGCCTTCGACTTTGAGGCTGTCCACGCCGATTTTGGCCAGTTTTTCAACCACTTCAATGCCGCGAAGGTCTTTGGAGTTCATGATGTAGGTGCCGTGTTCGTCTTCCATAATCGGCATCATTTCGCCCGGGCGGTTGGACTCTTCAATCAGGAAAACTTTGTCAGCGTATGGGTGGCGTTTTTGACCATTGATGCCTTCAAAGTTTTGGTTGGCTTCTTCTTGGGCTTTTTCAAAGTTGAAACCTTGCAGAAGCTGGGCGTCGCCCGCATCGCTTTCAGTGGCGTTGTGGACTTTGTAGTCCCAACGGCAGGAGTTGGTGCAGGTGCCTTGGTTGGGATCGCGGTGGTTGAAATAGCCCGACAATAGGCAACGGCCTGAGTAGGCGATGCACAATGCGCCGTGGATGAAGACTTCGAGTTCGATGTCGGGGCATTCTTGGCGGATTTCGGCGATTTCTTCCATGCTTAATTCGCGCGACAGGATGATGCGTTCGACACCGATGTTCTGCCAGAATTTTACGCCCCAGTAGTTGGTGGTGTTTGCCTGAACGGATAGGTGGATCGGCATTTCCGGCCATTTTTCGCGCACAGTCATGATTAAGCCCGGATCCGCCATAATCAGCGCGTCGGGTTTCATGGCAATCAAGGGTTCCATATCGGAAACAAAGGTTTTGAGTTTGGAATTGTGCGGCAGCGTATTGACGGTCAGGAAGAATTTTTTGTTGCGCTCGTGCGCTTCTTTAATGCCTTGCTCGAGGACGTCGAGTTTGGCAAATTCGTTGTTGCGGGCGCGCAGGGAGTAACGCGGGCTGCCGGCGTAAACGGCATCTGCGCCGTAATCGTAGGCAGCGCGCATGCGTTCGAGGCCGCCTGCCGGCAATAAGAGTTCGGGTGCTTTCATGTTTTATGCTTTTTAAAATGTTTTCAGACGGCCCTCAAGGAAAGAGGGAAGGCCGTCTGAAAGATGTTTGAAGAATGGGCGGATTATCCGCTGTTTTTGTATTTCGGTCAATTTTGTGTCAGGTTTGCGCTTTGTTTTTTATACGGAAAATGTCCTATATGGGCAAAGGTGAAAAGGGGCTGCAATTCATTGGAAATGTAAAAAAAGCAGGGTTGGGCGGAATAATTTAACAAAAAACCGTTCAAGCAATGTATTTTCTTGTAAAATATTAAGCTTCATTTTAAAAAATATTCGGATTAGTTACCGATTTTGACCGACGGAAGGGTTATGGATTTTCGTTTTGACATTATTTATGAATACCGCTGGATGTTTTTATACGGCGTGTTGACGACGCTGGGACTGACGGTGGTTGCAACGGCAGGCGGCTCAGTTTTGGGTTTGCTGCTGGCATTGGCGCGTTTGATCAATCCGGAAAAAGCCGGTGTGCCGATGCGTGTCTTGGCTTGGGTGTTGCGTAAGATTTCTTTTTGGTATGTGACGCTGTTTCGTGGTACGCCATTGTTTGTACAAATTGTGATTTGGGCTTATGTTTGGTTCCCATTTTTTGTTCATCCGGCCGACGGTGTATTGATTAGCGGCGAAGCAGCCATTGATTTGCGCCGTTCTTATGGTGCGTTGATTGCCGGTTCTTTGGCGTTGATTGCGAACTCGGGTGCGTATATTTGTGAGATTTTCCGTGCCGGTATCCAGTCGATTGATAAGGGCCAAATGGAAGCTGCGCGTTCTTTGGGTCTGACCTATACTCAGGCGATGCGTTATGTGATTTTGCCGCAAGCTTTGCGCCGTATGTTGCCGCCATTGGCCAGTGAATTTATTACTTTGTTGAAAGACAGCTCATTATTGTCCGTCATCGGCGTGGCTGAGTTGGCTTATGTACAAAGCACGATTACCGGCCGCTATTCTGTCTATGAAGAACCGCTTTATACAATCGCGCTGATTTATTTGGTGCTGACAAGCTTTTTGGGCTGGGTATTCCTGCGATTGGAAAGCCGTTACAATCCGCAACACCGCTAATCGGTTTAAATAAAAAAAGGAAGACTTTTCAAGTCTTCCTTTTTTTATTTGCCGTCAATGTTTCAGACGGCCTTGAATCAGAATGCTTCGCCGACTTTGACACCGCCTGCGATGTCTTTAGGCGTTGCCAGTTTGGCGGTTGCCTGTTGGGCGGCTTGAAATTCTTCGGTTGCCATGATGTCGGCAGTTTCTTGTACGGTCAATGTGTTGGCCATGTATTGCCAACGTGCTGCCAAGTCGGCGTTTGCCGGTGCGTGAAAACCGTCTCGCAATTCATCTACCAAGTCAGGGCGGTTGCACACTAGTACAATGTCGCAGCCCGCTTCAAAAGAAAGTCGGGCGCGTTCTTTAATACCGCCGACACCACATGCACCTTCCATGGTCAGGTCGTCTGAAAAGATAACGCCGTTAAATCCGATTTCTTGGCGCAGGATTTGTTTCAGCCATTTTTCGGAGAAGCCGGCAGGTTGACTGTCGATTTGCGGGTATACGACGTGGGCAGGCATGACTGCGGCCATGCCTGCTTGGCTCAATGCTCGGAATGGGATAAGGTCGGCGGCTTCGAGCCCTTCGCGGCTGCGTTCGTCGCAAGGCAGGACGTGATGGCTGTCGCCTTCGACAAAGCCGTGGCCGGGGAAGTGTTTGCCGCAAGATTTCATGCCGCCTTTGTTCAGGCCTTTTTGCAGGGCAAGGGCAAGCTGGGTCACGATGTTGGCGTCGCGGTGGAAACTGCGGTTGCCGATGACGGCGCATTGCCCCCAGTCTAAATCCAATACAGGCGTAAAGGATAGGTCGATACCGCAGGCGGAGAGTTCGGTTGCCAAAACCCAGCCGACTTGTTCTGCTTGGGCGCAGGCGGCTTCTTTGCCTTCGTTGTCCCAAATTTCGCCCAAT
This sequence comes from Neisseria sp. HMSC075C10, assembly GCF_001815615.1. Taxonomy (NCBI): domain Bacteria; kingdom Pseudomonadati; phylum Pseudomonadota; class Betaproteobacteria; order Neisseriales; family Neisseriaceae; genus Neisseria; species Neisseria sp. HMSC075C10. The sequence goes on from NZ_KV821233.1 coordinate 18,813, forward strand.
ACGTTCATGGCCGGCAGGCGGGTGAAGCCGTCAATAAAACGTTGAACCCGTCCGCCTTCGTGGTCAACGGCGATGATGAGTTCAGGTGTACGGACGGCTTTGATTTCTTGAACCAAAGCTTTGAGTTGGGAGACGTTTTCAAAGTTGCGGCGGAACAAAATAACGCCACCGACGGCAGGGTCGAGCAGGCGTTGTTTTTCTTCTTCGGTCAGATGATAGGCAGCGACGTCGGCCATGACTGGGCCGCGTGGAAGATGGGGCGTATTCATTGTTTTGTCCTGAATAATGTATATATGGGTAATTGCAATATTCAGACGGCCTGAGCGTGTCGGAATATCTCAGGCCGTCTGAATATTGGTTTTGAATTAGGCAGTTGCTTTTTTCTTGTCTTTTAAGATGAAAATCAACACAACCATTACGATGCCGGTTACCACAAAACCTAAAGGCGCAGAGCCGGTCATGCCTAAAATCAGGTAGCCGATAGCGGCAGAGGCGGCAACGGTTAGTGCGTAAGGGAATTGCGAGGTAACGTGGTCGATGTGGTTACAGTGTGCGCCGGTAGAAGAGAGGATGGTGGTGTCGGAAATCGGCGAGCAGTGGTCGCCAAATACGGCACCGGCCATGACGGCGGACATGCAAGGGATAATCAGCGAAGGTTCGACTTTGACGGCCATGGCGGCGGCAATCGGCAACATGATGCCGAATGTGCCCCAACTTGTGCCGGTAGCGAAGGCCATCACGCCTGCGAGCAGAAACAAAATCACGGGTAGGAAGCCTGCGTGGATATTGCCTGCCACCAAAGTGGAGAGGTATTCGCCGGTGTGCATCTCGCTGACAACGGTGCTGATGATCCATGCCAAAATCAAGATGGTAATGGCGCCGCGCATAGAGATGATGCCCTGCCAAATGGCTTTAGGGTAGTCGCTGGTTTTGATGGTGCCGATGGTGCAGAGGATGACGGCCAATACGCCGCAAGTACCGCCGAACACGAGGGAAGTATTTACATCGGTATTTTCAAACGCGCTGAGCAAAGAGAAGGTCTCAGAAGCTTGTGCGCCAGTGTAAATCATGGCTGAAACCGTGGCGACAATCAGTACCAAAACCGGCACAATCAGTGCGAACACACGGCCGTTGGGATGGCCTGTTTCAACGGTTTCATCATGAATTTCGTTCAAAGCGGCGCGTTCCAAACGGGCCATGGAGCCGATGTCGAAGGAGAACCAAGCAACGACAAACACCATAATCAACGCGAAGACGGCGTAGTAATTCATCAGGCTCATGGCCACGAATGCGCCCATCGGTGTGTAGTCTGTAATGTTGTAAGTTACCAAAAGGCCTGCCAAAGTAGCGATAATCGATGCGCCCCAGCTGGATACCGGCATCAAAACGCACATTGGTGCGGCAGTGGAGTCAAGGATATAAGCCAGTTTGGCGCGGGAAACTTTGAATTTGTCGGTTACAGGGCGGGCAATCGCACCGACGGCAAGGCTGTGGAAATAGTCGTCAATAAAGGTAACGAATACCAGACAGGCGGTCAGCAGCTTCGCACCGCGACGGCCCTTGATATGCTGTTTTGCCCAATCGGCAAATGCTTGGTTGCTGCCGGAATGCGTCAGCAGGGAAGTGAAAATCCCCAAAAGCACCAAAAAGAGCAGGATTTTGGGTTTGCCCAAAGACCAATCGCCGTCCGCCCAAGTCAGGCTGACCGCCATGTCTTTTAAGTGAACCAAGGCATCGAGTGGATTACCGCCTACCAGCAGGAATGAGCCGACGATAATGCCGACACCCAGGGATAGCAATACACGGCGCGTGGCAATGGCCAAGGCGAGCGCAATGGCTGCCGGGACGATGGATAAAATAGAATTTGAATAATTAATAAGTTGCATAATTATCTTGTATATAAGCGGTGAAATATTTTCAGACGGCCTAAATTGGAAGACGGATAACAAAATACCCACCGCCTCTGACAGATGGGTATTTTACCATTTAACACATCATCATGCCGTCTGAAAATCGGACTATTGCAGATTTAGCGCGAGGAACAAAGTATTGCCATCGCGTTGTACCAAAAGCGGTACGTTTTTGCCTGAGCTTTCCAATGCGCTACGGAAAGTGGATTCGTCATTGACGCTGATTTGGCTGACGGCAATGATTTCGTCGCCGCGTTTGAGGCCGGCACGTTCGGCCGCACCGCTAACGCGCAGAACGATTAAGCGTTGTTTGCCATCTGCGTTTTCAACCTGCAGGGTAACGCCTGCGTTTTCAACGGTAAATCCGTCATGGCCACCTTCGTGTTGTGGGTGTTCGGCTTCTTTGGCAGAAGTTTCCGTTTGCTCGGCTGCGCTGCCAAGTTTGACTTTGACATCGGTTTGTTTGCCGCCGCGCCAGATGCTCAAAGTCACTTCTTTGCCCGGCATAATCGAGCCGATCATAACAGGCAAATCGCTGGAAGCGCGGACTTCTTCGCCGTTCACTTTGCGTACGATGTCGCCAACCTGTAAACCGGCTTGTTGTGCCGCGCTGTTTGGCATGATTTTGGCAATCAGTGCGCCGCTTGCTTTGTCCAAACCGAAAGATTTGGCCAAATCATAAGAAACTTCTTGAATAACCACGCCTAATTGACCGCGTTGGACTTTGCCGTTGGCTTTCAATTGATCGGCCACATTCATGGCAACATCAATCGGAATGGCAAACGAAATGCCCATGAAACCGCCGCTGCGGCTGTAAATTTGCGAGTTGATGCCGACTACTTGGCCGCGGAGGTTGAATAGCGGGCCGCCTGAGTTGCCTGGATTGATGGCAACGTCGGTTTGGATGAACGGCGTGTAGTTTTCATTCGGCAGGCTGCGGCCTTTGGCGGAGACGATGCCGGAGGTTACGCTGTTGTCAAAGCCGAAAGGTGCGCCGATGGCGGCTACCCATTCGCCCGGTTTCAAATCTTTCGGATTGCCGATTTTGACAACCGGCAAGTCTTCTTGCGGCTCGATTTTTAAGAGGGCAACATCGGATTGGGCGTCTGAGCCGACCAGTTTGGCCGTGTATTCGCGTTTGTCGTTGAGCAGGACTTTAATGTTGCCCATGCCGGCAACCACGTGGGTATTGGTCAGGATATAGCCGTCTTTGCTGATGATGAAGCCGGAACCGAAATTCAAATCGTCGCTTTCGGTATCTTCTTGCGGCATGTCGGGCATATTGGGAACGAGGCGTTTGAAGAACTCGTAAAACGGATCGTTGTCGGGGAATTGGCTCAGGTCCATGCTGTGGTCGTCATCCGGTGTCGCAGTGCGTTTCGCCGGTGTCGCTTGAATATTGACGACTGCCTGTCCTTCGTTTTGCACCAGTTGGGCGAAGTCGGGCAGCAACATACCGACTTTTCCGTCATCGGTATTGGTTTCTATGCGTTGGACGAGTTCTTTGTTTTCGTCTTTGCCGAAAAAGGTGCTGACTTTGTCGCAACCTGAAAGAAGGGAAGCTGAGAGGACAGCAAGGGCCAGATATGTGTTTGTTTTAATATTCACGAAAGTTCCTTTTGCCGGTGCCTATCGTATTGTCGGCATGCGTTTGAGCCGGCAGGCAGTTTTATTGTTTGAATGTTGTTTAAATGTATAAGGTAGGATTTTTACACTTTAACGGTTTTTTTTCAAGCATTTCATTTTAAATGAAAAAATGATAATTGGGATTTTATTGTTTTAAGGCCGTCTGAAAGCTTTGGAATATGACCTGTCGGTCGGTTCGCTTCTTTCAGACGGCCTTTAAATTGTGGTCAGTCGTGTTGGTCCAAATGGTAGATCTGCGCCACGGCATCGATTAATTCGCTGTTGTCCGAGCCGGCTTTATTGAGCGTGCGTGTCGGAGAGTGGAGCAGTTTGTTGGTCAACTGAATGGAGAGGCGTTCAAGGACATCCTCGGCGGATACGCCTTTTGCGAGTTGCTTCATGGCATTTTCCAATACTTGGCGGCGTGCACGTTCACCTTCGTCGCGCAAAGCGCGGATAAGCGGAACGCTTTGGCGGTTTTTCTGTAGGCGGATAAATTCGCTGACTTTTTCTTCCACCATGCTTTCAGCCGCCGCTGCTGCTTTTTTGCGTGCATCTTTGCCGCTTTGGACGATGTCCATCATGTCGTCCACGGTATAGAGATATGCGTCTTCCAATTCGCCGACTTCGGCTTCGATATCGCGTGGAACGGCCAAATCCAGCAGGAAAACAGGCATGTTGTGGCGTTTTTTCAATGCGCGTTCGACCATGCCTTTGCCGACGAGGGGCAGTTGGCTGGCAGTGGAAGAAACAACCACGTCGTAATCGTGAAGAATATCGGGCAATTCATTCAACAGGCAGGCTTCGGCGTTGACACCGAGTTTGTCGCACAATTCCTGCGCGCGCTGGTGTGTACGGTTGGCAACGGTAATGAGCTTCGGATTTTTGGCGGCAAAATAAGTGGCCACCAGTTCAATCATTTCGCCTGCGCCTATAAAGAGAACGTTCAGATCGGAAATGGAAGGGAAGATTTGCTCTGCCATTTTCACCGATGCAGAAGCCATGGAGACGGAGTTTTCACCGACGGCAGTGTCGGTACGCACTTCTTTGGCAACGGCAAAGGTTTTTTGAAACAGGGCGTTTAAGTGGGTATTGATGCTTTCCTGTTCTTGCGCAACGCGGACGGCATCTTTGATTTGACCGAGAATTTGCGGTTCACCCAAGACCATGGAATCTAAACCGCAGGCGACACGGAAGGCGTGGCGGACGGTTTCATTATTATCCAAGGTATAGAGGTAAGGGCGGATTTCTTCGGCAGGTAGGTCGTGATATTGCGCCAACCAGTCGATGATTTTTTCGGTTTCACCGACGCAGTAAAGCTCGGTGCGGTTGCAGGTAGAAAGAATGACTGCTTCTTCCGCCGCCTCACTGCGCGCGAGGTTGGACACGGCATCCGGCAGATTTGCAGCTGCAAATGCCAGTTTTTCGCGTATGCTCAAGGGCGCGGTTTGGTGATTGAGTCCGACGACGGTAAGTTGCATGGTTATGGTATGACTGGGTAGTGTGTGTGGTGGGTATTATAGCTTAAGTGGGCTTTAAAATGAATGTGTTGGGGGTGAAGATGCAATGAGGTTTGTCATCGAAAAGGCCGTCTGAAAAGATTCAGACGGCCTTTTTATCATGAAAGGCTTAAACGGCTTCTGCTTCTTCTGCCAAGAAACCGCGCAGTTTTTGCATGGCTTTGGCTTCGATTTGGCGGATGCGTTCGGCAGATACGCCGTATTCGGCAGCCAATTCGTGCAGGGTCAAACCGCCATCGTCTTGCAACCAGCGGCTTTCAACGATACGGCGGCTGCGGTCGTCCAGTTGCGCCAAGGCGTTTTGCAGGCCTTCGGTTTGCAGGGCGTAGTGGGCTTGTTTGGACAACTGACGGCTAGGTTCTGCATCGTGATCGGCCAACCAGTCGATAGGGGCGAAGTTGTCTTCGTCATCGTTGTTTTCTGCCATGATGCCGATATCATGACCGGTCATGCGTTGCTCCATTTCCAAGACTTCGGACAATTTGACGCCCAAATCGTCGGCGATTTCTTGCGCTTCTTTTGGAGACAAAGCATTCAGGTTTTTACGCATGCTGCGCAGATTGAAGAACAGTTTGCGTTGCGGTTTGGTGGTGGCAACGCGGACCAAACGCCAGTTGCGCAAAATGAATTCGTGGATTTCGGCTTTAATCCAATGCACGGCAAACGAAAACAGGCGCGCGCCGCGGCTTGGTTCGTAGCGTTTGACGGCTTTCATCAGGCCGATATTGCCTTCTTGAATCAGGTCGGCTTGGTTGAGGCCGTAGCCGTCGTAACCGCGTGCAATGGATACGACGACGCGGAGATGGGACAGAATAAGCTGTTTGGCGGCGTTGAGGTCGCCTTTTTGTTGACGTTCGGCCAGTTGTGTTTCTTCTTCGGCAGTCAGCATAGGAATGCTGTTGACTGTATGAATGTATTGCTCGAGGCTACCGTTGCCGCTGTGGATAACGGGTAATGCAAAAGCTTTATTCATAAAAGGATACTCTCCTTGATTGGGCCGTCTGAAAACGGCTTTTTGTTTATTGTGTGACAAGCAGTATAACACTGCCTGTGGTTTGTTTTGTTATGGGTTGGATTTTTTCTGTAAATTAAACGATGGATTCAATAGTTTTTGCTGCTTAAATTGCAGGAGTTGATTGTTTTTGAAAATTTGAGTGATTTGCTAGGTTTTGGATAAGTATATTACAAACATTTCTGTATGTAAATAGTTTTATCAATAAAAAAGACCTTGTATAACAAGGTCTTAAAATTTTTTATTCTGGTTTCTTCCGGCCAATCAGGATGAGGAATACGCCGATAACGGCCAAAATGCTGATAAGCCATGTTGAGCCGCCTGCTTTCATATAAGGCGTTTCGCCGATATAGCCTTTGACGTGGCCTTCGAGGACGGTTTCTGTATCCGGCTGGGCTTCGGCAACAATCGTACCTTTAGGGGAAATAATGGCGGTTGCGCCGGTATTGGTGGCGCGAACCATGTAGCGGCCCAGTTCCATTGCACGCGCTTGGGATTGTTGAAGCTGCTGATACATGGCATTCGATTTGCCATACCACGCCATATTGCTGATGTTGGCGAGCAGGGTGGAGCGTTTCGCCGTTGCAATGAGTTCGTCGCCGAAACCATCTTCATAGCAGATATTGAAGGCGACTTTTTGATCTTTCATTGTCAAAGGCGCCTGGTTGTCGCCGCCTTTTTGAAAGTCGGCCAAAGGCATATCCATCATTTTATAGAGACGCTCGGTAATGGCGGGCAATGGCTTGTATTCGCCGAATGGAACGAGGTGGTTCTTGGCGTAGTAGGGGATGACATCGGAAGTGCTGTTGTGATAGTCGCTCAAATTGATGACTGCATTTTCGTAGCCGTTGCCGTCGGGCGTATATTGGCTGATACCGATGGCCAACGCGCTGCCGTTGCTTTGCGCTTGCTCGGCGAATTGTTCCAAGATGCCTTCGGGCAGGTCTTGGCGCATCAGCGGCAAGGCGGTTTCAGGCAGGATGACGATGTCGGCACTGGTTTTGCTGATTTGTTCGTAGTATTTCTGAATGGTTGGGATGATTTGCTCTTCCTTCCATTTCAGATTTTGCTCGATATTGCCTTGAATCAGGGCAACCGTGCTGGTGCTGCCGTCAGGGCGGGTGTATTCGGTTTGTTGGGAAATGTAGCCGACGGAGCAGAGCGCAACGATAAGGAATAAGGGCAGGAGGCGGTGTTTCAGACGGCCGTGGTTGTCAATCAGCAACACCAGCCATGCGCTGAGGAAAGCGGTTGTCAGCGTGACCATATGAATGCCGCCCAACGGCGCGAAACCTGCCAACGGGCTGTCTTTGATGATTTGGGAATAGCCGATTGCGCCCCAGCCGAATCCGGTCAGGAAGCGTTCGCGGGCAAATTCTGCCAGCGTCCACAAAATCGGTAGCAGGAGGCCGGTTTTGGCCCAGCGCGCCAGGTTGCATTTTCTCCACACCCAAAAACAGATGGCCGGATAAAGCGCAAGAAATGCCGGCAGCAGAAAGGTGAGGGGGATGGCGTACGAATCCGGCAGACCCGAAACATCATGCAGGGCAGTGTGTATCCAATAAAACTGCGCCGTATAACCGATTAATCCGAACAGATAGGCAGACATGACGGCAAAGCGCGGACGCAATTCAATCAGGCGTATCAGCGCGCCAAACAACAACGGCATCAGCCAAAAATGATAATACGGGGCGAAAGTGAACGGTGTCGCGGCGGCAATCAAGATGACCAGCGGCCAGTAAAGCAGCGGATGTTGCCAGTATTGTTCGAGTTTACGGAAAATATTCATGCTTTAAATGGTATTGAGGCCGTCTGAAAAATTTTCAGACGGCAGGGAAACAAAATCAGTCTTTTTGAAACAATTTCATTGCAGGCAGGACAATTGCGCAGGCCAATGCACCGGCGGCTACTCCGACCACCAGATTGGCGATATGTTCCATCATGCCGCTGTCCCAATGTTGTGCGTGGAGGAAATCGTGCAAAAAACCAAGGTTGTGGGCGATCAGTCCGCCGCCGACCAAGAACATCGCCAGCGTGCCGACAATGCTCAAGCCGCGCATAAACCAAGGCATAAATGAAATCAAACCGCGTCCGATGCCTTGTACGGCGGCACTTTTCTGGCGCATCAACATCATGCCGAGGTCGTCAAGTTTGACGATAATGCCGACCAAACCATAGACCAATGCCGTCATGCCGACACCGATGGCGGCCATAACCAAAGAACGCGTCATCAGGTCATATTTTTCAACAACGCCCAGCGCGATAATGATGATTTCGGCGGAGAGGATGAAATCTGTGCGGACCGCGCCTTTAACTTTTGTTTTTTCGTCTGTGACTTCAGGCTCGGCATCGTGTCTGTCTTCGTGTTCATTGCGGTGCAGAAATTTGTGCAACAGTTTTTCTACGCCTTCAAAACACAAATAAACACCGCCGATCATCAGCAAGGGCGTAATCAGTGCAGGCAGGAAAGTGGAAAGCAATAGCGCAAGCGGCACCAGAATCAGCTTGTTGACCAGAGAGCCTTTTGCCACCGCCCAAATAATCGGCAATTCGCGCTCGGCGGATACGCCGGTTACCTGATTGGCGTTGAGTGCCAAATCGTCACCGACCACGCCGGCGGTTTTTTTGGCGGCGACTTTGGTCATCATCGCTACATCGTCCAAAACGGCGGTAATGTCGTCCAAAAGCGTAAGGAGAGAGGCGAAGGCCATAATGTTGTCCGGATAAAATCAAATAAACGCGCGATTATATATGAAAATTCAGTTGCTTGAATGTTTTTCAGACGGCCGTTGACGGAAATTAACCAAAGGCCGTCTGAAAATGCTATTTCGGCGTATAACGTCCCGCCATGGCTTTATACACCATATTTTCGTATTTTAAGGCTTCATAGCGTTGGTTCAGCAGGTTTTGAGCCGAGCTGTACTCCGAATTCAAAGCCTCCAGCCAGTCTTTCAGTTCGTTTTTACCGTGTTGGTAGCGGACTTGATAGTAATGGCTGTTTTTCTTGTCCAACTGATAACGCTGTTCCTGATTGGCAAGGCCGGCCTGCGCGTTTTTGTAGGCAAGGTAGTTGGTGTTGACTTCGTTGAGCGCTGTGGTCAAGGCTTTTTCAAAATTCAGCTTGGCGCTGTCCATCTCCGCTTGTACGGTTTTGTCTTTCCATTTCATGGTCTGCCAATTAAGGAAAGGCAGATTGATGGTGGCCGAACCGCCCAACATAGGGATATTGAACGTGCTTTTTGCTTTGTCGGACGACGTACTCAAACTTGCGCCCAAAGTAATCGACGGATACCAACTGCGTTTTTGCGCGTTGACCGATTGTTGCGACGCTTGCAGGCGGTATTCGGCGGCGCGCAGGTCGGGGCGGTTGGCCAAAACGGTAATCGGTACGTCCAAATTTACGCCTTTGACCGGCAACAGGCGGAATTGTGCCGGATCGGCGGCCATGTTTTCAGACGGCCTTAAATTCAATAAATTACGCAAAACCTGTTTTTGCGTATCCAAATTGTTTTGCAAAGACAACAGGCTGTTTTCCGCACTCAGCAATGACTGTTTGGCTTGGGTCGGTTGGCTGGAGTCAGCCCGGCCGTAGCGGAACTTGGCATTCGCAATGCGGTTGATTTCCTGATATTGCTTCAGCGATTTTTGCGCCAACTCGATGGCTTCGTTCAGGTAGGCAATATTGAAATAGGCATCGGCAACATTATTAATCAAAGTCAGGCGTGTGTTGGCCATGTCTTCATGCGTGGCTTGGTATTCCCATACCTGCGCATCGGCAGTGGCACTGAGTTTGCGCCACAAATCCAATTCGTAGCTCAAGCCAAGCTGGCTGCTGAAGGTATTGCCGTGGCTGCCGGTTTTCAGGTTTTTAGAAGCATTCGCACCCAATGATCCGCTGAACGAAGGTACCAAATCCGCACCCAAAATATTGGCTTGGTACAAAGCCTTGTTGACGCTGATGGCCGCCTGTTTCAAATCGATATTGTTCGCCAGCGCCTGCTCCATCAGCGCATTAAGCTGCGGGCTTTGGTAGATTTCCCACCAGTTGCCGTTTACATCGTAGCGTTCGGCAGTTTCCGCCGCACTCATGATTTGGCCGGTTGCTTCCAACGTCAGATTCGGATTGGCTTTAGGCGCGGCGCACGCACTTAGGGCAAGGGCAACAGCCAATGACAAGGCTGCTTGGGAAAAAGGTTTCGTCTTCATAAAAATCTTTCGGGTAACGGCATTTCAGACGGCCTTAAGATAATAGGCCGTCTGAAACATAATCAATCTTGAGCTAAGGCATCAATCGGGTTGAGCTTGGAAGCTTTGTTGGCAGGCATAAAGCCGAACGCGACGCCGATGGCGGTGGAGCAGACCACCGCGCCGATGACGGAAGTCATGGAAATGCTCATCGGGAAGTCGGTGACAAAGTAGTTGAACACCAGGCTGATGCTTGCGGACAACAATACGCCCGAAAGGCCGCCGATGATACAGATTAAGACGGCCTCAATCAGGAACTGTTGCAAAATATTGTTGCGGCGTGCGCCGATTGCCATGCGGACACCAATTTCTTTGGTGCGCTCGGTAACGGAGACCAGCATGATGTTCATCACGCCGATACCGCCGACCACCAAAGAGATGACCGCAATGGAAGAAATCAGCAGCGTCATGGTGCCGGTCGTGCTTTCAACCATTTCTTTGATGCTGTCGCTGTTGTTCATAAAGAAGTCTTCTGTACCGTGGCGTGCTTTCAGCAGCTCGGTCAGGCTTTTTTCGGCGACTTGCGTGTTGGCATCGTCTTTGATTTTGACAACGATGGAGTTGGTATGGCTCTCGCCGGTAATTTGGTGCATGACCGTTGTATAAGGCGACCAAAGCATCAGCGAGTCAGAGTTGCCGAACGAGTTGTCATCCTTTTTCATAATGCCGATGACGGTTAGCGGGCGTTTTTTGAAAAGGATGGTTTTGCCTAAAGGATTGACGCCTTCGCCGAAGAGTTTGGTTTTGGTGTTTTGGTCGATGACGACGACTTGGGCATCGGTTTTTACATCGTCATCATCAAACAGACGGCCTTCTTCCAATTTCAAACCGCGCACGTCGAAATATTGTTCGCCTACGCCGTAAAGTGAGGCGGTCAGGTCGGTGTTGCGGTAGGTTAAGGTGCCGCCGGAGTTGGTTTGAGGGGTGGCAGAGGCGACGTAGCTTTGTTGGCTGATGGCTTTTGCGTCATTAATCGTCAGTGTCTTGACCCGTCCGCTTCTACGGTCGCCAAAACCACGTCCGGGGAAGATGCTGATGGTGTTTGTGCCCATCGAGTTGATGTCTTCCAGGATTTTTTGTTGCGAGCCATTACCTAAGGCCACTACCGATACCACCGATGCGATACCGATGATAATCCCCAGCATGGTCAGCAGCGAACGCATTTTGTGCGCCATAATCGCCTGTACCGACATTTTGAATGCTTCCATAAATTGATCGTAATAAAACGACCAGGAAGCTTTTTCTTTAATCCTCTCCACTTTGCTGGGCGGGATATCGGGATTTTTAGACGTATCCGAAATAATCTGACCGTCGCGGATTTCGATGACGCGGTTCGCATTTGCCGCAATGCCCGGATCGTGGGTGACCATAATCACGGTATGCCCGTCTTCGTGCAGCTTGTGGATGATTTCCATCACATTTTTACCGCTGGCGGTATCCAATGCGCCGGTCGGTTCGTCGGCAAAGATAATTTCGCCGCCGTTCATCAACGCGCGGGCGATCGAAACGCGCTGTTGCTGACCGCCGGAAAGCTCGCTGGGTTTGTTGCCTTCTTTATTTTGCAAGCCCAAATCGCCCAACAGTTTTTCCGCACGTTCCGCGCGCTCTTTGCTGTCCATGCCCATATACACGGCAGGCAGGGCGACGTTGTCCCGGGCGGTCAGCGAGCTTAACAGGTTGTAACGCTGGAAAATAAAGCCGAAACGCTCACGGCGCAAAGCCGCCAGCTCATCCGGCTGCATTTGCGATGTTTCGATGCCGTCGATTTGATAAGAGCCGGAGGTGGCGGTATCCAGACAGCCCAAGATATTCATCAGCGTCGATTTGCCTGAGCCGGACTGGCCGATAATCGCCACAAAGTCGCCTTTCTCAATAGAAAGGCTGACATCTTTCAATACGTGCACACGGTTTTCACCGCTACCGAAAAAACGGTTGATATTCTTACATTCGATTAAACTCATAATCTTTCCGGGCGAAAAATAGAAATACAGGAACTAAGGCCGTCTGAAACACAGCCAAACCTTTCAGACGGCCTTAATCAATCAGCGAGGAGGGCCGCCACCCATCATCGCGTGTTCGCTGCTCTTATTCTTTTCATCTGCGCTCATTTCAGAAACGATCACTTTTTCGCCTTCTTTTAAGCCGCTTTTGATTTCGGTATTCATGCTGTCTTTCAAACCGACGGTTACTTCGCGCTCGACAGCTTTATTGTCTGCACCCAAAACGCTGACAAATGATTTGCCGTTATGCTTTTTTACGGTCAGCGTCGATACCAGTAAAACATTCTTCACGCCGTTGATTTCGATCGTGTTTTGAGTGGTCATGCCGATAGAAAGTTTGCCTTCGGGATTCGGTACCAGTGCGCGGGCATAGTAGTAAATCGCATTGGAAGTCGTGTCCGTGCTGCTGGTGTAGTTGCCCAAAGACATGGTGGTCAGGCCGGGGTCGACACTGTCTAATTTCGCTTTAATCGGGGTGTCCGGCTCGGACAAAATGGTGAACGAAATATCCTGACCGGCTTTGACTTTTGTGATGTCGCCTTCGGCAATCTGCATTTTGTTTAACATGGTTTCCAGATTGGCCAGCTGGATAATGGTCGGCGTAGATTGCGCCGCATTGACGGATTGGCCTTCTTCAACAGGAATGGCGACCACAGTACCGTCCATGGTGGCGGTAATCCGCGTGTGGCCCAGTTCGGATTCGGCTGTATTGATGGAGATTTTTGATTGTTTGATGGAGGCCTTCAGTTCGGCAACATTGGCTTTGGCTGCGGCTAAAGAGTCTTGTGCAGATTCCAAGTCTTCCTTGGAAGTTGCCTGTTCTTTCCATAAGGCAAGTTCGCGTTTATATTTTTTCTCCGCACTGGAAAGCGCGATTTCGGCAGAAACCAATTTTGCCTGATAGGTTTCCAGTTTGGATTTTTCGGTATTTAAGGTATTGATCTGATTGGTTGAGTCGATTTCCGCAATCAGATCGCCTTTTTTCACTTGTTGGCCCAGTTTCACATACAGTTTTTTAATCTGACCTGAAGCTTCCGCGCCTACGGATACCAAATTGGAAGGTGAGATTTCGCCGGTTGCCGACACGGTTTGACGGATATCGCCGCGTTTGACCACTTCTGTAATAAAAGAAGACTGAGGCTCAGGCTTCATCAAAGACCAGCCGCCGAAAGCCGCTGCTACTACAACAGCCGTACCGGCCGCCCACTTGAAAACTTTAGACATATAAAAGGAACCAATTCAATAAAATAACGTTGCAGACAAGCAATAAATGTATTGATAGAAACAAAAAAACAACTGGATTTTACTGTAAAGACCAAGGCCGACCAAGAGACGGTCGGCTTAAATTGAAGTTTAACTTATTGAAATAAAAAATAAAGGGCAGTAAACATTTTTCAGAACTTGCACCTCATTTACATAAATTCCCAAACTCCCTCCGAATCTGAACATTTAAGCCGCAAGAAAACGACTATAATATTCATGTCTTATTCTAATTATTTACGACATAAATACAATGAAACATCAACAAGGCTTCACGCTTATCGAGCTGCTGATAGTCGTTTTGATTGCAGCCATTCTTGCTACCATCGCATATCCGTCTTATCAAAACTACATCCGCCAAACGCGTCTCGCATCCGTCCGCACACAGATGCTGCATAATGCCCAACAACTTGAACGCTACTATACTCAAAAAAGTACATTTGTAGGGTTTCCTGATGGAAATTTGCAGCAGAATCAATATTTCGATATTAGTTTTTCCAAAGATACGGCTTCTGCGCCTAATCCTTCCGAAAATGCGGCTTCTATGCCTAATCCTTCCGATTCAGGTTATATTTTGAAGGCAGAACCCAACCAAGAAACTAACGCAAATGAAACCTGTACCGTTTATTACAACGACAGCGGTATTACCTGGGCAAAAAACAGCAATAAACAAAACTGTCCCGGCTATGAAACGCTCACAGATGAGAAATAAACAAAGGCCGTCTGAATTTCAGACGGCCTGAGACCTTTGCAAATGTTTCTAAATATTCT
>NZ_KV821234.1:0-41530 GCF_001815615.1 Neisseria sp. HMSC075C10
AAACAAAAACAGCCGAAAATCTTTGTTTAGATTTCGGCTGTCGGGGGAAGGACTTTTTTGCAAAGGTCTCGGCCTTTGTTTTAGAGTAGATCCTGGATGGCTGAACGTTCTTCTTCTAATTCGGCCAGTGTGGCGGCAATACGTTTTTGGCTGAATTCATCCGACAAGTCCAAGCCTTGGACGATGCGGTAGCTGCCTTCGTCACAAATGACGGGGAAGCCGAAAATCAAACCTTCGGGAATGCCGTAAGAGCCGTCGGATGGAACGCCCATGGTTATCCATTTACCGCTGCTGCCGAGCAACCAGTCGCGTAGGTGGTAGATGGCGGCATTGGCGGCGGAAGCTGCGGATGATGAACCGCGTGCGGCAATAATGGCGGCACCACGTTCGGCGATTTTCGGCATGAAGACTTCGGTGTTCCAGTCGGGTTCGGTAATCATGTCTTGGACGGACTCGCCGTTACTGGTGGCGTAGCGGTAGTCGGCGTACATGGTCGGGCTGTGGTTGCCCCAGACGCACATTTGCTCGATGGAAGTAATCGGGCGGTTGATTTTTTCGGCAATTTGACTGACAGCGCGGTGGTGGTCGAGACGCATCAGGGCGGTGAAATTTTCCGGCGGGATGTCGGGTGCGGATTTCATGGCGATGTAGGCGTTGGTATTGGCTGGATTGCCGACGGCGAGGACTTTAACGTTGCGATTGGCAACTTTGTTCAACGCCGCGCCTTGTACTTTGAAAATTTCGCCATTGGCGTGCAGCAAGTCGGCGCGCTCCATGCCTTGGGTACGCGGGCGCGCTCCAATCAAGAGGGCGATGTCGGCATCTTTGAAGGCGACTTCGGGGTCGTCTGTGGCGAAGATGTCGGCAAGGAGCGGGAAGGCGCAATCCTGCATTTCCATAATCACGCCGCGCAATGCCTGTTGTGCCTGCGGCAGGTCGAGCAGCTGCAGGATAACGGGTTGGTCGCGTCCGAGCATGATGCCGCCGGCGATACGGAAGAGGGTGGCGTAGGCGATTTGGCCTGCCGCGCCGGTAACGGCGATTCGGACGGGTGGCTTGAGGGTCATATTTTTCCTTTTGAAGTCGTTGTTTTACTTGGTTTTCGGATTATAGCAGTATTATGTGGCAAATGATGTAAGAAGGCCGTCTGAAATTTGATTTTCAGACGGCCTGAAGTGTTTGAAAAGATTATTCGCCGTTTTTCTTTTCAGCTTGTTCTTCTGCTGCTTCATAGGCTTCAACGATTTTCTGCACCAAAGGATGGCGGACAACGTCTTCGCTGGTGAAGGTGTGGAAATATAGGCCTTCTACATCGCGCAGTTTTTCGCGTGCATCTTTCAAGCCAGATTTGATGTTGCGCGGCAAGTCGATTTGGCTGATGTCGCCGGTAATGACTGCTTTGGCACCGAAGCCGATACGGGTTAGGAACATTTTCATTTGTTCGGGGGTGGTGTTTTGCGCTTCGTCCAAAATGACATACGCGCCATTTAAGGTGCGGCCGCGCATATAGGCCAGCGGCGCAATTTCAATCAAACCTTTTTCCATCAGTTTGGTGACGCGGTCAAAGCCCATCAAGTCATAAAGCGCATCATAAAGCGGGCGCAGGTAGGGATCGACTTTTTGCGCCAAATCGCCCGGCAGGAAGCCTAATTTTTCGCCTGCTTCGACTGCAGGGCGTACCAAAACGATGCGTTCGATTTGGTGTTTTTCCATGGCATCGACTGCGGCGGCAACGGCAAGATAGGTCTTGCCCGTACCGGCAGGGCCTAAGCCGAACACGACATCATGGTTGAGCAAGGCGCGGATATAGCCGTTTTGGCGCGGGGTACGGCCGCCGATGCTGCCGCGTTTGGTGCGGAAATAGTATTGTTGGTCGTGGTGTTTTTCTTCGTGTTTTTCATCTGCGGTTTTGGCTTCGACGGCCGCGAGGCTGATGGCGTTGTCGTCCAAGTCGCCTTTTTCTGCGGCTTCGGCAAGCGACAGCAAGGCGCGACGGCCGGCGTGTGCCAGTTCGCCCATGAAGGTGAAATGTTCGAAGCGGCGGCTGATTTGGATATCAAGGGCTTTGCCTAAGGCTTCGAGATTGCTGTCGAGCGCGCCGCACAGGCGTTGCAACACGGTATTGTCAATTTCTTCAAACTGTAGATGGACGGTGTGGGTCATATCGGTTTCCGTAAATAAATCTAATTTTTCCGTATTATACCCTTGTTCAGACGGCCTGCTTTATAATACGTCGCTTCTTTTTAATAAACCGTTTCAATCAAAATGAATCAGACTGCTTCTCCTCAATCGGAATTTCTGCGCGGTATCAAAGAATGTTCCCCCATGCTGATCGGCTTGTTGCCGTGGGCGCTGATTTTGGGCATGCAGGGTGGGCAGAAAGGCATGAGTTGGCTGGAAATGCTGCTGATGACGGGCATGAACTTTGCCGGAGGTTCGGAATTTGCCGCAGTCAATTTGTGGGCAAATCCTTTGCCGATTATGCTGATTGCAACGGTTACGTTTATGATCAATTCGCGCCATATCCTGATGGGGGCGGCGATTGCGCCGTATATGAGGGATATGCCGCTGAAAAAGGCAATGCCCGCGCTGTTTTTTATGTGTGATGAAAGCTGGGCAATGGCGTTTGCTGAAATTCAAAAGCGTAAGGCGGCAGGTTTGCCTGCATTCAATATGCCGTTTTATGCCGGCGTGTGTTTTATTTTGTATGTAACGTGGATTGCTTTTGCGGCATTTGGCGCGGTAGTCGGACCGATGTTCGGCGATGTGGCGGCTTGGGGCTTCGGCATGGCGTTTCCTGCGGTGTTTTTGGTGTTGCTGCGCGGGATGTGGAAGAGCTTTGCGGCTTCGCGCCCTTGGTTTGTCAGCCTGATTGTGGCGTGCGCAACCTATTTGACCGTGGATGGCGCATGGTATGTTCCGGCCGGAACGTTATCGGGCCTGTTGGTGGCGTATTTGTGGGGAGAGCAAAAATGAAGGATTTGTTGTCGCTGCAATCGTTTTTGCTGTTTTTAAGCATGTTGGCCGTTACTTATTCAACCCGATTAATCGGCTTTTTTGCATTACGCAACCGTACGTTGAGCCGTCGTGCGCAAGTGGTTATGGAAGCCGCGCCAGGCTGCGTGTTGATTTCCGTGATTGCGCCTTATTTTGTGTCGGACAAACCGCATGAGCTGATTGCCATTGCTTTGACGGTATTGGCCGCCAGCCGGTTTTCGATGTTGATGACGGTATTAATCGGTGTTGGCACTTCGGGCATACTCGGTTATTTGATGAAATAAAAAATTTTCAGACGGCCTTACTTGTTATAATGGCCGTCTGAATTTTTTGATAAAGCAAAAACATGGCAAACCAACGACTCATCTATGGCTTTCACGCCGTCAATGCCCGTTTGTGGCAAAACCCGAAATCGATTACCGAACTCTATATCCAAGAGGGCAAATCCGATGCGCGCACCCGCGATGTATTGGATAAAGCGGCCTCTGAAAACGTGCGCGTGCATTTTGCCGATGCCGACCGCCTAAATGCCATCAGCAAAGGGGCACGCCATCAGGGTGTGGTCGGGTTTATCGATGCTTCCAAAAACCATGTTCACTTGGAAGATGTGTTGGAAAACCTGAGCGAACCCCCGTTTTTGCTGGTATTGGACGGCATTACCGACCCGCACAACCTCGGCGCGTGCCTGCGTACTGCCGATGCGATGGGCGTGCATGCCGTGATTGCGCCCAAAGACAAAAGTGCCGGTCTGAATGCGACCGTCAGTAAAGTTGCCTGTGGCGCGGCGGAAACCGTGCCGTATATTACCGTAACCAATCTTGCCCGTACTTTGCGTGAATTGAAAGAATACGGCATTTGGATTGTCGGCACGGACATGGGTGGCGACTCCGACCTTTACCACTGCGACTTGCCTGACAGCGTGGCTTGGGTAATGGGCAACGAAGGCGAAGGTATGCGCCGCCTGACGCGCGAACATTGCGATATGCTGATATCGATTCCGATGTTTGGCACGGTAGAAAGCATGAACGTTTCCGTCAGCGCAGGCATGGTATTGAGCGAAACCCGCCGTCAACGGGTGTTGAAAGCAGAGAAATAACGCTTAGGTTTATGAACTGAAAACGTCGTCTGAAAACTGGAAGTTTGGTTTTCAGACGACGTTTTTACCGAATTTTCATCGAATCCAAAGGCGTAATGACCAAACAATATGTGCTGCAACAACTATTGCCACACAGGAAAACTCTGTTTTCTATTGGGCAACTGAAAAAGTCACGGCAGAGGTTGATTTTGTTGTGCAACGTAAGCAAGCTGTGATTCCGATTGAAGTCAAAGTAGAAGAAAATTTAAAAGCGAAAAGTTTGAAAGTGTATGCAGAACAATTTCAACCTGAGCAAGCAATTCGATTTTCCATGGCAGATTATCGGGAACAAGATTGGCTGGTGAATGTGCCGTTGTATGGTTTTTTAATTACTAAATAATAAATTTATGGTTTTCCATTATTGCACTAATGTCAATCATCTACGAAGGTAAGGATTTCCGAGGGCTTGAATTAAGCTCTCCATTAACTAACGTTTATTTTCGCTCTAAATAGCTCGGGAAAAAGGCCGTCTGAATTTTGGAGTGTAGACCAATGTGTTATTTATAACAGTTGAGAGGAAAACCATAAGGTGATAAGATGGCCAAATCAGGTTTTTTTTACCTAAAATTGCAATAAAAAAGGGCTTATTATGTTAATCCAATTTTCTGTTGAAAATTATCGTTCAATCAAACAAGAACAGACGCTTTCGTTGGTTCGTGATTCAGGAACGGAAATGCCGGACAACTATTTTGATAGTAATGCGCCCGCTACACCGTCTTTATTAAAATCTGCCGTTATTTATGGAGCCAACGCTTCAGGCAAATCCAATGTAATCAAGGCATTATATTCAATGATTCAAATTCTTTCGGATTCCTTCAATAAGAAAGAGAAAGAACCAATCAGAACTAAATCTTTTCTTTTTGATGAAACATACAAAAACAATCCAACACATTATGACATTTCATTTGTTGTGGATTTACTCAATGATGAAGGTAGTTTGCAACCTACTAGAGTGGATTATGGCTTTATTGCTGATGACAAAAAAATCCATGAAGAATGGTTAAGTGTCTATCCAAAAGGTCGCGAACAAAACTGGTATTCCCGTGAGTATAACCAGCAGACCGAAAGCTACGATTGGAAAATGTCTGATTATTTCAAAGGCGAAAGAGTGAGTTGGAGAAATCAAACCAGACCGGATCAGCTATTCTTATCTAGTGCAGCACATTTAAATAGTGAACAAATCAAACCTATTTTTCATAGCCTCATCAATAGAATTCCAATTATTAGCACAGATAGAATCAGCAATGAGATGGCAAAAAAGCAATGTAAAAAATCTGAAAAAGATAAAAAGATCATGATTCAGTTATTGCGTTCTGCAGGTATCGAATTAGATGATATTGTTTTTGAAAAGCCTAAAGTAAATTTTGAAGAACTTCCTGATGATATTCCTGATTTCATTAAAAAGGAAATACTGCAAGATTTACAACGGCACATCATTGCCCAACACGAGACTTTTTTTGTATATTTGGATAATGAAAATAAACCACAAAAAATAAATTTAAGAGACGAATCAGATGGTACGCAAAAATTATTTGAGTTTTCAGGATTGATTCTGGAGGTTTTGCATAATGGCGATACTTTGGTTATTGATGAATTAAATAAAAGCCTACATCCTGATCTGGTTAGATTTTTGGTTAAACTATTCAATTCCCCAATTAACCAAAGAAATGCCCAGCTTATTTTTACAACACATGAAACATCTGTGTTAAGGAAAAATCTATTACGTCGGGATCAAATTTGGTTTTGTGAAAAAAATAAGGATAGATCAACAATGCTTTATCCATTAACAGATTTTAAACCGCATATCAATCGTGAAGATATTGAAGAATATTATTTGAGCGGTAAATATGGGGCAAAACCTATTTTCCAAGACTTTAATTTCCCATTCTCTTTTTGGGAGGATTAAGGCTATGGCAAAACGGAAAGCTCGAGATTTATCCCGTAAAGCACCAAAACGAGAAGCTTATAAAACCATTTTAATCGTTTGCGAAGGTGAGAAAACGGAAAAACTTTATTTTGAAGACTTGATTTCTACTGAAAACCTTTCTTCGGTAAATGTTCAAGTTTATTCTGGACGCGGTTCTGATCCTAAATCAGTGGTTGAAACTGCTATTGAAGAAAAAGATAAGCAAAGTCAACATTTAGAATTTGATGAAGTTTATTGTGTCATTGATAGAGATGCGCATCAAACCTTTGATGATGCCCAAAAGTTGGCGAAGAAACACAATATAAATTTGATTGTATCTTACCCAAGTTTTGAATATTGGTATCTTTGCCATTTTAAATATTCTCGCGCACCTATTGTGAAAACAGGCGATAAAAGTGCTGGTGATAATTGTGTTGCTTTACTTAATAACGAATGGAAAGCAAATTTTTCAATGAATTACAATAAGGCGCAGCAAGGTGTTTATAGGGCTTTGTTACCTTATATAGAAACAGCAATAGCAAACTCAAGAAGGGCTTTTAGAGAAGCGCAAACAGATGATGAGTTGAATCCATCTACCGAAGTTCATGACTTGGTTGATAAATTAAGGAAAATTAAGCAGTAATCTTATGAAAAATCGCTTCGAAATCTTAAAAGTCTTCTGTCTATTCGCCGAAACTCTGCAATTTAAAGAAATGGCTATTCTTTGATATTCCCTATCGTTCCCTTTAAAATGCGTTCATGTTTTTAAACGTATAAACTTAAGAAGCCGAATATGCCGCAACAAACCATGAATTTAATGCGCGAGTGCATTACTTTTGTGTATGTAATGTATCCTTGTTATTTAAAACCAAGAGGTCGTCTGAAACCATTTTCAGACGACCTCTTTTTAACTTTGCAGCAAACCCAAAGAATATTTCATCATTTCCTACTGGGAAAATATGTTGTTCATAAATTGAGATTTATTGCTTAATCATTTATCCGTACAATCCGCCTCATCAGATATTAAGGAGGCAACGATGAAAAAATGCCTGTATTATTTGTCGGACATGGCAGTCCGATGAATGTGTTGGATAAAGAAAATCCTTTCAATACCCACTATGTTTATGACTTGTGCAAGATTTTGTCGGGCTGAGACGATTTTGTAAAGGCCTCAGCCCCGATTTATCTTACATTAACTTTTCTTCCGGCGACGTTCGCCCGGCAGCAGCATATCTGCCCATTTGATGATGTTGGCGACTTCTGCCGGATTGAGTTCATAGAACTGGCCGCGTTTGAGGCGGTTTGGCAAGCCGATAGGGCCGAAGCCTACACGGACGAGACGGCTGACGGTCAGGCCTTGGCTTTCAAAAATGCGGCGTACTTCGCGGTTGCGGCCTTCTTTGATGACCACGTTATACCATTTGTTTGCGCCTTCGCCTCCTTGTTCGTAGATGCGTTCTACTTTTGCCAAACCGTCTTCGAGCATCACGCCTTCTTCGGTTAGGACGCGCATTTGTTCGGTGGTCAACTCGCCCAATACGCGTACGGCGTATTCGCGTTCGACTTCAAAGCTGGGGTGGGCAAAGCGTTGAACGAGTTCGCCTGAAGTGGTCAGGATCAAAAGGCCGCTGGTATTGATGTCCAACCGGCCGATGGCTACCCAGCGGCTGCTGGCTGCTTGCGGCAGGCGGTCGAAAATGCTGACGCGGCCTTGCGGGTCGTCGCGGGAAACGATTTCGCCTTCTTGTTTGTAGTAGAGGATGATGCGCGGCAGGCGGTCTGCCCATTTGAGTTTGATGATGCTGCCTTTGACGGTAACATGATCGTCGGGCGTAACTTTTTCACCCAGTTGGGCTACACGGCCGTTGACCGTTACCCAGCCGTTGCTGATCCATTCTTCCATTTCGCGGCGTGAGCCGACGCCGGAAGCAGCCAGGACTTTTTGCAGGCGCTCGGGTTCGAAGCGGGAAAGGTCGCTGCGGCGTTCTTTCAAATCGCGGGCGTGCTCCATGATTTTTTGGTTGGGGTTGCGGACAACCAGTTTTTTGGCTTTGGCAGCACGTTGTTTAGGCGCGGTATTTTGAGCTTTAGGGCCGTCTGAAACTTTTTGGCCGTAAGGTTTGCCTGATGTTTTTCGCTCGTCGTCGGGACGTTTTTTATTGGCAAAGGATTTGGCCGGTTTGGAGGGTTTTTGGGCGGTAGATGATACGCCGTCGCGCCATTGGCGTTTGCTGGAAGGCTGTTTGGACATGATTTTTCCTAACTCGCTTGAAAAAGCGGTTCTTCTGCGGCGGTTGCGGCAGGGGTTGGATTGGGGGAAAAGGCCGTCTGAAAATCAGATTCAGACGGCCTGCCGATGAAAGGCTGTATTGTAACTCAACCAGTAAATTTTTGTTTGAAAATCCGAAAATTATGGTGAAAGGCGTTCGCGTATCCAGTTGCCGTCAACCAGGCGGTATTGGATGCGGTCGTGCAGGCGGCTGGGGCGGCCTTGCCAGAATTCGATGCGGTCGGGAATAACGAGGTATCCGCCCCAATGCGGCGGGCGGGGAACATGCAGGGGATGTTTGACACCGACGGCCGCGGCCTTGGCCACCAATACGGCTTTGCTGGAAATCACTTCGCTTTGTGCGCTTGCCCATGCGCCGATACGGCTGGTATACGGACGGCTTTCAAAATATTCGTCCGAAGCGGCGGCGTCGAGTTTTTCAATGCGTCCTTCAATGCGCACTTGGCGTTCGAGTTCCGGCCAGAAAAAAGTCATGGCGGCAAAAGGGTGTGTCGTATAGGAGCGTCCTTTACGGCTGTGGTAATTGGTAAAGAAAACAAAGCCTTTGGGGTTGACTTCTTTCAGCAGTACCATGCGGCTGTTGGGCCTGCCGTCTTCGCCTACGGCGGCAACATTGACCGCTGTCGGCTCGTTGACTTCGGCGTGAATCGCTTCGTTCAGCCATTGCTCGAATTGGACAATCGGGTCGGCGTGGCATTCGGCTTCCGACAGCTCGCGTTTGCTGTAATCTTCGCGGATATTGTGCAGATCCATGATTTTTCTCCTTAGGTTTGACTGAATCATACCCCGTTTTTTCAGACGGCCTCAAGGGCATTTGTGTATAATCGTAGCCCTTTCCAATATAGAACAATACGGAGTCCTGTCATGCAAACCGAAGTCGAACTGAAAATCTTAAATCCGAAAATGGCCGATTCCCTGCCTGCTTATGCAACGCCCGGTTCTGCCGGTTTGGACTTGCGTGCCTGCCTGGATGAAGCTGTTGTATTGCAGCCGGGCGATGTGTATCTCGTGCCGACCGGTTTGGCGGTGCATTTGGCCAACCCTGCGTATGCAGCCGTTTTGTTGCCGCGTTCCGGCTTGGGTCATAAGCACGGTATTGTTTTGGGCAATTTGGTCGGTTTGATTGACTCGGATTATCAAGGCGAATTGAAGGTCTCTCTGTGGAACCGTGGTAAAGAAGCGTTTACCATCGAGCCGATGGAGCGTATCGCGCAGATGGTGATTGTGCCGGTTGTCCAAGCCGCGTTTAAGGTTGTGGACGAGTTTGCCGCCAGCGAGCGCGGTGAAGGCGGATTCGGCAGCACCGGCAAAGCCTGATGATTTAAAAGGCCGTCTGAAACGGGATAAATTGAAATATTCGATTTCGATTTGCCACTGTTTAGACGGCCTTTTTGTTGTGCCAACCTTTGCATAATTACACACAAGATTGCATTTTTATATCTTGCCTGCATGGCCGGCGCACCCAATAATACAGGCCGTCTGAAACCTTTACGGAGCGTTGTTATGTCCCGCCCCTCACTTTTTCTGCCTTTGTTTTTGATTATCTTTGGTGCGATTTGGTTTTTACGTGCTACGGATATTTTGCCTGCGACATCAACCATGATTGCCGGCGCATTAATTATTTTGGGCTTTGCCGTGTTGATTATGGACGGCATCAATAAACAGTCCATCGTTTCCGGTCCGATGCTGGTTTATATCGGTACAGCCATTTATCTGCACATGAGCTACTGGATTTACCTCTCGCCGTTATTGGCCATCGGCATGGTCGTGTTGGGTTGCCTGCTGTTGCTCTCGCGTAGCGATATGATTCCTGAAAAACACACAAAATAGAAAGATGAGAGATTTGGGTTTTGCCCTATAAAGGCCGTCTGAACAATGGTATAATCCGCCGACTCAGACGGCCTTTTTTATTGTGGTTTAAATTTAAAATTTGCCCTTACGGCCGCACCGTTTTCTTACATTTTGCAAAGTTTCCGCCATGACCCAAGACAAAATCCTTATTCTCGACTTCGGCTCGCAAGTTACCCAGCTGATCGCCCGCCGCGTGCGCGAAGCCCATGTTTACTGCGAACTGCATTCTTTCGACATGCCTTTGGAAGAAATCAAAGCCTTCAACCCCAAAGGCATCATTCTCTCCGGCGGCCCTAATTCCGTTTACGAATCCGATTATCAAGCCGATACCGGTATTTTTGATTTGGGCATTCCGGTTTTGGGCATCTGCTACGGCATGCAATTTATGGCGCACCACTTGGGCGGCGAAGTTACCCCGGGCAACCAACGCGAATTCGGTTATGCGCAAGTTAAAACCATTGACAGCGAGCTGACACGCGGCATTCAAGACGATGCGCCAAACACGCTCGACGTATGGATGAGCCATGGCGATAAAGTTTCCAAACTGCCTACCGGCTTCTCTGTCATCGGCGATACCCCGTCTTGCCCGATTGCCATGATGGAAAACGCCGAGAAACAATTCTACGGCATCCAATTCCACCCTGAAGTGACACACACCAAACAAGGCCGCGCCCTGTTGAACCGCTTTGTCTTGGATATTTGCGGTGCACAACCCAGCTGGACCATGCCGAACTACATCGAAGAAGCCGTCGCCAAAATCCGCGAACAAGTCGGCAGCGATGAAGTGATTTTAGGTCTGTCCGGCGGCGTGGACTCTTCCGTAGCGGCCGCGCTGATTCACCGTGCCATCGGCGACCAACTGACCTGCGTGTTTGTTGACCACGGTCTGTTGCGTTTGAACGAAGGCAAAATGGTGATGGACATGTTTGCCCGCAACTTGGGCGTACGCGTGATTCACGTTGATGCCGAAGAGCAGTTTTTGGCGAAACTTGCCGGCGTGACCGACCCAGAGAAAAAACGCAAAATCATCGGTGCGGAATTTATCGAAGTATTTGATGCTGAAGAGAAAAAACTCACCAACGCCAAATGGTTGGCGCAAGGTACGATTTACCCTGACGTAATCGAATCCGCAGGCGCAAAAACCAAAAAAGCCCACGCCATCAAATCCCACCACAACGTCGGCGGCCTGCCTGAAAACATGAAGCTCAAGCTGCTTGAGCCTTTGCGTGATTTGTTCAAAGACGAAGTACGCGAATTGGGCGTCGCTTTGGGCCTGCCGCGTGAAATGGTGTACCGTCATCCGTTCCCGGGTCCAGGTTTGGGCGTGCGTATCTTGGGTGAAGTGAAAAAAGAATACGCCGACTTGCTCCGTCAGGCAGACGATATTTTCATTCAAGAATTGCGCAACACCACCGACGAAAACGGCACATCTTGGTACGACCTGACCAGCCAAGCCTTTGCCGTATTCCTGCCTGTGAAATCCGTTGGCGTAATGGGCGACGGACGCACTTACGACTACGTCGTCGCACTGCGCGCAGTCATCACCAGCGACTTCATGACCGCGCACTGGGCTGAGCTGCCTTACTCGCTGCTTGGCCGCGTGTCCAACCGCATCATCAACGAAGTCAAAGGCATTAACCGTGTGGTTTACGATGTCAGCGGCAAACCGCCTGCCACGATTGAATGGGAATAATCCCTAAATAATAAAGGCCATCTGAACAGATATTGTTCAGACGGCCTTATTCTTTGGGAACTAAGCCCAATTAAAATTGATTTTTTAATTCACGCAAAGCGGCGAAGACTTCGAGTTCGCTGTTTAATTTTCGTCCGCTCAATTCTTCGGCGCGTGCCTGAACTTGGGGCAGGTGAACGCGTAAAAAAGGGTTGACTTTGCGTTCGTGCGCCAGGCTGACAGGCAGCGTCGGCGTGTGTTCGGCAGCGGCCAAGGCTGTCTGAATATCGGCGTTGTCCGGCTCGATATGCTGGGCAAAGCGCAGATTGGAGGCGGTATATTCGTGCGCCGGATAAAACAGCGTTTCTTCGGGCAGCTGGTTGAATCGGTGGAAGCTGTCGTAAAGCTGCTCAATCGTTCCGGTAAATACGCGGCCGCAACCTGCTGAGAACAAGGTATCACCGCAGAAAACGTGCAGGCCGTCTGAATTTTCCAGCAGATAGCTGATGTGGCGGTCGGTATGGCCGGGAGTTGCCCAAACGGTAACCAAGCCTTCTCCAAACGAGAACTGCGTACCTGCGGTAACGGTATGCGTCGCTACGTTGATGTCGCTTTCGCCATAGATTGGGGATTCTAAAAAGCCGTGGAACAGGCTTTTCGCGCCGCCGGTATGGTCGGGGTGTGGATGGGTAATCCATGTTTGTGCCAGCATCAGGCGGTTGTGGACGAGGAATTTCAAAACGGGCGTGGCATCGGACGGATCGACGCAGGCAGCATGGTTGCCTTCTTGAATCATCCAGATGTAGTTGTCGTTTAGGGCTTGGATTGGCGTGATTTTCATATGCTTTCTTCTGGTTTGGGGTTTCAGACGGCCTCTAGATAATCTTTGATATTCGGGCTTTGGCCGAACACAGCTTCATGGGCTTGATAGATGCACAGTCGGTTGAACAGCAATCTTTGGGTTTGGTCGCCGTCGATAATCCGCACTTGGCCTTGCAGTTTGGGCGCGTCGTGATGAAAGGTATTCTTAAACGCGTGCCAACGGTCGGTTTGCAGATGGACGACGGCAAACATATCGTGCGAGATATTAACGCCGACGCTGAATAGCTTGGCCGAGGCTTGCAGGCAGAAACTGCTGTCGCCAAACAGGCACAGCCCCGTGTTTTCCGGATAGCGGAACAATTCGATTTTCACGGCTTCGGGTTCGGCAAAGATGTTGCAAAACAGCCGTTCAAACAACGACGGCTGCGCCACGCCTTCGCTCAACATACCGTAAAGTCCGCCCAGCCAATCGACATAGCCGAGAAAAGTGAAACGGTAGTCCTGCATAATGGCTTCGATGCGCTTGGGGTCGCGTTTGCTGATCAAGCGGACAAATTCAAAACCGACTTCCGGCAGCCGCGCCCGCAGTGTTTGATGCAGTCGGTGGGCAAACAGGTTTTTATGGTTGTGCGGATTGCGCAGGATACCGAGGAATTTCAGTCGCAATATCCGCCACAAGGCATCCGGTACTTTGACGGTATCGGCATTTGCCGTAGTTGTTTTCAGACGGCCTGCAGGTAAGGTGCGCAGATGATTGCAGGCCTCTTCGTAGCCGCTTTCATGACGGTTGAACCAGCTTTCCAGATTGTATTGGTTGGCGGAGTCTTCGACAAAGGTCAGCGTATAGAGGTTTTTCGCCGCCAAGTTGCCGATGATGTTGACGCTTATCGCTTCGCTGCGGTTTTGTTCTTTGCTACGGGCTTTTTCGCCAGTATGAAACATTGACAGAGGCAGGCGGTAAACGTTTTGGTTTTGCGGGCTGACCTGCGGATTATGCGCATGCTGCCGCTGCTCGGTTTGGGCGATGAAGTGGTGTTCCTTCGTCGGATTCGCAGTCAACAGGGCGTAAGGCTTTTCTCCGCATTCGGAAAATTCACAATCGCTGAGGATAAAGGCTTGTCGAGTCATAATGTCGGGAAAGGCCGTCTGAATATGTCGATTATAGTTTAAAAGTGGCAATTATACAGAATGACGGCGACGAGTTTGGTCTTTATACGCAAAAGGACGCAAAAAGGTCATCTGAAAACGGATATAGCGAGGTTCGCTAAATCGTTTTCAGACAACCTTAAATCAACGGACTGTTCAACACTATTTATTCTTCTTTTTGGAAAACATGGTTGAGGTGATACTCGAAATATTTTTCGCTTTCAGGTTCGATTTTTAATTTCATATCGGGAGAAATTCCAAGCCGCTTTTGATTTTCCAGATCGATTTTCGGACTGATTTTTATCGTACCGTCGGCATCAAACGTAATCAGTCCGCTATCGAATAATGCGTCAATATTGGGTGCGAGCATCAGTCCATTGAAGGGATCTAACCTCTCTTCATTATTGCATTTGCTCCAAGGTTTGATATGGCTGGCAATAAGTAAAGACCGAACATCTAGACCTGTTAGCGGGCAGTTCGGATACAGTTCGAGTAGTTTTTGCCGGAATCTGCCTTGCCCTTGACGGGCTTTTATCAAAGTTTCAATTTCGGTTCGCTTTTCTGGATTAGTCTCGGAGGCTAAACATTCTTCGAGTTCGTCTATATCAGATTTTAAGGACAGGGTAGAAGCTACCTGAAAATTTGGTATTCCCATGAGCCGTCCTACCAGTAATCCGTTTTTCTTACAGGTTCCGCATGGAGTTAGTTCTCTCCTGTATTCATCCAGGCTCCATTTTTCAAGTTCTTCAATTGAGTTTGAGCAAACTTTGAAATATTTTCCAGTTGTGCGCCCCGGCCTTTTATTTAGTTGGTTACAATTAGCAAAATGTATTTTGGGATAATCTTTCCAAATCTTAGAAGGGTCTTTAGTTTGATCTATATTTAATACAAATCCATTTGGGTTTTCATCAATCCATTTAATATAGTCATCATCATTCGGCATGTTTTTAAAAATTACTATGTTAGACATAAGCTTCTCCAAATCTTTCTATAAATTCAATTAAGTTTATTTGTATATAGGTTCGGGACAAAAAATCTAGGCCGTCATTCCCGCGCAGGCGGGAATGACGGCGGTCGGCTCGGTCTTATACGCAAAAGAACATAAAGGTCGTCTGAAAACAGATATAGCAGGTTTCACTAAATCGTTTTCAGACGACCTTTTCTTTAAAGCCGAATCAAATCAGCCTGCCGGTTAACCCAAAGCCTTCCTTGCTCCGGCGAAGAGGCGGTACCAGCCGGACAGTTCCGTCCAGTCTTCCGGTTTCCAGCTCATTTGTGCGGCGCGGTACACGCGTTCGGGGTGGGGCATCATGATGGTGACGCGGCCGTCGGCGTTGGTCACACCGGCGATACCTTGAGGAGAGCCGTTAGGGTTGAGCGGATAAGTTTGGGTCACTTGGTTTTGACCGTCCACATATTGCAGCGCAATGCCCAAATCGGCGGAAATATTGCCGCCGTGAAGTGCGAAGTCGGCGCGGCCTTCGCCGTGGCTGACCACGACAGGCAGGCTGGAGCCTTGCATTTCGTTCAGAATCAGCGATGCGGATTTTGGAACATGAACCATACTCAGGCGCGCTTCAAACTGTTCGCTCAAGTTGCGTTTGAACTTCGGCCATGTTTCTGCGCCCGGGATAATCTCGGCAAGGTTGCTGACCATTTGACAGCCGTTGCACACGCCCAATGTCAGCGTGTTCGGGTCGGCGAAGAAGGCGGCAAATTGGTCGCGCAGAGCAGGGTGGAACAGGATGGATTTCGCCCAGCCTTCGCCTGCGCCGAGTACGTCGCCGTAGCTGAAGCCGCCGCACGCCGCCAGCATTTTGAAGTCGGTAAGGTGGACGCGGCCTGCCATCAGGTCGGACATATGCACGTCGTAAGCATCGAATCCGGCGCGGGTGAAGGCGGCGGCCATTTCGATTTGTCCGTTCACGCCCTGTTCGCGCAGGATGGCGATTTTGGGTTTCGCGCCGCTGTTGACGAAAGGCGCGGCGATGTCTTCGTTCACGTCGAACTTCACGTCGGCAAACAATGCGCTGCGGTCGTTGTCGTCAATCAGGGCAAACTCACTGTCGGCGCAGGCAGGGTTGTCGCGCAGACGTTGAATGGCGTGGCTGGTTTCCTGCCATGCGCGTTGCAGGTCGGTAAGGGATTGATTGAAAAATTCTTCTCCTGCATTGATGACCATATGGCCGCTGTCGGCAAACTCTCCCAAATGGTGCAGCGTGAGATTCAGTTTCTCGCACAAATTGAAAATATATTCGTGGTCGGCAGCGTGAACAGCAATAACGGCTCCTAATTCTTCGTTAAACAGGGTAGTTAGGACAAATTTTTGCCATTCTTGAGACGAGTAATACTCGTTTTGAACGTTAATATTTTTACTTACCATTGTCAGCAGGTCGAGATTCATGCCACGGCGAGAAGCAAATGCCATTTCTGCCAGAGTCACAAACAAACCGCCGTCGCTGCGGTCGTGGTAGGCCAGCAACTTATCTTCTTGAACGAGTTGCTGAATTAACTGATAAAACGCTTTCAGATGGCCTGCATCAATATCAGGTGCTTCGCCGCCGCTTCGGTTATACACTTGAGCCAGTGCAGACCCACCCATACGGCACTTGTTGTTGCCTAAGTCAATCATCAGCAGAATAGCGAATGAATTGGCATTGTCTTTTAATACGGGCGTAACGGTTTTGCGTACGTCTTGAACTGGCGCGAACGCGGAGATAATCAGGCTCAACGGCGAGACGACAGATTTTTTCTCTTCGCCGTCCTGCCACACGGTTTTCATTGACAGGCTGTCTTTGCCTACGGGGATGCTCAGATCCAATGCCTGACAGGCTTGGGAGACGGCTTCGACGGTGCGGTAAAGTTTTTCGTCTTCGCCTTCGTTGCCGCATGCCGCCATCCAGTTGGCGGAGAGTTTGATATTGCCGATGTCGCCGATGTTGACTGCCGCGATGTTGGTGATGGCTTCGCCGACGCACATTCTGCCCGAAGCAGGCGCGTCAAACAGGGCGACAGTCGGTTTTTCTCCCATAGACATCGCTTCGCCACGATAGGTATTGAAGCCCATCATGGTAACGGCGCAGTCGGCTACGGGGGTTTGGTATTTGCCGACCATTTGGTCGCGGTGGGTCATGCCGCCGACACTGCGGTCGCCGATGGTAATTAGGAAGTTTTTAGCAGCTACGGTAGGCAGACGCAGAACGCGGTAGGCGGCTTCGGTAATGTCGATATCGCCGGCGTTAAACGGTTTTTCAGACGGCGTAACTGTTTTGTCGGTGCGCGTGGTTTTGGGTGGTTTGCCAAGCAAAACGTTCAACGGCAAATCGACAGGATTGTTGGAGAACAAGTCGTCGCGCACTTTCAAATGGCCGTCGTCGGTCGCCGTGCCGACCACGGCAAATGGGCAGCGTTCGCGTTCGCAGATGGCGCGGAAGGTGTCCAAATCTTTTTCCAAAATCGACAACACATAACGCTCTTGCGATTCGTTACACCAAATTTGCAATGGGCTGAGGCCGTGTTCTTCCAGCGGTACTTCGCGCAGTTTGAATACCGCGCCGCGGCCGGCATCGTTGACGAGTTCAGGGAAGGCGTTGGACAAGCCACCTGCGCCGACATCGTGGATGGAGATAATCGGGTTTTGGTCGCCAAGCTGCCAGCAACGGTCGATGACTTCTTGCGCGCGGCGTTCGATTTCGGGGTTGCCGCGTTGTACGGAGTTGAAGTCCAAAGATGCGTCGTTTGTGCCGGTGTTCATGGAAGAGGCTGCGCCGCCGCCCAAGCCGATGAGCATACCCGGGCCGCCCAGTTGGATAAGCAATGCGCCTTCGGGGATTTCGTCTTTGTGTGTTTGCTGTGCCTGAATGCTGCCCAAGCCGCCGGCAATCATAATCGGTTTGTGATAGCCGCGAACCTGACCGTCGAACTTCTCTTCAAAAGTACGGAAGTAGCCCAAGAGGTTCGGACGGCCGAATTCGTTGTTGAACGCTGCGCCGCCGATCGGGCCTTCAATCATGATGTCTAAAGGAGAAGCAATATGGCCGGGTTTGCCGTAAGCTTGTTCCCAAGGTTGCTCCAAGCCAGGGATATTCAGGTTGGAGACGGTAAAGCCGGTCAAGCCTGCTTTCGGACGTGAGCCTTTACCTGTTGCGCCTTCATCGCGGATTTCACCGCCCGCGCCCGTTGCCGCGCCCGCAAACGGCGCGATGGCGGTCGGGTGGTTGTGTGTTTCCACTTTCATGATGATATGGGTGTCTTCTTCGTGGAAACGGTAGCCTTGGTTTTCTGCCGCATTTGGATAGAAACGTTCGACTTTTGCGCCTTCGATCACGGACGAATTGTCTTTATAGGCAACGACCGTGCCTTCGGGATGCGCATTGTGTGTGTCGCGAATCATGCCGAAAAGGGATTTCGGTTGTTTTTCGCCGTTGAGGATGAAGTCGGCGTTGAAGATTTTGTGGCGGCAGTGTTCGCTGTTTGCCTGCGCGAACATCATCAATTCCACATCGGACGGATTGCGGTTTAAAACTTGGTAGTTTTCGACCAGATAATCGATTTCGTCGGCTGAAAGCGCCAAGCCCATTTCGGTATTGGCTTTGACCAATGCCTCTTTACCGCCGCCCAATACATCTACGCTGGAGAAGGTTTCCGATTGGATATGGTGGAACAGTTGCGCCGCCGCATCGATGTCGGTCAACACGCTTTCGGTCATGCGGTCGTGCAACAGGGCTGCCCATTGTTGTTTTTGCCCGTCGGTAAGCGCACCTTCCAACCATACGGCCATGCCGCGTTCGATACGTTCAATGCCTTCCAAACCGCAGTTTTCGGCGATATTGGTTGCTTTGGAAGCCCAAGGAGAAATGGTGCCCAAACGGGGCGTTACCAAAAATAAATGCAAGCCCTCGCGCGCTTTGGGCGTTTGTTCAACGCTTTGCGCTGCCAGTAAGGCTTGCAGTTTTTCGACTGTCGCGGCATCAAGTGCTTTTTCGCTACCGACAAAATACCAAAATTCGCTGCTTAATTTGACTTCGGGCAGGCCGAGGGCGGCTGCTTTTTGGAAGAGTTTTTCAACACGGAAATCGGAAAGGGCGGTTACACCGCGCAAGGGCAGAACAACAGACATGGATTCAGCTCACAAAATGCAGTTGGGGAATCCATTATTATACCTGAAAAATGCAATTTTGCTTGTGAATTTATACTTCAAGTGTTGACAATTTTTGCGTGTGAATTGAAGGGGAATAAGGCAATCGTGTCACCTGCTTTTTTATTTTTGCACCTGATTATTCGATTATTTTTGTTTTTTTTTTGAAGAATCGGGAGGAATGGGGACGGATAGGCATAAAGGAATAAAGTAAAAATTATTTAATTGTTGTCTTTGATATTTTGCTGACAATAAGGCCGTCTGAAACCTTACTTTCAGACGGCCTTGCTTTATCCTTTTCTTTTGTTTCCCAACATGTCCAGCAATCCTGCCAGATTGCTTTTTCCTTCTTCCTTACTCACAATCGGCTCGCCGCCTTTGCGGCCTAGGATTTTGATGTCTTCCTGCGGCATTTCGTCTATGAAGCGGCTCGGCTCGGGGAACTGCCATGTGCCTTGCTTTTTGCGTTTGAGGCAGTGGGTCAGTATAAGCTGGCGTTTGGCACGGGTAATGCCGACGTACATCAGACGGCGTTCTTCTTCGACATTGTCTTCTTCTATGCTGTCGTTGTGCGGCAAGATGCCTTCTTCGCAACCGACAAGGAAAACGTAGGGGTATTCCAAACCTTTGGAAGCGTGCAGGGTTGAGAGTTTGACGGCATCGATTTCTTCTTCGCTTTTGCCCTCCAAAAGCGTCATCAGGGCGATGGTTTGGGCAAGCTCGATGATGTTTTTGCCGTCTTGCTCGCCTTTGCGTTCCAGCCAGCCGGTCAGGTCGGTAACGTTACGCCATTTGATTTCACCTGCTTTGCCTTCCTCATTGGCCAACAGGTGGTTTTCGTAGTCGATTTCTTTTAGCAGGTTATGAATAAGCTCGCCTGCTTCGCTGGTTTCGGCTTTGGTGCGGTAGTTTTCAATCATATCCATGAAGGCTTGCAGGTGTTGGCGGTTGGTATGGTTCAATAGGGCAAGCGCTTCTTCGGTTTGCGCGGCTTCATATAGGCTGCATTCGTGTTCGTGCGCGTAGGTGTTGAGCTTGCCCAATGTAACGTCGCCGATGCCGCGTTTAGGCGTGGTCACGGCGCGCAGGAAGGCGGGATCGTCGTTGGGGTTGGCAAGCAGGCGCAAATAGGACAAAACGTCTTTGATTTCGGCTTTGTCGAAAAAGCTTTGTCCTCCGGAGAGTTGGTAGGGAACACGCGCGCTGCGCAAGGATTCTTCAAAAATCCGCGCCTGATGGTTGCCGCGGTATAACACGGCGAAATCGGCGTATTGGGTTTTGTCGCCGCCGACCAGCTTCTGTTTGACGATTTGGCTGACGACCCAGTCGGCTTCGTGCTGCTCGCTTTGGCAGGCAACGACTTTGACGATTTCGCCTTCGCCGAACTGCGACCAAAGTTTTTTGGTAAAGAGTTTGGGGTTGTTTTCGATGACTTTGTTGGCGATTTTGAGAATCCGCGCGGTGGAGCGGTAGTTTTGCTCCAGCTTGATGACCTTCATCTGCGGATAGTCTTCCTGCATTTTACGCAGGTTTTCCATGTTTGCGCCGCGCCATGCGTAGATGGACTGGTCGTCGTCGCCGACGGCGGTAAACATGCCTTCCGCGCCGGTCAAGAGCTTCATCAGGGTAAATTGGCAGGTGTTGGTGTCCTGGCATTCGTCAACCAGCAGATAACGCAGCCGCCGCTGCCATTTGTTGCGCACTTCGCTGTTTTGCTGCAAGAGTACGGCTGGTAGGCGGATTAAGTCGTCGAAGTCCACTGCCTGATAGCTTTGCAGGGTTTCCTGATAACTCGCATAGACGTGCGCTGTTTGTTGTTCCCACACATTAGCGGCCGTCTGAACTACTTCTTCAGGCGTTTTTAAATCGTTTTTCCAAAGGGAAATTTGATGTTGCGCTTTGAATATGGCTTCTTTGCCCGTACCGCCCAAAAGCTCGCCGATTATTTTGGCGCTGTCGGTAGAGTCGAGGATGGAAAAGTTTTTTTTGTAACCGATTTGATCGGCTTCTTCGCGCAAAATCTTCATACCCAAAGAGTGGAAGGTGCAAATCGTCAGCCCGCGCGTTTGCGACTTAGGCAACATTTTGGAGACGCGCTCCTGCATTTCCGTAGCTGCTTTATTGGTAAAGGTAATCGCGGCGACGGTATGCGGCAGATAGCCGACATTGACAATCAAATGCTTGATTTTTTGCGTAATCACACCGGTTTTTCCGCTGCCTGCACCGGCAAGGACGAGCAGGGGGCCGCCTAGATATTTGACCGCGGCTTGCTGTTGGGGGTTGAGTTTCATTGAAGGGGAAGACGGGTAATGTGGGGAGCAATTATACAACAAGGCCGTCTGAAATTTTCAGACGGCCTTGGGCGTTTTTTAGAGTAAACCTTATGCAAAATATTTCAATTTGCCTTTGAAGTCTTCCAGCTTCTCATAGCCTTTTTGCACCATGATGGCTTTTAATTCAAGGGAAACCCGTTCAAAAATGTCTACGCCTTGCTGGTGTAGCGCCGTGCCGATCTGCACCATGCTTGCGCCGCACAAGATGTGTTCAAACGCATCACGGCCGCTGTAAACGCCGCCCGTTCCGATAACTTGGATAGACGGATCCAGTCTTTGATAGAACGCGTGGACATTGGCGAGCGCAGTCGGTTTGATGTATTGGCCGCCTATGCCGCCGAAGCCGTTTTTCGGGCGGATGACGACGGATTCGTCTTCGATATACATGCCGTTGCCGATGGAGTTAACGCAGTTGACGAATTTTAGGGGATAGCGGTTGAACACTTTCGCCGCTTGATCAAAATGGGCTATATCGAAATACGGCGGCAATTTGATGCCCAAGGGCTTGTCGAAGTAGGTAAACGTATTATCCAAAATCATCTCGGTTGTTTCAAAGTCATAGGCGATTTGCGGTTTGCCGGCGACGTTTGGGCAGGATAGGTTGAGTTCGGTAATGCCGTTAAACCCGCTATTTTGCACTTTTTCCAACAGGATATGTGTTTCGCCGGGCGATAGACCGACCAATGATAGGAAAAATGTCCGTTCCGGCTCAGATTCTTGAAGGGTAAGCAGGTAATCCAGATAGTAATCAATGCCTTGATTCGGCAAACCCATCGAATTGATGCTGCCGAGAGGCACGTCCCGATAACGCGGCTCTGGGTTGCCTTGACGCGGGGTAAGCGTTGCGGTCTTGGTAATGAAAGTGCCTGCCGAAGACTGTCTGACCGCTTCCAATTCCTCAACAGTCATACATAAAACACCTGCCGCATTCATCAGACAGTTGTCAAAAGAAAAACCGGCAATTTGGGTTTTCAACGATATCATCTCCTGCTCCTTTTCTTCGTAAAATCAAATTGTTTGACAAGCGTAGCACGAAGAGGTGTCACGATTTTTAACAAACATCAAATGACAAAGCATGTAGGCGGATGTTGTTTTCAATATTAAAAAAAGGCCGTCTGAAAAACTCAAACGGTCTTTCAGACGGCTTTCACTATATGGCATTAATAGAACCAAAAGCTGTCGGCTGATTTGGATATTGGGTTTTAAAAATCAGGCCAACCATTCGGTTAAAGACGCTTCAAAACGTTTCAAGCCTTCGGCCATATCTTCATCGTTCAGCAGCAGGCTGGGGGCGAAGCGCACGACATTGGCGCCGGCAACCAGTACCATCAGGCCGTGTTTCAAAGCGGCGGCGGTGATTTCCGATGCCTTGCCTGCGTATTCGTCTGCCAACACGCAGCCAAGCAGTAAGCCCATGCCGCGGACTTCTTTAAATACGCCGGTCTTTTCGCCTATTTCACGCAAGGCTGTCTGAAGTTTTTGGCCTTGTTGTTTAACGTGTGCCAATGTTTCGGGCGCATTGATGATGTCAAATGCACGGCTGCCGACTGCGCACGCCATCGGATTGCCGCCAAAGGTTGAGCCATGTGTTCCGGGGCCGAAGGTTGGGGCGATTTTATCGGTGGTCAGAATTGCGCCAATCGGGAAGCCGCCGCCCAAGGCTTTGGCGGAGCTGAGAATATCGGGTGTTACGCCGTAATGCTCGTAGGCAAACAGTTTGCCCGTATGCCCCATGCCGGTTTGCACTTCGTCCAAAATCAGCAATGCTCCGTGCTTGTCGCATAAACGGCGTGCGGCTTGCAGATATTCTTGGGTGGCAGGCAGGATGCCGCTTTCGCCTTGAATCGGCTCGATAATCACAGCGCAGGTTTTGTCGCTGATGGTTGCTTCTAATGCGACAACATCATTGAAGGGAACGTGGGTAATGCCGGCCGGCAGCGGCGCGTAGTCTTTGCTGTATTTGGGCTGGCCGCCGACGGATACGGTAAACAGGGTGCGGCCGTGGAAGCTGTTGAGGCAGGAGATGATTTCGGTTTTATGCTCGCCAAAATGATCGCGGCCGTATTTGCGCGCCAGTTTCAGCGCGGCTTCATTGGCCTCTGCGCCGGAATTGCAGAAAAACACCTTGTCGGCAAAGGTATTTTCGACCAATTTTTTGGCCAATTCTTGAGCCGGTTGGGTGGTATAGATATTAGAAATGTGCCAGAGTTTTTGCGACTGCTCGGCCAAGGCTGCGACCAAATCGGGATGGCAATGACCCAGCGCGTTCACAGCAATACCGCCTGACAGATCAATGTATTCTCGTCCTTCGGTATCCCAAACCCGGCTGCCGAGCGCGCGTTCCGGAATCATGGGGGCGAATGAGAAATTGGGTGTCAGGTAGTTTTGCATGTTCTTTTCCTTTTGATATTGTCAACAATCTCTTCAATTATGCGCCTATTGATTGAGAGATTCAATATGGTAATCAGGCCGTCTGAAAACTGGCTTTCAGACGGCCTGATGCTTATTTATGCTTGATTTCCCAGCATTGATGGATTTTTTTGTTGCGGAAATCGTCGGGAACGGACTGCTTGGAAATATCTTTGACTGCGTATTGTTCCGCGACCGAATCGTCCAACACAAAGCTGCGCAGGTTGTTGGAGAAATACAGAATGCCGTCTGAAGCGAGTAGGTTCATCGCGCCGTCAATCAGCTTTTTATGGTCGCGCTGGATGTCGAGAATGTCGAGCATCTTTTTGCTGTTGGAAAAGCTGGGCGGATCCATGACAATCAGGTCGAACTTTTTGCCTTCGTCTGCGGCATTTTGCAGATATTGGAACACATCGGCGCGGACGATTTTGTGTTGTTCGAGGCTGATGCCGT
Organism: Neisseria sp. HMSC075C10; assembly: GCF_001815615.1. Classification (NCBI taxonomy): domain Bacteria; kingdom Pseudomonadati; phylum Pseudomonadota; class Betaproteobacteria; order Neisseriales; family Neisseriaceae; genus Neisseria; species Neisseria sp. HMSC075C10. The sequence goes on from NZ_KV821234.1 coordinate 24,152, forward strand.
TGAGTTCGAAATTGCGTTTCGCCCAATCGAGATAAGTATTCGATAAATCAACGGTTTCGCTGGACGTTGCGCCGCCGGTGGCGGCATAGACGGTGAAGCTGCCGGTATAGGAAAACAGGTTGAGGAAGCGTTTGCCCGCTGCGGTTTCGCCGACTTTTTTGCGCGTGTTACGGTGGTCGAGGAAAAGGCCGGTATCGAGGTATTTGTCGAGGTTGACCCAAAATTTGCGGCCGTTTTCCGTGATGACGAAATCATCGCCGGTTTTGCCGGTTTTTTCGTACTGTTGTAAGCCTTTTTGGCGTTCGCGGCGTTTGAGGTGGATTTGTTCGGGCGCAAAACCGGTAACAAATCCGATGGCTTCCAATACATCGGCAAGCCATGCTTCATACTCTTCGGGCTGCATCAGCCAGCCGGTATCGTATTCCTGAAGATGGATTTGGTCGCCGTAAACATCGACGGCAAAGGGAAATTGGGGAATATCGCGGTCGTAAATGCGCCAGGCTTCAATATTGTTGCGTTTGGCCCATTTCATAAGATGTTTGATGTTTTTGCCCAAGCGGTTGGCAAAGGGGGTAATGTCGGTCATGGTTTCAGACGGCCTGAATAAGTATTGGGAAGGGTTTGGATTTTAACGTACTTGATGTCTTTTTGCTTGACTGTTATCCATAAAATCTATATTATCCGCCGTTCGTCTTTTGATACGAAGCCATCGTCATCCAACCTAAACCGCCGTTTCGGGCGCGTTTCTTTTATTGCTTGCATATTTGCAAAGCCTTTTCTGTGCAGGTTGTCGTCGATGTTAACCACAAGCAAGATGCTTGCGACAACCCTGTAACTTCACATTTCCCGTATCGTTACTTTCCTTTGCTTCAGGTCGTCTGAAATTGTTCAGGCGTGCGCGTTGTTGTCTCTTAGGATAGATATGTCTATTAAATTTGCCGATTTGAACCTTGATAAAAACATTTTGTCTGCCGTACGCGGCGAGGGTTATGAAAGCCCAACCCCGATTCAGGCGCAAGCAATTCCGTTTGCTTTGGACGGCCGCGACATTATGGCTTCGGCACAAACCGGTTCAGGCAAAACCGCAGCCTTCTTGCTGCCTACCTTGCAAAAACTGACCAAGCGCAGCGAAAAACCGGGCAAAGGCCCGCGCGCTTTGGTATTGACCCCGACCCGCGAACTGGCGGCTCAGGTGGAAAAAAACGCGCTGGCGTATGCTAAAAATATGCGTTGGTTCCGTACTGTCAGCATTGTCGGCGGCGCATCTTTCGGTTACCAAACCCGCGCCTTGAGCAAACCGGTTGACCTGATTGTCGCTACTCCGGGCCGTCTGATGGATTTGATGCAGAGCGGTAAAGTTGATTTTGATCGTTTGGAAGTGCTGATTCTGGACGAAGCCGACCGTATGTTGGACATGGGTTTTATCGACGACATCGAAACCATCGTGGAAGCAACGCCGAGCGATCGTCAGACTTTGTTGTTCTCTGCCACTTGGGACGGCGCAGTAGGCAAACTGGCGCGCAAACTGACCAAAGACCCTGAAACCATCGAAGTTGAGCGTGTGGATGATCAAGGCAAAATCGAAGAGCAGCTATTGTACTGCGACGATATGCGCCATAAAAACCGCCTGCTCGACCACATCTTGCGCGATGCCAATATCGATCAATGTGTGATTTTTACATCCACTAAAGCCATGACCGAAGTCATCGCGGATGAATTGTACGAAAAAGGTTTTGCCGCCAACTGCCTGCATGGTGATATGCCGCAAGGCTGGCGTAACCGCACGCTGATGGATTTGCGCAAAGGCCGCTGCAAAATTTTGGTTGCCACCGATGTAGCCGCACGCGGTATCGACGTACCGACCATTACCCACGTTATCAACTACGACTTGCCGAAACAGGCAGAAGACTACGTTCACCGCATCGGCCGTACCGGCCGCGCAGGCCGTACCGGTATTGCGATTACTTTTGCCGAAGTGAACGAATACGTCAAAGTACACAAAATTGAAAAATACATCGGCCGCAAATTGCCTGAGCTGACCATCGAAGGCATGGAGCCGACACGCAAACGCAAATCTGCCGGCGGCAAACCGAAAGGCAAAGGCGGCTGGGGCGATCGTAAATCCGGCGGCTGGCGCGGCGATAAGAAACCGGCTAAAGAAGGTTTCGGCGGTAAAGCTCGCGGCGAAGGCCATAAAAAAGACGGTTTCAAGAAAGATGGCTTTAAAAAAGACGGTTTCAAAAAAGCTGACGGTTTCAAAAAAGGCGGCGAAGGCTTTAAAGGCAAACGTAAGTCTAACGACGGCTTTGGCGGCAAACATAAAAAAGGTTGATTGCTTCAATCTTAAGGCTGTCTGAAAAAGATATAAGGGCGTGTGAAAACACGCCCTTTTTTTATAAATAAAGAATTATAGATGATACGATTATGAAGAATATATGGCAAATTTTAAATACTGTGGCATAATTATATTACTATTTACTATATTTTAAAAAGGATGAACAAATGAAGAAATTATTTTTGACTGCTTTTGTTTCTGTCTTATTAGCAGGATGTGCTGGTACTAATTTTAATTGGGATAATGCACGGCAAATTAAGCAGGGAATGAATGAAAAGGAAGCTGTTGCATTAATGGGTACTCCAAGTGCAGTAAGGTCATCTCCTGAAGGACTGATTTATGTTTGGACACATGTTAATGGAATGACAGGATCTATTAAAACTCTGTCAATGGTTGTGAAAGATGGAGTTGTTGTTTCTGCACCAGTTGTACCTGATGGATATAAATAAAATAGATTAATAATAAAAAAGCGTGAGTTAAAACTCACGCTTTTTTCAGACGGCCTCTTACAAAGCGGCCAATACGGCATCGCCCATTTCGGAGCAGGAAACCAGTTTAGTACCTTTTTCGTAAATGTCGCCGGTACGCAAGCCTTGTTGCAGTACTTTTTGTACAGCGTTTTCAACTTGTTGAGCGCGTGCTTCGTCGTTCAGGCTGTAACGCAACAACATGGCAAGAGATAATACGGTCGCCAGCGGATTGGCTTTGTTTTGACCGGCAATGTCAGGAGCAGAGCCGTGAGACGGTTCGTACAGGCCTTTGCCGTTTTCGTCCAAAGAAGCGGAAGGCAGCATACCGATAGAGCCGGTCAGCATGGAAGCTTCGTCGGAGAGGATATCGCCGAAGATGTTGCCGGTGGCAATCACGTCAAACTGTTTAGGTGCGCGTACTAACTGCATGGCTGCGTTATCAACGTACATATGGGAAAGCTCGACATCAGGGTATTCTTTGCCGATTTCTTCAAAGATTTCGCGCCACAGTTCGGTGGTTTCCAAAACGTTGGCTTTGCCTACGGAGCAGACTTTTTTGCTGCGTTTTTGGGCAGATTGGAAGGCAACGTGGGCAATACGGCGGATTTCGCTTTCGCTGTATTTCATGGTGTTGTAGCCTTCGCGTTCGCCGTTTTCCAAAACACGGATGCCGCGCGGTTCGCCAAAGTAAATATCGCCGGTGAGTTCGCGTACGATGAGGATGTTGAGGCCGGCGACGATTTCCGGTTTCAGAGTGGAAGCATTGGCCAGCTCTTTATACAAAATGGCAGGACGCAGGTTGGCAAACAGATTCAAGTCTTTACGGATGGCCAACAAGCCGCGTTCAGGGCGCAGCGGACGGTCGAGATTGTCGTATTGAGGAGAACCGACTGCACCAAGCAGGACCGCATCGGCTTTACGGCAAAGGTTTTGCGTGAATTCTGGATAAGGATGGCCGTATTCGTCATAGGCTTCGCCACCCAAAGGTGCGTATTCGTAGCTGACATCCAAACCTTGTTCGATAAGTTTGTCGAGTACACGGACGGTTTCTGCAACGATTTCAGGGCCGATGCCGTCGCCGCGCAAGATAGCGATATGTTTGGTCATTTCGGGTTTCCTTATGGGAAGGTTTTAGGTAAAGGTAGGTCGTCTGTTTTTCAGACGGCCTTAAATCAATTTGCTCTGAAAATGCTGATTGTACCATTATGGTACTGGTAAAGCTGGGTAGAAATCGCGTAGGCAGATTCTTCAAATGCCTGCAGGGCAATATTCGCCATCGTCTGCAAAGCTTCTTCATCGGATGGGCTGCAAACGAGCAGGGCGTTGCGCGCCGGGACTGCAAAAACGGGGTTGGCCGGCAGCATAGGATCGTCTTTAAGTACTTCGTCCAAAAGCAAAATCAGGGAAGCATCATAGTCGTTGTCCAAATGGATTTGAGCCAATGACCAACCTTCGGCATGATGAATTTGAACACGTCCATTCATTCGTTGGCGCAGATTATCCATGGCGGTACGATACAAGGCGTCCTCATCTTCAATACCGGCCTCTTTCATATGCTCACGATTGAGCGTATGCATGGATTCTTCCGTATCCACCATATAAAGCACCATGATATCGCCCGCAATCGGTTTGTATACCAGATAATCGGCAGGTTCGGCTTCGTCCGTATTTGTAATCAGTCTGGCGTTTTCCAGATAAATCGTATTTTTAATCGTCGGAAGAATTTGTTGTGCTGAAACACTGGCATCAGCGTCCTGAATCTTATAGATAACCGCTAAATTGGCTGCAACAATAGCCTCCAAGGCCTCGGGATTTTGCAGATAACTTGTGTAATGGTTGTTCAAATATGTGCTGAATGATGCTTCATCGTCTTCGGAAAAATGGACGATAATCGGCGAAGACGCAATATTTTCGCCCCAGTCGATTTTTGCCTCAAGATCCAATTCTTCTTGGATACGGCGGGCAAAGTATTCGACAAATTCCTGCCAAGTCATTAATTTAGGTTTGGAGCGGAACAACCTGCTGAAAAAAGACATATTGTGTCCTGAATAAGGGGATAAGGCCGTCTGAAAAATTATAGACGCTCGGTTTCAACACGGATTTTAAAAACAACTTTGCGTATGTTCGCCCTGTCGCCGACCAATGGGGCATGCGCATCATTCGGGAAAAATAGCGCAAATTCACCTGGCTCCAAGGTCAGCCAGGTTTCCGGCTCGCAGTCGAAAAACTCGATATCGCGCTTTTCGTTGTAGCCCAAACCGTTTTTCAGACGGCCTCTGTCTATCCAGCCATATGTTTCGCTGCCATCAATCGGCGTTTGAATATCAATATGTTTTAAGTGCGCTTCAGGCTGGGCTTCTCCCTGCGTCCTCATCGGCTCGCTGCCGATAAAAATACGGATATTGGGATTCTCGCATGGCACCTGGCCGTCCGGCAGCTTGGCAAAATCCAAGGTCTGCAATAGGTGGAAGGCTTCGGCAAAGTCGGGATGCAAGGCAGCGTAGCGGGTGGCATTGCTTATGGTGTCGGTAATCATGGTATATTTTTGTAGATTAAAGGCCGTCTGAAACACTTAAATTTTTCAGACGGCCTTTTTTATATCAACCGTTAAACAGCCAAGGCTGGCTTTGGCGGCGTTTTTCTTCAAAGGCGTGAATTTCGTCAGCATGTTGCAGGGTCAGGCCGATTTCGTCCAAGCCGTTTAAGAGGCAGTGTTTGCGGTGTTCGGTAATGTCGAATGTGAATGTTTCGCCGCTAGGGGTGGTCAGGGTTTGCTCGGCAAGGTCGATGGAGAGCTGATAGCCTTCGTTGGCTTCAACTTCTTTGAAAAGCTGGTCAACCTGTTCTTCTGTCAAAACGATAGGCAAAAGGCCGTTTTTGTAGCAGTTGTTGAAGAAGATGTCGGCGAAGCTGGGGGCGATGACGGCGCGGAAGCCGTAGTCGTCCAATGCCCAAGGGGCGTGTTCGCGTGAAGAGCCGCAACCGAAGTTTTTACGCGTCAACAGGATTTGTGCGCCTTGATAGCGTGGCTGGTTCAGGGAGAAATCCGGATTCAACGGGCGTTTGCTGTTGTCCATGCCCGGTTCGCCGTGGTCGAGGTAACGCCATTCATCAAAAGCATTGGGGCCGAAGCCGCTGCGTTTGATGGATTTCAGAAATTGTTTGGGGATGATGGCATCGGTGTCGACGTTGCTGCGGTCGAGCGGGGCGACGATGGCGGTAATTTTGGTAAAGGCTTTCATGTCAGATTCTTATAGTAATAATGGGAAATTTTATGGCTATTCGGGTTAGCGTGTGCTGTGCAAACCGATTCGGTTGCCTTCTGTGTCTTCGATAAATGCTGCAAAGCCGTTGGCAATGCGGAATTTTTCTTGTAACAGTTTGCCGCCTGCTGCAACGGCTTTTTCTGCTGTTTCGGCACAATCCGGGCAATTGAAGAAAATGGTTGTACCGCCGTGGCCGGGCTGGGCATTGCTGTCGTGCCAAATCATGCCGGCCGTACCGTGTTGGGTGTAATCGGCTGGGAAAATGATGAAACGGAATCCGTTGCCGCCAACGTCTTGCAGGGGCTTACCGAATACGGATTCGTAAAAGGCTTTGGCGCGATCCAAATCATGAGCGTGAATACCAAACCAGCTTGACGGATTACTCATTGTTTCTTCCTTTGCTTGGAATCGTGAAAATGTCTGAAAAATTAATAATGTATCAGGCCGTCTGAAACGGAGTCAGGAGCTTCAGACGGCCTGATTTACCGAATTATTCGGTAGCGGCTTCGATTTTTTCTCCAACATGGCTCATGCCGCGGCCTACTGCATTGCCGCCTTTTTTAACGGCTTCGCCGGTTTTTTCGGCAACGTGTTCCGCGGTTTCTTTGGTTTTATCGGCTACGCGCTCGGCAGTCTCTTTGGTTTTGTCCCAATTGCGGTTGGTATCGTTTTTTGCGCCGGACCAAGTGCTGGAACAAGCTGACAGGATGAGGGCTGCGGCAGCTAATGCAAACAGTTTTTTCATACTAGATTCCTTTCAAGTTATCAATGATTAAGAAGGTTTTCGGACGTTTTGCGCAATAGGAAAACTTACTTGAGCAAGGTATTGTTTCAGACGGCCTGATCAATAAAGGCCGTCTGAAAATACTTTAAGCCATAGTGCGGATGTCGGTAAAGTGGCCGGTAACCGCGGCTGCAGCTGCCATGGCAGGGCTGACGAGGTGGGTGCGTCCACCGTTGCCTTGACGGCCTTCAAAGTTACGGTTGGAGGTGGAGGCGCAACGTTGTCCTGGGGTCAGGCGGTCGGCATTCATGGCGAGGCACATAGAGCAGCCCGGCTCGCGCCATTCAAAACCGGCTTCGATAAATACTTCGTGCAAGCCTTCTTTTTCGGCCTGTTCTTTAACCAAACCGGAGCCTGGAACAATCAATACGCGTTGTACATTGTCCGCTTTTTTACGGCCTTTGGCGATAGCGGCGGCTTCGCGCAAATCTTCGATACGGCTGTTGGTACAAGAGCCGATAAAGACGATATCGACAGGGATTTCGTTCAATGGCGTACCCGCTTCCAAGCCCATGTATTCTAGGGCGCGTTCCATGCCGCTGCGTTTGACCGGATCAGTTTCTTCGGCAGGGTTCGGCACTTTGCCGCTGATGTCCAAAACCATTTCGGGCGAGGTACCCCAGGTTACTTGAGGCTCGATGTCTTCGGCTTTGAAGTGATATTCCTTATCAAAAACTGCGCCTTCGTCAGACACCAGCGTGCGCCAGTATTCGACAGCTTTGTCCCATGCTTCGCCTTTAGGTGCGAAAGGTTTGCCTTTTACATAGTCGATGGTGGTTTGGTCGACGGCAACCATGCCTGAGCGCGCACCGGCTTCAATCGCCATATTGCACAAGGTCATGCGGCCTTCCATAGAAAGGCTGCGGATGGCTTCGCCGCCAAACTCGATGGCGTAGCCTGTACCGCCGGCCGTACCGATTTGGCCGATGATATAAAGCGCTACGTCTTTAGCGGTAACACCGGGTTTCAGACGGCCTTCAACGGAAATCAGCATGGATTTGGATTTTTTTGCGGTAATGCACTGGGTTGCCATGGTATGTTCGACTTCGGAAGTACCGATACCGTGAGCCAATGCACCGAATGCGCCATGGGTAGAGGTGTGCGAGTCGCCACAAACGACGGTCATACCGGGCAGGGTGGCACCTTGTTCCGGGCCCATGACGTGCACAATGCCTTGACCTTTATCCATAAACGGGAAGTAGGCGAGTGCGCCAAACTCTTTGATGTTTTTGTCCAAAGTATCGACTTGCAGTTTGGAAATCGGGTCTTGGATGCCTTTATCCCAGTCGCCGGTCGGGGTATTGTGGTCGGCGGTGGAAACCACGCTATCGATACGCCAGAGTTTGCGGCCGGCCATCTTCAAGCCTTCAAATGCCTGCGGGCTGGTAACTTCGTGAACCAAATGACGGTCGATGTAAAGCAGGACAGTGCCGTCTTCTTCTTCGCGGACGACGTGGCTGTTCCAAAGTTTATCGTAAAGGGTTTGTGCGCTCATGATGAGTTTCTTTGCTAATTGGTAAGTATGAATGATGGTTTGTGTTTATGGGCGGATTTTAGGCTTTTTATAGGGGCTGTGCAATAGAAATTTGTCCAATTTTTAAAATTTGTCGTAAAGTTTCAAAATTTCTTATTAAAAATTAGACAAATTGTAGAATTGTTGACAAAAAGATGCATTTTATCTGAAAGAATGCTTGTCGAAATGCACTAAAAAGTTCTATCATTCTCACTCAACATCCACACTTACCAAGAGGTATAGAGAATGAAATTACCGGTAATGGCTCCTGAGCATCTGACTCAATTACGGGAATTTGAGAAAAAAGTCCTTGCCAATCATGCCAAAATCGAAGCATGGTTCCGTTCGCATTGGAACGAACACCGTCCGCCGTTTTATGGCTCGGTTGACATCCGTAATGCCGGTTACAAAATTTCATCTATCGATATGAACCTGTTTCCGGGCGGCTTCAATAATTTGAATCCCAACTTTATCCCGCTGGCGGCGGTTGCCGCGCAAGATGCGGTACAGCGCGCATGTGAAACGGCAAAATCCGTATTGATTATTCCTGAAAACCACACGCGCAACACATTCTATCTGCAAAACGTTTACGCCCTCAGCGAGATTTTGCGTTCGGCAGGATACGAAGTGCGCTTGGGCAGCTTGAATCCTGAAGTGACTGAGCCAACCGAGTTTGAAACCGCATTAGGCAACAAAATTTTGCTTGAACCTTTATTGCGTACCCGTGAGCGTGTACATCTTGCCGACGGTTTCTCGCCTTGCGTTGTTTTGTTGAACAATGACTTGTCTGCGGGTGTTCCTGAAATCCTTAAAGGTATCAACCAAACCGTTTTGCCTCCATTGCACGGCGGCTGGACGACTCGCCGTAAAACCGAACATTTCGGCGCGTACAACCAAGTTGCTGCCGACTTTGCCAAGTTGATTGATATCGACGAATGGCAAATCAATCCTTATTTTGAAAAAATCAGCGGTTTGGATTTCCAAGAGCGTGAAGGCGAGGATGCGTTGGCAGACGCGGTAGAACGCGTATTGGCGAAAATTCAAGCCAAATACGATGAATTGGGCATTACCGACCAGCCTTTCGTTATTGTGAAAGCCGATGCAGGTACTTATGGCATGGGCGTGATGAGCGTTAAATCTGCGGATGAAGTGCGCGGCTTGAACCGTAAAAACCGCAACAAAATGGCGAAAGTCAAAGAGGGTTTAGAAGTTAGCGAAGTCATTGTCCAAGAAGGTATTTATACCTACGAAACCATGAACGGCGCCGTGTGTGAACCTGTCGTTTATATGATGGACCGTTTCGTTATCGGCGGTTTCTTCCGTGTACACGAAGGCCGTGGTGCAGACGAAAACCTCAACGCCGGCGGCATGGTATTCGTCCCGCTGTCCAACAGCATCCCCACCGGCAGCGGCGACAATTCCCAAGAAGCGCCCGAAGCCTGCAAGCGCGTATTTGAACAATGGGACTCGCTCGGCATGCCACGTTCTGAAAAAGACTGCGACGTCGACAATGAACACAACCGCCTCTACGTTTACGGCGTAATGGCGCGCCTGTCCTTGCTTGCTGCCGCATTGGAATTGGAGAAAACCGCGCCTCAAGCCTAATAAAGCATAAAGCGTTGATCGATATTGTCAGGCCGTCTGAAAATTTGTTTTCAGACGGCCTTTTCTGTCTGTACAATTCATTCTAACTAAAAAACATGATTTATTTTTATGAGCAAACCAGCCAATCCAGTTGAGACAACCGACAATCTGCAAGACCAAACCATGCAGCGCAGCAATACCGACAATGCGCCGCGTTCTGCTATCCATCAAACCTTGTATTCCGCCGATACCTTTGTTCAGCATGATTATCTTGCCGGAAAAAATTTGCCCGATATTGCCCATCCGCAAGAAGGTCAAATCAACTGGCTGCATTTTGTCGGTATTAATGATGTCGTCTTGCTCAAACACGCGCTTGAACCTTATGGTATTCATGAGCTAGTTATTGAAGATATTCTCAGCCGCAAGCAGCGTCCGAAAATCGAAGACTACGGCAACTATGTATTTACTGCCGCACAGGTATACCACTATACCTCTACGGGCGAACTCCATTCTGACCAAGTGTATGTGATTATCGGCAAAGATTTTGTGTTGTCTTTCCAACAAAAACCGTTGGGCTTGTTCAGCCATCTCCGTCGGCAGATGCACGAAAATCCGCACAATATTTTGAACAAAAATACGGCGTTTCTTGCTTATTGCCTGCTTGACCGTATTGTGGACGACTATTTCATTGTTTTGGAGTCATACAACAACCGCGTCGAAGTCATAGACAAGTCCCTGTTTAAAAATGAAAACAGCGATATTCTCAGTAAGATTCACCGCCTCAAGCGAGATGCCGTCCGTCTGCGACGCACGCTTTTACCATTGCGCGATGTGTTCTATCAACTGGCCGTGCGCGGCGATTTTGCCATTTTCAAAGGCGAGTCGACCGTCTATCTGCGCGACGTGTACGACCACAATATGCAACTTATCGAATCGCTTGATGCCTCGCGTGATATGGTGTTGAGCATGATGGACATTTACCTTTCCTTCCAATCCAACCGCATGAACCAGCAAATGCGCGTGTTGACGGTTATCACCATCATCTTTATGCCGCTGACCGTCATCACCGGCATCTACGGCATGAACTTCGACAATATGCCCGAGCTGCATTGGCATTACGGCTACTTCATGGTTTTGGGTATGATGCTGTGCATTATTATCGGACTGCTGATTTTCTTCTCACGTAGAAAATGGCTGTAAACAGGAAGGCAATGGGTTGAAATTCAACGATTAAAAACGGTAGAATGATTTTGCACACGTGCAGTCTGAAGTTTTCAGACAATTTTAAAATAAATATCAAAAGGAGAATAAACGATGAAACCGGAACGCCAACTACCTTCCCATGAACTGATTATGTCCGAACTGATGATGCCTTATACGGCAAACTTCAGCGGAAATGTTCACGGCGGCGATCTTCTGCGCCTGCTCGACCAAGTAGCATATTCCTGCGCCTGCCGTTACAGCGGTACCTATTGCGTTACTCTGTCTGTTGATAAAGTATTGTTTAAAGAGCCTATCCATGTCGGCGAACTGGTAACCTTTTACGCCAGTATCAACTACACCGGCCGTACTTCTATGGAAGTCGGTATCCGTGTGGAGGCGCAAAACATCCACACAGGCGAAGTGCGTCATACCAACAGCTGCTACTTCACCATGGTTGCCGTTGAAGACGGTAAGCCGGTTCCTGTACCACCTTTGGAAATCAATACACAGCGCCAACGCTGCCGTTATGAAAGGGCTAAAAAGCGTAAAGAGTTGAGTTTGCAGGCTGCGAACGAAGATTCTGGCTGCAACTAAATTAAATTTATTAAATAACGAAGGCCGTCTGAAATCCTGTTTCAGACGGCCTTCACGCAAAAGCCATAAACCGCTTGTTTTGTGGTAGAATCAACAAGATTTTTGCCATACGAAATTACAGATAATCATGACCGACGCAACCATCCGCAACGACCATAAATTTGCACTTGAAACCCTGCCTGTCAGCCTTGAAGACGAAATGCGCAAGAGCTACCTCGATTACGCCATGAGCGTGATTGTGGGTCGAGCCCTGCCGGATGTCCGCGACGGTCTCAAGCCGGTACACCGTCGCGTGTTGTACGCGATGCACGAGTTGAAAAATAACTGGAATTCCGCCTATAAAAAATCGGCGCGTATCGTCGGCGACGTTATCGGTAAATATCACCCCCACGGTGATATAGCCGTTTACGACACCATCGTCCGCATGGCGCAAGACTTCTCCATGCGTTATGTACTGATTGACGGTCAGGGCAACTTCGGTTCTGTCGACGGATTGGCCGCAGCAGCCATGCGTTATACCGAAATCCGCATGGAAAAAATTTCCCATGAAATGCTGGCGGATATCGAAGAAGAAACCGTCAATTTCGGTCCCAACTATGACGGCAGCGAACATGAGCCGCTGGTATTGCCGACCCGTTTCCCTGCATTGTTGGTAAACGGTTCATCCGGTATTGCCGTCGGTATGGCAACCAATATCCCGCCGCACAATTTGGGCAATACCATCAATGCCTGCCTGCGTTTGTTGGATGAGCCTGAAACTGAAATCGACGAGCTGATCAACATCATCCAAGCGCCCGATTTCCCGACCGGCGCAACTATTTACGGATTGAGCGGCGTGCGCGAAGGCTATAAAACCGGCCGCGGCCGCGTGGTCATGCGCGGTAAAACCCATATCGAGCCTATCGGCAAAAACGGCGAGCGCGAAGCCATTGTAATTGATGAAATCCCATATCAAGTAAACAAAGCCAAGCTGGTTGAGAAAATCGGCGAATTGGTGCGCGAAAAAACGCTGGAAGGCGTATCCGACCTGCGCGACGAGTCCGACAAATCCGGTATGCGTGTCGTAATCGAATTAAAACGCAATGAGAATGCCGAAGTCGTTTTGAACCAACTCTACAAACTGACCCAGCTGCAAGATAGCTTCGGTATCAACATGGTGGCCTTGGTTGACGGCCAGCCGCGTTTGCTGAACCTGAAACAAATTCTGTCAGAATTCCTGCGCCACCGTCGCGAAGTCGTTACCCGTCGCACCTTGTTCCGCCTGAAAAAAGCGCGTCATGAAGGCCATATTGCCGAAGGTAAAGCGGTGGCCTTGTCCAATATCGACGAAATCATCCGTCTGATCAAAGAATCTGCCAATGCGCCGGAAGCCAAAGAAAAATTGCTGTCCCGCCCATGGCGCAGCAGCTTGGTTGAAGATATGCTCAGCCGTACGGATTTGGACCTGCAAATGATGCGTCCTGAAGGCTTGCCTGAAAATTTGGGTCTGCACAGTCAAGGTTATTATCTGAGCGAATTGCAAGCCGATGCCATCCTGCGCATGAGCCTGCGCAACCTGACCGGCCTCGATCAGGAAGAAATTGTCGGCGAATATAAAAACCTGATGAGTAAAATCATTGATTTCGTGGATATTCTTTCCAAACCAGAGCGCGTTACCCAAATCATCCGCGAAGAATTGGCAGACATCAAAGCCAACTTCGGCGATGAGCGTCGCAGCGAAATCAATCCGTTTGGCGGCGATATCGCCGATGAAGACCTGATTCCGCAACGCGAAATGGTCGTTACCCTGACTCATGGCGGCTACATCAAAACCCAGCCGACTACCGATTATCAGGCGCAACGTCGCGGCGGCCGCGGCAAACAGGCAGCGGCAACCAAAGACGAAGACTTTATCGAAACCCTGTTTGTTGCCAACACGCATGATTATTTGATGTGCTTCACCAACTTGGGCAAGTGCCATTGGATTAAAGTGTACAAACTGCCGGAAGGTGGCCGCAACAGCCGCGGACGTCCGATTAACAACGTTATCCAATTGGAAGAAGGCGAAAAAGTCAGCGCCATCTTGGCCGTCCGCGAGTTCCCGGAAGACCAATACGTCTTCTTCGCTACTGCACAAGGCATGGTGAAAAAAGTCCAGCTGTCTGCGTTTAAAAACGTCCGCAGCCAAGGCATCAAAGCCATCGCGCTTAAAGAAGGCGATTACTTGGTCGGCGCAGCGCAAACCGGCGGTGCGGACGACATTATGTTGTTCTCCAACTTGGGCAAAGCCATCCGCTTTAACGAATATTGGGAAAAATCCGGTAACGATGAAGCAGAAGATGCAGATATCGAAACCGAAAACGAAGATTCAGACGGCCTGGATGATGAAAATGCCGAAAACGCATTGCCAAGCGGCAAACACGGTGTCCGTCCGTCCGGTCGCGGCAGCGGCGGTTTGCGCGGTATGCGCCTGCCGGCCGATGGCAAGATTGTCAGCTTGATTACCTTCGCCCCCGAGGCCGAGCAAAGCGACTTGCAAGTATTGACCGCTACGGCAAACGGCTATGGCAAACGTACCCCGATTGCCGATTACAGCCGTAAAAACAAAGGCGGCCAAGGCAATATCGCCATCAATACCGGCGAGCGCAACGGCGATTTGGTTGCCGCCACTTTGGTCAGCGAAACTGACGACCTGATGCTGATTACCAGCGGCGGTGTCCTGATTCGTACCAAAGTTGAGCAAATCCGCGAGACCGGCCGAGCTGCCGCAGGCGTGCGTCTGATTAATCTGGATGAAGGCGAAACCTTGGTCAGCTTGGAGCGTGTGGCCGAAGAGGCTGAAGATGAATCCCCTTTAGAAAGCGATGCAGCCGAAAACCAAGTGGTAGAAGCTGAAGATACTTCGTCTCAAGAATCTTAAACGTCAATGAAAAAGGCCGTCTGAAAAGTTTTCAGACGGCCTGCTTATTCCAAAAGAAAATCCCGTGAGCGCAACCGAACCGTTCGATTTACCTCTTTTTCTGAAAAATCTGCCCAATCTGCCGGGCGTGTACCGTTTTTTTGACGAAGACAACAATGTTTTGTATGTCGGCAAAGCGGTCAATCTCAAGCGGCGCGTTTCCAGCTATTTCCAAAAAAACGACCATTCGCCGCGCATCGCATTGATGGTAAAACAGGTTCACCATATCGAAACCACCATCACGCGTTCCGAAGCCGAAGCGCTGATCCTCGAAAACAACTTCATCAAAGCCTTGTCGCCGAAATACAATATCCTTTTCCGCGATGATAAAAGCTATCCTTATTTGATGCTCAGCGGCCATCAATATCCGCAAATGGCGTATTACCGCGGCACGCTGAAAAAGCCTAATCAATATTTCGGTCCGTATCCGAACAGCAACGCCGTGCGCGACAGCATTCAGGTGTTGCAAAAAGTCTTTATGCTGCGTACCTGCGAAGACAGCGTATTCGAGCATCGCGACCGTCCTTGTCTGCTTTACCAAATCAAACGCTGTACCGCGCCTTGTGTCGGCCACATCAGCGAAGAAGATTATCGCGACAGCGTGCGTGAAGCCGCGACTTTCCTCAATGGCAAAACTGATGAATTGACGCGCACCTTGCAACACAAAATGCAAACTGCCGCCGCGAATTTACAGTTTGAAGAAGCCGCCCGTTACCGCGATCAAATCCAAGCGCTCGGCATCATGCAGAGTAATCAGTTTATCGACAGCAAAAATCCGAACAATCCAAACGATATCGATTTGCTCGCACTGGCGGTTTCAGACGGCCTGGTCTGTGTACACTGGGTCAGCATACGCGGCGGGCGGCACGTCGGTGATAAAAGCTTTTTCCCCGACACCAAAAACGATCCCGAACCAAACGGACAAGATTACGCCGAAGCCTTTGTCGCCCAACATTATCTGGGCAAAAGCAAACCCGACATCATCATCAGCAACTTTCCCATTCCCGATGCGCTGAAAGAGGCTTTGGAAGGCGAACACGGCAAACAGATGCAATTTGTCACCAAAACCATAGGCGAACGCAAAGTCTGGTTGAAAATGGCGGAGCAAAATGCACAAATGGCGATTGCCCAACGCCGCCTGCAACAAAGCAGCCAGCAACACCGCATCGACGAACTGGCCAAAATCCTCGGCATGGATTCAGACGGCCTCAATCGCCTTGAATGCTTCGACATCAGCCACACGCAAGGCGAAGCCACGATTGCGTCTTGTGTTGTGTACGATGAACAAAACATCCAGCCTTCGCAATACCGCCGCTACAACATCACCACCGCCAAACCCGGCGACGACTACGCCGCCATGCGCGAAGTGTTGACGCGCCGTTACGGCAAAATGCAGGAAGCCGAAGCCAACGGCGAGGCCGTCAAATGGCCGGATGTCGTGTTGATTGACGGCGGCAAAGGGCAAATCGGCGTAGCCGTATCGGTATGGGAAGAACTCGGGCTACACATTCCTTTGGTCGGTATCGCCAAAGGCCCCGAGCGCAAAGCCGGCATGGAAGAACTCATTCTGCCTTTTACCGGAGAAGTTTTCCGCCTGCCGCCCAACAGCCCGGCTTTACATTTATTGCAAACCGTACGCGATGAATCGCACCGATTTGCCATTACAGGCCACCGCAAAAAACGCGACAAAGCGCGCGTTACTTCCTCACTCAGCGAAATCCCCGGTATCGGTAGCAAACGCCGCCAAGCATTGCTTACCCGATTCGGTGGCCTGCGCGGCGTGATTGCAGCCAGCCGCGAGGATTTAGAAAAAGTGGAAGGTATCAGCAAAGCCTTGGCGGAAACCATTTACGAGCATCTGCACTGATTGGCTTGAACAGCAAAAAGGAACAATATGAAATCTGTCATCATCAAAAATATCGAGATCGGCAAAGGTCTGCCTAAAATTGCCGTGCCGCTGGTGGCTGCCAATACGCAGGAATTGGAGCAGGCTTTGCGCGTATTGAAAGAGACGGCTTTTGACATTATTGAATTTCGTGCGGATTTTTTCCAAAAAGCGCTTAATGCCGATTTTATTGTCGAGCAATTAGGCATTGTCCGACAGGCTTTTCCTGACAAGCCTTTGCTGTTTACGTTTAGAAGGGCGCAAGAGGGTGGTAATATGCCTTGTTCTGACGACTATTATTTTGAATTATTGGAAAAAATCATCCGTTCCAAACAAGCCGATATTATCGACATCGAGCTTTTTGCCGAGGAAGGCGGCGTAAAACAAACCATTGCTTTGGCGCATGAGTATCAGACTGCCGCCTTACTTTGCAATCACGATTTCCAGGCCACGCCGTCTTTAGTAGACATTACAGGCCGTCTGAAAACAATGGCCGAGTGGGGCGCGGATATCTGCAAAATTGCCGTCATGCCGCAATCGCCGCAAGATGTATTGACTTTATTGCAGGCAACATATGATGTTTCACAAATTATCGACCGCCCGATTATTACTATGTCCATGGGTCAAACCGGAGCCGTCAGCCGCTTGGCCGGCTCGACTTTCGGCTCGGCCGTTACCTTTGGTGCTGCAGGAAAAACGTCGGCCCCCGGCCAAATTGATGCCAACGAATTAAGGAAAATCTTAGCGATTTTGGGATAGTTTAATTATTAATATTCAAGGCCGTCTGAAAAATATTTTTCAGACGGC
>NZ_KV821234.1:41630-69617 GCF_001815615.1 Neisseria sp. HMSC075C10
GCCGTCTGAAAAATATTTTTCAGACGGCCTGATTTTTTTAAATTTATTTCTTTTAATTTTAAATAAAATAGGTAACAATGGGTTTCCTATTTTAATAACCAGAGGAGAAATAAAATGACTACTACTAAAGAAAACCTGGCGAACCCAGGTCCAGTAGGCCTGTGTGGCTTTGCATTGACAACTTGGTTGCTCAGTCTGATTAACGGCGGCTTTTTTACTGCTCAAGAGGGTGTCGGCTTAGTTTTGGGCATGGCTCTCGCCTTTGGTGGTATCGCCCAAGTTATTGCCGGTATGTTTGAGTTCAAGAAAGGCAATACGTTTGGCTTTACCGCTTTTATCAGCTATGGCGCCTTCTGGTGGACATGGGCTTTGTTTACCATCTTTTTCAAAGGTGAAACAGCTCCGGCATTTATCGGCTGGTATCTTTGCGCATGGGGTATGTTTTCGCTGATGATGTTTGTGGCCACCTTGACCAAGCCTAAAGTATTGAGCGGTATTTTCTTTTTCTTGACACTGACTTTCTTTGCATTGGGTATTGGCGATGGCATGGAAAATCATAGCATCGTCCATATCGGCGGTTGCTTAGGCTTGGTAACTGCACTTGGTGCGTTCTACTTGGCAGCGGCAGAGGTCATCAACGAATCTTTTGGCCGTACTGTTTTGCCGGTTGGCGAGCGTAAATAAGGTTGCTTAAACAAAATGCCGTTTGAACGGTGGAAATGAAATCAAAGATTTCGACCGCAATGTTCAGACGGCATTTTTTATTTGTCTTCAAATAAATCGACATCAAATAAATCCGGCTCTTTAATTCGCTCCCGACAATCAAGCTTGATGTCTTCGGTAACCCGACAGCAGCACGGCAAAATTTCTCCGGGCGCGACAAAAGCGAGCAGAAAATTATCATAAGAGACTTTCCCATCCAAGATTTTGACCCGGCATGAACCGCAATAGCCGCTGCGACATTGGTATTCAACCTCGTGTCCGGTGCGCTCCAAGCCCTCCAATAAGGTTTCGCCTTGTTGGAGTTGGAAGGTTTTGTCGTGTGTGCTGATGAGTGCCATATGATTTGTTTGGATTGGAAAGGCCGTCTGAAACGGTGTAAAGACGAAATCAAAGATTTCTGCCACACCGTTCAGACGGCCTTGATCATAAAACCGAATGTTCGATTACAGCTCGAAATCGCCTAAATCGTCGGCATTGACTTCCGAATCAATCTGACCAATCAGGTAAGAGGAAATTTCTACTTCCTGTGGCGCAACCTGTACATTGTCAGAAGACAACCATGCGTTGATCCAAGGAATCGGATTTTGAGTCGCACCTTCAAATCCGGCAGGAAGGCCAACCGCCTGCATACGCAGATTGGTAATGTATTCAACGTATTGAGCCAGAATTTCTTTATTCAGGCCAATCATTGAGCCGTCTTTAAACAGATAGGCAGCCCATTCTTTTTCCTGCTCGGCTGCTTTTTTGAAGAGGTTGAAGCACTCGTCCTGCAATTCATCGGCAATTTCAGCCATTTCAGAATCATCGGCACCGGCACGCATCAGGTTGAGCATATGCTGGGTGCTGGTCAAATGCAGGGCTTCGTCACGGGCAATCAGCTTGATGATTTTAGCGTTGCCTTCCATCAATTCGCGCTCGGCAAAGGCGAACGAGCAGGCAAATGAAACGTAGAAGCGGATGGCTTCCAATACGTTGACGCACATCAGGCAGAGATAGAGTTTTTTCTTCAACTCGCGCAAAGATACGGTAACAAGCTTGCCGCCGACATTGTGCGTGCCTTCGCCCAGCAGATTGTAATACTGGGTGTATTCAATCAAATCATCGTAATAGCAGGCAATGTCTTCAGCACGGGCGATGATGTATTTGTTTTGCACAATATCATCGAACACGACCGAAGGATCATTCACGATATTACGGATGATATGAGTGTAGCTGCGCGAGTGAATGGTTTCGCTGAAGCTCCACGTTTCAATCCAAGTTTCCAGCTCGGGAATCGACACCAAAGGCAAGAACGCAACATTTGGGCTGCGGCCTTGGATCGAATCGAGCAGAGTTTGGTATTTCAGATTGCTGATGAAAATATGTTTTTCGTGTTCGGGCAAGTTCGCATAGTCGATACGGTCGCGCGACACGTCGATTTCTTCCGGACGCCAGAAAAACGACAGCTGCTTTTCAATCAGTTTTTCAAATACTTCGTATTTCTGCTGGTCATAACGGGCAACATTCACCGGCTGACCAAAAAACATCGGCTCTTTCAGCGCGTCGTTTTTGGTTTTGGAAAAGGTGCTGTATGACATGGTTAAGTGTTCGCAGGACATGGTATTTCTCTTCCTAAGAATAGAATTTACATCTTAAAAAAACATTTTATTATATAAATTAACAACATATATCCACAAATACTTTCCCCATTGAAGTTAATTCACATATACCTTTTTTTAACTTTAATTCCTTTTCTACTAAGTAATTTTCGATATCTGAAATAGAAACATTATTATCCGAAGCAATTTTATCTTTAGGATATTTTTCTAATAATTTTTGAACTTCCAATCTCCTATTCGTAACTAGATTATTTCTACTTAAATCCATAAACAAGTCAGTGGTGTAAAAATCTTCATATACTTTGTCATTTGTAAAATATTTATCTAAATCAATTTGTACCAAACCTAATTGAACTAAATTATCTATGGATACAGCTATTTTTTCTATGTTCTTTTCTCCAAGTACAAGGCAAACAATTGAACTAAGATCATAGTATCCATCCCCATTGTTATCTTCAATATAATATTTTCCAATCGCTACACTTTTTGACTCTTTCATTAATTGAAGTAATTTCGCATCATCGGACGACAAAGACTTAACTTTTTCAACAAAGCTATTATGGATTTTTCCATTATTCCTAGCATCGAAAGAGGCTGATACCAACTTCGCAAATATTTCTCTAAGCTCCTCTTCTTCAAGGTAATATTGAGATGCTTCGATGACAGGCCCCAAAATACTATATTTCGGTTCTTGAATTTCTTCTTGAGGAATTTTTTCTAAATTTTCATTAAGTCTATTACTAAAATCATCTAACTCTTTTTTCCTTTTCAGTTGCTGTTTTTCCAACCATAAATCACAAGAACCAAATACTTGCTTCCATACTAAATTTAATGTATGAGCCGGTGCTTCAGCTCCCTTTGTCAATAACGTTGTGACACCTGCTGTTAAAACAGTTACAACTGTTGTATCCATAATACTCATATCCAATTTTCTTAGAAATCTTCAACAATCTTTAACATGCTCAAATCTTACAAGCTCCGCCCGCGCAGCCGTCATCTTGAATATCGGCTTGCGTATCGTCCGCACCGTCTCGGGTATTGTGGTAGTACAGGGTTTTGACGCCGTATTTGTAGGCAGTCAGCAGGTCTTTCAGCATTTGTTTCATGGAAACTTTGCTGCCTTCAAATTTGTTCGGGTCGTAGGCGGTATTGGCGGAAATCGATTGATCGACGAATTTTTGCATTACGCCGACAAGTTTCAGGTAGCCTTCGTTGCCGGGAAGCTGCCACAGGGTTTCGTAGGCATCTTTCAGGGTTTCAAATTCTGGTACGACTTGTTTCAAAATACCGTCTTTTGATGCTTTAACGCTGACCAGGCCGCGTGGAGGCTCGATGCCGTTGGTGGCGTTGGCAATTTGCGAGCTGGTTTCAGACGGCATGAGTGCGGTCAGGGTGGAGTTGCGCAGACCGTATTTGACGATGTCGGCGCGCAAGCTTTCCCAGTCGTAGTGCAAAGGCTCGTTGCACACGGCGTCCAAGTCTTTTTTGTAGGTGTCGATAGGCAGTTTGCCTTGCGAATAAACGGTTTGGTTGAACAGCGGGCATGCGCCGTATTCTTTGGCAAGGTTTACCGATGCTTTGAGCAGGTAATACTGCATGGCTTCAAAGGTGCGGTGGGTCAGGCCGAGCGCGGAATCGTCGCTGTAACGGACGCCGTTTTTCGCCAGATAGTAGGCGTAGTTGATGACACCGATGCCGAGTGTGCGGCGGTTCATGGTTGCGGTGCGTGCAGCTGCAACCGGATAGTCTTGATAATCCAGCAGTGCATCAAGTGCGCGTACGGTCAAATCGGAAAGCTCTTCCAGTTCGTCCAAGTTGTTCAATGCGCCCAAGTTGAAGGCGGACAAGGTACATAGGGCGATTTCGCCGTTCGGATCGTTGATGTTGTCCAAAGGTTTGGTCGGCAGGGCGATTTCCATGCACAAGTTGGACTGATGAACAGGTGCAACGCGCGGATCAAACGGGCTGTGCGTGTTGCAGTGGTCAACGTTTTGGATGTAGATACGACCGGTACCGGCTCGCTCCTGCATCAGGGTGGAGAACAATTCTGTTGCCGGCAAAGTACGTTTGCGGATGTTTGGATCTTGTTCGTATTGAGTGTAGAGGCGCTCGAATTCGTCTTGGTCGGCGAAGAAGGCATCATACAAACCCGGAACTTCATTCGGCGAGAACAGGGTAATATTGCCGCCTTTGATCAAACGGGTGTACAACAGGCGGTTGATTTGTACGCCGTAGTCCAATTGGCGGATACGGTTGTCTTCTACGCCGCGGTTGTTTTTCAATACCAACAGGCTTTCGGCTTCAATGTGCCACAATGGGTAGAACAAGGTCGCTGCGCCGCCGCGTACGCCGCCTTGCGAACAGGACTTAACGGCCGCTTGAAACATTTTGAAGAATGGGATACAGCCAGTGTGTTGCGCTTCTCCGCCGCGGATTTCACTGCCCAAACCGCGGATACGGCCGGCGTTGATGCCGATGCCTGCACGCTGGGAAACGTATTTCACAATCGCGCTGGTGGTGGCGTTGATGGAGTCGAGGCTGTCGTCGCATTCAATCAACACGCAACTTGAGAATTGACGGGTAGGCGTACGCACGCCGCTCATGATAGGCGTAGGCAGCGATACTTTGAATGTGGAAACAGCGTCATAAAAGCGTTTGACGTAATCCAAACGGGTCTCTTTCGGATATTTGCTGAAGAGACACATGGCCACCAAAATGTATAAAAACTGCGGTGTTTCATAAATTTGGCGGGTAACGCGGTTTTGAACCAGATATTTGCCTTCCAGCTGTTTTACGGCTGCATAAGAGAAGGTCATATCGCGGCTGTGGTCGATATAGGCATTCAGCTCGTCGAATTCTTCGCGGCTGTAATCTGCGATGATGTGGCGGTCGTATTTGCCTGCCTCGGTCAGTTTTTTAACGTGATCGTAGAGGTGAGGCGGTTCGAATTCGCCATAAGCGATTTTGCGCAGATGGAAAATGGCGAGGCGGGCAGCCAGATATTGATAATCGGGCGTATCTTGTGAGATCAAGTCGGCCGCGGCCTTGATGATGGTCTCATGGATATCGTCGGTACGGATACCATTGTAAAACTGAATATGTGATTTGAGCTCAACTTGCGATACGGAGACGTTTTGTAAGCCTTCTGCCGCCCAAGTAACAACGCGGTGGATTTTGTCTAAATCGATATTTTCCAAGCGTCCGTCGCGTTTGGTTACTTTAATATTCGTTGCTGCATTCATTGTTCAGTCTTCCCATTAAAAAACACAAGATACGGTATGTGATTGCTTTGAACGGCACAATATAATGTATTTTTCTTTGTTTAACTAGACTTGACAATGCGCTTTTTTCGGGGGCTGATTAAGGAGAGGGAGGGCTCAGACTAGGATTCATGTGGCTTTGTGGCGATTTGGCATTATTTTGCATTTGCATCACATTTGGTTAGACATTGGCTAGAGGCTTATGAAATAAAGAAATTTATATTCAGCTTCTGTCTTCATGGACGGTATGTTAAATTTTGCAAAGCAAGAAGGATAGTGCTGTAATTGCTTAAACTCATTTATCATGAAACATATTGAGAAGTTTGTCGAGGTATCAGGCGAGGCATATAATGGGATGACTATCAAACCTAAACTGGGAGCGAATCATGTTGACACTGAAAACTTTAGGTTCCGCACTGGCGGCGGTTGCCGTATTGAGCTTGGGTGCTTATTCTGCCGAAGCGGCGGCCAAACCGCATGGCCATCATGTGAGCAAACACCAGCAGGCGAAGAAAAACAAATTGCATCCTGCTTGTAAGAGATACCTTGAGCGCCGTGCCGCTTGGTATCGCTACAAAGGCAACAAGGCCGAGTTGAGAGAAAACCGTAAAGCGGCAAAAGCGTTCCGCGGTTTGCCTTATGCCGAGCAAAAAATTCAATGCCAAGCTGCTTATCAGGCATTTGATGATTTTGATCACGGCAAATTCCGCCGCCGTTAATCGTCTGATTTGAACAAAGGCCGTCTGAATGTTTCAGACGGCCTTTGATATTTATTTCTCAACAATGATTTTGTTTTCGGCTTGAGGCTCGTATTGGGTGGATTCATCACCGTAATACAACACGCCCAGCTTGATGGGGATGCGGCCTTGCGATTTGCGGTGGGCATTGGAATCACGCAGGGAGTAGGCGCAACCGCAATATTCTTGTTGGTAGAAATGCTCGCGCTTGCTGATTTCAATCATGCGTGCGCTGCCACCGCCTTTGCGCCAGTTGAAATCCCAATAAACCAAGTCATCATAAGGCTCGGCGGCGCGATGGCCGCAGCCGTTGATCTGTTTCATGTCTTTCCAGCGTGAAATGCCCAGTGAGCTGGTGAAAACATGAAAGCCGTTTTCATGGGCATATTGTGCCGCTTTTTCAAAACGCATATCGAAACACATGGTGCAGCGGATACCGCGTTCGGGTTCGAATTCCATGCCTTTGGCTTTAGCAAACCATTCTTTGCGGTCATTTTCGTAGTCGTCGTCTTTATCGACAAAGGGGATGCCGAATTTGTCCGCAAAGCGCATATTTTCATCTTTGCGCAACATATATTCTTTGTGCGGATGGATATTGGGGTTGTAAAAATAAATGGTGTAGTCGATGCCGCTGGCAAGCATGGCTTCCATCACTTCGCCGGAACATGGGGCGCAGCAGGAATGCAGCAGGACTTTTTTATGGCCGCCCGGCGGAACGAGGATAGGGCGGTCAATATCGGTAACGATGGGAGTGTTTAATTCGGTCATGGTTGGATTCTATTTATTGTTAAGTTTTTCAGACGGCCTTGGGTATCGGGGCCGTCTGAAATATAAGATGAAGCGTATATTTTAACAGAGCTGCACTTTATGGAACAGTTTGCTACTGCTTTTTCTTTTCGTTCAATGGCTTGAACTCTTGCGCATCAGGAGGCGGGGCTGCGAAGATGGTGTCTGGATTGGGGTGCGCTCCGAATTCTGCCAGCAGGTTGCGATAGTCCAGCGACTGTTTCATCAGTTCGGCGGCGGCAGTGCGCAGATTGTCCACGTCTTCCGGCGGCAGATAGAAACTGGTCGGGATATTCAATACCTTGTCCCTCAGCTGGGATGGCGGAAGGTCTTTGAGATTCAGGCTGACGAAAGAGAAATAGATGTTTTCATTCTGCTTGTCTTTGTTCCATTGGTCAACAAAGGCCCTGAAGCGGCGCAAAGACTCTTGCGAATGTTGGTCGATTGGGATATTCACGATGGCGGAAATAACATCGCGGAAGCCCGGTACAGCCGCGCTTTTATCTAAATCGCTGCTGACTTCGTTTTGGGCATTGACGTTGATGACGACAATATGGCGGATTTTGTTTTGTTTGATTTTATGCGTCAGAATTTTTTCCGGATACATCTCCGTCATGTCCAAAAGGCTGCGCATGCCCAGATTGTCGGTTAAGCCGCCGTCGATAAGGTGGATGTAGGGACGGTTTTTGCTGTTGCTGTATTTTTGGAAACGCTCGAAAAATTCTTTTCGGGTTTGCAGCTGTTTTTTACCTGCTTCGCTGTCGGAGACAAGTTGAAGCGGCAGTGTATATTGGCAATGGCCGCCGTTGTTATTAAGCGTAATTGGTGCAAACACCATGGGCACGGAGCTTGAAGCGGCGACGGCACGGGCAAGTCGCAAGTCGCCCAAGTCGATACACATCGGGTCGAAATATTCCTGTGTGAAATTGAAACGCTCGCCTATGCCCATATCGGTGGCGGAAATGATGGCAAACGGGCCTTTGGCATTTTTTTCCAAATCGCGGAAAGTGGTTTTACCGAAAAGGTAGTTTTCAAACTGCTCCTGCAACAGATCGCCGCGTCCGTATTCAGGCGAGGCCAGTCGGGGCAGATTGGACATGGAAAATGCTTGTTTGACGACTTGGCGTTGGAAGTTTTGGTGTAGGAAACGTTTATAAAACAAAGGAATGGTTTCTTCGCCCTTGAGTGCAAAATAAGCTGCCAAAACCGAGCCGCCGGATACGCCGACCACCACATCGACATTCGACATCAAAGACTGTTTTTTGCCGCCGATGGTAATCTGTTGCTTATGAAGCTGCACCAACACGCCATAACCCAAGGCCGCCGCACGCGTACCGCCGCCGGAGAACATCAACACAACAAGCGTATCGTCTTCGTCGTTGCGCTGAAGCCGGCTGGTTTCAAAGCGGTAGCCGCGTTGCAGGTCGACCGTATCAATACCGGCGATAGGTTGATATTTTACCAGCGAGCAGGCGGATAATAGGGCTGCGGAGAGCAGGGAAAGGGCGGATTTAAAAGGGAATTTTGGCATAAACACAGGAAAGTCGGTTATTCATTCAAAACGGATTATAAAGGTTTTCAGACGGCCTTTATAGAAGGTAGACTTTCAGACGGCCTTTTTGCGTCGATTTTCCGTTATAATCGACACAATCTTTATCTTTCCAAACCCTTATGGCGCAACCAAACCGCATCAACCACGAACCTATCTTTCTGCTTGCTTCTGCCCCTTGGCGCGAGAGCAGCTTGTGGGTGGAGGCTTTCAGCCGCCGTTATGGGCGGGTGGCTTTGTTGGCCAGAAGCGCGCGCAAACGGCAGAGCGAATTGCGCGGCGTGTTGGTGCCGTTTGTGCCGGTGAGCGCGTCTTGGTATGGTTCGCAAGAGTTGAAGACTTTGCATCGCGCCGAATGGATAGGCGGGTGGACACAGCCGCAGGGCAGGGCTTTGTTCAGCGGATTGTATGTGAACGAGTTGATGCTGAAATTGACCGTCCGCGAAGATCCGTTGCCCGAGCTTTACGATGTTTTGGCGGAAACCATGAAAACCATTTGTTGCGAGGCCAACCACATTGCCGCTTTGCGCCGTTTTGAATGGTCGCTGCTGACACGCTTGGGATTTGCCCCCGATTTATTCCATGACGGCAACGGCAATGAAATCAACGGCGAAGAAACGTATTGGCTCACGCCGGAAGAGGCTGTGGTTCCCCTGTCCGAGGCCGACCGTTTCCATGCGCTCAATAAGGGCGTGGCCGTATTGGGCGCGACGTTAATCGATTTGAGGGAAGGCAGCTTCGTTCATCAGGAAAGTCTGGGGCAGGCTTTGAAAGTAACGCGGCTTTTGATTGACAACCTTCTCCCCGAGGGCATCAAGTCTCGGCAGGTTTTGCAGCAGTTGCAGCAGTTTGGCTTGGGCAGTTGAATTTTTTTCAGACGGCCTTTGATAGGTAATGACTCAGGCCGTCTGAAACCTTAATGAAAGGACATTATTATGTTGTTAGGCGTAAACATCGACCATATTGCCACCGTCCGCAATGCGCGCGGTACGATTTATCCCAGCCCTGTCGAAGCGGCGCTGATTGCGGAAACCCACGGCGCAGATTTAATTACCATGCACTTGCGTGAAGACCGCCGCCATATTAAAGATGCGGACGTGTTTGCCGTTAAAAACGCCATCCGCACGCGTCTGAATTTGGAAATGGCGCTGACGGAAGAAATGCTGGAA
Source organism: Neisseria sp. HMSC075C10 (assembly GCF_001815615.1). Classification (NCBI taxonomy): domain Bacteria; kingdom Pseudomonadati; phylum Pseudomonadota; class Betaproteobacteria; order Neisseriales; family Neisseriaceae; genus Neisseria; species Neisseria sp. HMSC075C10. The sequence goes on from NZ_KV821234.1 coordinate 51,453, forward strand.
AATGCGCTCAACGTCATGCCGGAAGATGTGTGCATCGTTCCTGAAAAACGTCAAGAAGTGACCACTGAAGGCGGTTTGGATGTATTGGCGCAACAGGATAAAGTGGCCGAGTTCACCAAAATCCTGACCGACGCAGGCATCCGCGTGTCCTTGTTTATCGATGCCGACAACGCGCAAATCCAAGCCGCTTATGATGTCGGCGCGCCCGTTATCGAATTGCACACCGGCGCATATGCCGATGCGCACAGCCATGCCGAGCAGATGAAACAATTCGAGCGCATTCAAAACGGTGCGCATTACGCCAGCGATTTGGGTTTGGTCGTCAATGCCGGACACGGCCTGACCATTCACAACGTTACGCCGATTGCTCAAATTCTCGCCATCCGCGAGTTGAACATCGGTCATTCGCTGATTTCCCAAGCACTCTTCCTCGGCTTGCCAGAAGCTGTCCGCCAAATGAAGGAAGTCATGTTCAGAGCCAGAATGCTGCCTTAACGGCATCAGCCATACAGGCTAAAGCGGTTTGCTTTGGCCTGTATTCACACTTTCAGACGGCCTGACTATTTAAACAAGGAGCAGACCCATGATTTATGGAATCGGTACAGACATTGTTTCCCTCAAACGCATTATCCGCCTGAACAAAAAATTCGGACTGGCATTTGCGCAACGCATTCTCAGCCCGGAAGAGCTGTTGGAATTTCCGCAAGCAGGCAAACCGGTTAACTATCTTGCTAAACGCTTTGCCGCCAAAGAGGCTTTTGCCAAAGCCGTCGGTACAGGCATACGCGGCGTGGTGTCTTTCCGCAACATTGGTGTCGGACATGACGCATTGGGCAAACCTGAGTTATTTTTTGCACCGGCTTTAACCAAATGGCTAGAAGAGCAGGGTATCAGCGGTTGTCATCTGAGCATGAGCGATGAAGAAGATACCGTCATGGCTTTTGTCATTGCGGAAAAATAAGGCCGGATTTAAGTATTCTGAAAGATAAAATCCTTTTCAGACGGCCTGAAGGGTTAGATATTTGTTGAAAGTCGGGCGTATGGGCCCGACATCGTTTTTTTACGCATAAATCGGCAGGTGTCGCCGCCTGCCTCATATAAGAATAATCTCATGATGACTGAAGACACACGTCCATTGGTGCAAGTGGTTGCCGGGATTTTGCTCGACAAAAACGGCCGCTACCTGCTCAGTTCCCGCCCCGAGGGCAAACCGTATGCCGGCTATTGGGAATTTGCCGGCGGCAAGGTGGAAGCCGGTGAAAGTGATTTTCAAGCCTTGCAACGCGAGTTTGAAGAAGAACTCGGCATCCGTATCCTCGCCGCTACGCCGTGGCTGACGAAAGTCCATTCCTACGAACACGCACATGTACGTCTGCATTTTTTATGGGTGGAAGCCGACCAATGGACGGGCGAAATCCAATCGAGGGAAGGGCAGAAATGGGCATGGCAGAAGGCAGGGGATTTTACCGTTGCGCCGATGTTGCCTGCCAATAGCGCATTATTACGTTCCCTATCCATTCCGCGCCAGCTTCAAGGCCGTCTGAAAAGCGGATTTATCGGTCAAAACAGCATGGGCGAATATCATGTTGTGCCGTATCTGTCGGCTCAGCATCAAACCGCATCTGCTGCATTGTTGGATTTTGCCGATTGGCAACAAGGCAAACCGATAGAAGCACCCAGCGTGTGGCCAATCATTGAAAACGCCGCACAATGGCAGCAGGTGCAAAATGCCGATGCTGTCGTTTGGAAAGTAGCGAATGAAGCGGCAGCCAAGCAAGTTGTCGATATTTTGGCGCAAGGCGTGCCTATGCCGCTGATTGCAGCTGCTCCGGAAAGTATGGTTTCCATTTATCGCGAACAGTGGCAGAGCATGGGTGTGCATGCTGTTTTGACCGATAATGACATTGAGGCCGTCTGAAATGAGTAAAAATCAAAAACTACTGATTGCCGCTGTCTTACTGATTGTGTTTGCGGCGGCCAAACTGCTGCTCTTGGATTGGTGGCAGCAACAGCAATCAAAAACGAAAGTAGTCGAATGTAATTTGACACAAGGCTGCGTCCTGCCTGACGGTTCAAAAGTGCGTGCAACATCCATCAATACGCACGAGCCATTTGATATTGTGGTGGAGAATGTCCCGAAGAATACGGGCGCGGTCAGTATCAGTTTCAGTATGAAAAACATGGACATGGGCTTCAACCGCTACAACCTGACGCAACAATCGCCGCAAAGTTGGCAGGCTGCGCAAATCCGCTTGCCATTTTGCGTCGAAGGCCGCCATGATTACACTACCGACATTACCATTGGCAAACAGACTTTTCAGACGGCATTTAGTGCAGAGTAGTCATCATGCAAAGGCCGTCTGAAAGTTTAAAGGCAAAAATTTTAATTTTTTCAGAAGGTATATTTAAAAGTTCTTTATAAATGAATCAATTATAAATTATTTTTAGACAGATTGTTTACAATTATTCTGACTATCAGCCAAAAGTACAAAACGGACAGAAGCTAGGCCACACAAGGATTTGATGTGGTGCAACCTGTCCGTTTTTTACATTTGTTGCAAAAAAATCGTTTATTAATAACTGAATTTTTTATAATTTTTTTGAAAAAAGTGTTTGACAAGACCGGTTTTATTTTTTAAATTTGTTTCCATAAATAAAAACTACATCGCACTACAAAGGAACATCATCATGAATCTGTATCAAACCACTCTCTCTTGTTATAGATTTTCTCCCATCTCTGCCGCTCCCGTCGCCGCCAGCTTATTGGCAGTCCCGACGGTCTGAAGGCTCTCAACCCGAATCCAGTTTCCGTATTCCTACAAACGCTTCGGGTTTTAAAATATCTGTATCCCCAACAGCATTCATATACTGATTAATAAAAATTAAAAAACGTATACCTTCGCTTCAGCCTTATTGTATTTATTGTTTTTGATAACTATTTGTATTTATTGATTTTAAATTTTCAGATGGTTGATGATTGAAATTTTACAGGCCGTCTGAAAACAGTTTTTAGAACGATTGTTTCTTTTTAAACGGTTCGTTTCAAGTTGTGAAAAAACTGAGCCGTCCGATTAATACTGAAAAAAAGTCTATAAAGGAGAAATATGATGAGTCAACACTCTGCCGGAGCACGTTTCCGCCAAGCCGTGAAAGAATCAAACCCTCTTGCCGTAGTCGGTTGTGTCAATGCTTACTTTGCACGATTGGCCACCCAAAGCGGTTTCAAAGCAATCTATCTGTCTGGCGGCGGTGTGGCAGCCTGCTCTTGCGGTATCCCTGATTTGGGTATTACCACAATGGAAGATGTGCTGATCGACGCACGACGCATTACGGACAACGTAGATACGCCTTTGCTGGTGGATATTGATGTGGGTTGGGGCGGTGCATTCAATATTGCCCGTACCATTCGCAATTTTGAACGCGCTGGTGTTGCAGCGGTTCACATCGAAGATCAGGTAGCGCAGAAACGCTGCGGCCACCGTCCGAACAAAGCCATCGTTTCTAAAGATGAAATGGTTGACCGTATCAAAGCTGCCGTAGACGCCCGTGTTGATGAAAACTTTGTGATTATGGCGCGTACCGATGCGCTGGCGGTAGAAGGTTTGGATGCCGCTATCGAACGCGCTCAGGCTTGTGTCGAAGCCGGTGCAGACATGATTTTCCCTGAAGCCATGACCGATTTGAAAATGTACCGCCAATTTGCAGATGCAGTGAAAGTACCTGTATTGGCCAACATTACCGAGTTTGGTTCCACTCCGCTTTATACCCAAAGCGAGCTGGCTGAAAACGGCGTGTCACTGGTGCTGTATCCACTGTCATCATTCCGCGCAGCAAGCAAAGCCGCTCTGAATGTTTATGAAGCGATTATGCGCGATGGCACTCAGGCCGCAGTGGTTGACAGTATGCAAACCCGTGCCGAGCTGTACGAGCATCTGAACTATCATGCCTTCGAGCAAAAACTGGATAAATTGTTTCAAAAATAAGTAACCGCTTTCAGACGGCCTTTCAACAAATCCGCATCGGCCGTCTGAAAAATAAAACCCATAAAAATACAAAGGAGAAATACCATGACTGAAACTACTCAAACCCCGACCTTCAAACCTAAAAAATCCGTTGCGCTTTCTGGCGTTGCGGCCGGTAATACCGAATTGTGTACCGTTGGCCGTACCGGCAACGATTTGAGCTATCGCGGTTACGACATCTTGGATTTGGCACAAAAATGCGAGTTTGAAGAAGTCGCCCACCTGCTGATTCACGGTCATCTGCCCAACAAATTCGAGCTGGCCGCTTATAAAGCCAAGCTCAAATCCATGCGCGGCCTGCCTATCCGTGTGATCAAAGTTTTGGAAAGCCTGCCTGCACATACCCATCCGATGGACGTGATGCGTACCGGCGTATCCATGCTGGGCTGCGTTCATCCTGAACGTGAAAGCCATCCGGAAAGTGAAGCGCGCGATATCGCCGACAAACTGATCGCCAGCCTCGGCAGCATCCTCTTGTACTGGTATCAATATTCGCACAACGGCAAACGCATTGAAGTTGAAAGCGACGAAGAGACCATCGGCGGTCATTTCCTGCACCTGTTGCACGGCAAACGCCCAAGCGAATCACACATCAAAGCCATGCACGTTTCACTGATTCTGTATGCTGAACACGAGTTCAACGCTTCTACCTTTACCGCCCGCGTGATTGCCGGTACAGGCTCTGATATGTACTCCAGCATTACCGGTGCAATCGGCGCGTTGAAAGGTCCGAAACACGGCGGCGCAAACGAAGTGGCTTACGATATTCAAAAACGCTACCGCAATGCCGACGAAGCCGAAGCAGACATCCGCGAACGCATCGGCCGCAAAGAAATCGTGATCGGTTTCGGTCATCCGGTGTACACCATTTCCGACCCTCGCAACGTTGTCATTAAAGAAGTGGCACGCGGTTTGAGCAAAGAAACCGGCGATATGCGCCTCTTTGACATTGCCGAACGTTTGGAGAGCGTGATGTGGGAAGAGAAAAAAATGTTCCCGAATCTGGACTGGTTCTCCGCCGTTTCCTACCAAAAATTGGGCGTACCGACCGCTATGTTCACACCGCTGTTCGTAATTTCCCGTACAACCGGTTGGAGCGCACACGTTCTCGAGCAACGCAAAGACGGCAAAATCATCCGTCCAAGCGCAAACTACACAGGCCCTGAAGATTTGGCATTCGTGGAGATTGAAAACCGCTAATACGCGTAACAGCAGGGTGGGTCGCCAGCCCGCCCTATCTCGAAATGCCGTTTGAAAACAATGAATAAATGATGTTTTCGTTTTTCGACGGCCTAGTGCAGTATGCGAGAGAGAGCCGGCCGTTTGGAAAACATGCTGCTCTGCTGTCGTCATTCCCATACAGGCAGAAATTCAAAAGTTGAAATGTTCTGCTGTAAAAAGTGCCGAAAAATTTGAGTTTGGATTTCCGTCTATACGGGAATGATGGTAGCGGAGCAGCAATTTTTTTTCATACCGCGAATAGATTTTAGACAACAAGCAATAAAACAGAATTTATAGTTTCAGACGGCCTTGCCTTATTGGAAAGGTTGTCTGAAATAAGTTTAAAAATTTAACCTAATTGAAGAAGATGTTCCTGTATTGGCGCAAGTAACAGGATAAGAAACATGGAAGATTTATACATAATACTCGCTTTGGGTTTGGTTGCGATGATTGCCGGATTTATCGATGCGATTGCGGGTGGGGGTGGTTTGATTACGCTGCCTGCACTCTTGTTGGCAGGTATTCCTCCCGTGTCGGCAATTGCCACCAACAAGCTGCAAGCAGCCGCTGCTACGTTTTCGGCTACGGTTTCTTTTGCACGCAAAGGTTTGATTGATTGGAAGAAAGGTCTCCCGATTGCGGCAGCATCGTTTGTAGGCGGCGTGGTCGGTGCATTATCGGTCAGCTTGGTTTCCAAAGATATTCTGCTGGCGGTCGTACCGGTTTTGTTGATATTTGTCGCGCTGTATTTTGTGTTTTCGCCCAAGCTCGACGGCAGTAAGGAAGGCAAAGCCAGAATGTCTTTTTTTCTATTCGGGCTGACGGTTGCACCGCTTTTGGGTTTTTACGACGGTGTGTTCGGACCAGGTGTCGGCTCGTTTTTTCTGATTGCCTTTATTGTTTTGCTCGGCTGTAAGCTGTTGAACGCGATGTCTTACACCAAATTGGCGAACGTTGCCTGCAATCTTGGTTCGCTATCGGTATTCCTGCTACACGGTTCGATTATTTTCCCGATTGCGGCAACGATGGCGGTCGGTGCGTTTGTCGGTGCGAATTTAGGTGCGAGATTTGCCGTCCGTTTTGGCTCGAAGCTGATTAAGCCGCTGCTGATTGTCATCAGCATTTCGATGGCTGTGAAATTGTTGATAGACGAGAGAAATCCGCTGTATCAAATGATTGTTTCGATGTTTTAAACCCTTTCAGACGACCCCTTCAACAAACGTCGTCTGAAATCCCAAACCACAAGAAAAATAGATCCACAGGAGAACTGAACATGGCTACCAACCAACGTTACCGCAAACCGCTGCCCGGTACAGATTTGGAATATTACGACGCGCGTCAGGCGTGTGAAGATATCAAACCAGGCTCTTACGACAAGCTGCCTTATACAAGCCGTATCTTGGCTGAGAACTTGGTCAACCGCGCAGACAAAGTCGACCTGCCTACGCTGCAAAGCTGGCTGGGCCAGCTGATTGAGGGAAAACAGGAAATCGACTTTCCTTGGTATCCGGCACGCGTGGTGTGTCACGATATTCTGGGTCAGACAGCGTTGGTGGATTTGGCAGGCCTGCGCGATGCGATTGCAGAAAAAGGCGGCGATCCTTCCAAAGTGAATCCGGTGGTGCAAACCCAGCTTATCGTTGACCACTCTTTAGCCGTTGAATGCGGCGGCTACGATCCTGACGCCTTTCGCAAAAACCGCGAAATCGAAGATCGACGCAACGAAGACCGTTTCCACTTCATCAACTGGACAAAAACCGCATTTGAAAATGTGGACGTGATTCCAGCGGGCAACGGCATTATGCACCAAATCAACTTGGAAAAAATGTCGCCGGTTGTCCAAGTCAAAAACGGCGTGGCATTCCCTGATACTTGTGTGGGTACAGACTCACATACACCGCACGTCGATTCATTGGGCGTGATTTCCGTGGGTGTGGGCGGTTTGGAAGCCGAAACCGTAATGTTGGGCCGTGCGTCCATGATGCGTCTGCCTGATATTGTCGGTGTTGAGCTGACCGGCAAACGCCAGCCGGGCATTACTGCCACCGACATCGTGTTGGCGCTGACCGAATTCTTGCGTAAAGAGCGCGTGGTTGGAGCATTTGTCGAATTCTTCGGTGTGGGCGCAAGAAGCCTCTCCATCGGCGACCGTGCCACTATTTCCAACATGACCCCTGAGTTCGGCGCGACTGCTGCGATGTTCGCTATTGATGAGCAGACCATTGATTATTTGAAACTGACCGGCCGCGACGACGCGCAAGTGAAATTGGTGGAAAACTACGCCAAAACCGCAGGCTTGTGGGCAGATGCCTTGAAAACCGCCGTTTATCCTCGTGTTTTGAAATTTGATTTGAGCAGCGTAACACGCAACATGGCAGGCCCAAGTAACCCACATGCCCGTTTTGCAACCGCCGATTTGGCCAGCAAAGGCTTGGCTAAACCTTATGAAGAGCCTTCAGACGGCCAAATGCCTGACGGTGCAGTGATTATTGCCGCGATTACTTCGTGTACCAATACTTCCAATCCGCGCAACGTTGTTGCCGCCGCGCTGTTGGCACGCAATGCCAACCGTCTTGGCTTGCAACGCAAACCTTGGGTGAAATCTTCGTTTGCCCCGGGTTCAAAAGTAGCCGAAATCTATTTGAAAGAAGCAGGCCTGCTGCCTGAAATGGAAAAACTCGGCTTCGGTATCGTTGCCTTCGCATGTACCACCTGTAACGGCATGAGCGGCGCGCTGGATCCGAAAATCCAGAAAGAAATCATCGACCGCGATTTGTACGCCACCGCCGTACTTTCGGGCAACCGCAACTTCGACGGCCGTATCCATCCGTATGCGAAACAGGCTTTCCTCGCTTCGCCTCCGTTGGTCGTTGCCTACGCGCTGGCAGGCAGCATCCGTTTCGATATTGAAAATGACGTACTCGGCGTTGCAGACGGCAAAGAAATCCGCCTGAAAGACATCTGGCCTACCGATGAAGAAATCGATGCCATCGTTGCCGAATATGTGAAACCGCAACAATTCCGCGACGTTTATATCCCAATGTTCGACACCGGCACAGCGCAAAAAGCACCAAGCCCGCTGTACGACTGGCGTCCTATGTCCACCTACATCCGCCGTCCGCCTTACTGGGAAGGCGCATTGGCTGGGGAACGTACATTGAGCGGTATGCGTCCGCTGGCGATTTTGCCCGACAACATTACCACCGACCACCTCTCGCCATCCAATGCGATTTTGGCCAGCAGTGCCGCAGGCGAATATTTGGCGAAAATGGGTTTGCCTGAAGAAGACTTCAACTCTTACGCCACCCACCGCGGCGATCACTTGACCGCCCAACGCGCAACCTTCGCCAATCCGAAACTGTTTAACGAAATGGTGAGAAACGAAGACGGCAGCGTACGCCAAGGTTCGCTGGCACGCGTTGAACCAGAAGGTCAAACCATGCGCATGTGGGAAGCCATCGAAACCTATATGAACCGCAAACAGCCACTCATCATCATTGCCGGTGCGGACTACGGTCAAGGCTCAAGCCGCGACTGGGCTGCAAAAGGCGTGCGCCTCGCCGGTGTGGAAGCGATTGTTGCCGAAGGCTTCGAGCGTATCCACCGCACCAACTTGATCGGTATGGGCGTGTTGCCGCTGCAGTTCAAACCGGGTACCAACCGCCACACCCTGCAACTGGACGGCACGGAAACCTACGACGTTGTCGGCGAACGCACACCGCGCTGCGACCTGACCCTCGTCATCCACCGTAAAAACGGCGAAACCGTCAAAGTTCCGGTTACCTGCCGCCTCGATACCGCAGAAGAAGTGTTGGTATATGAAGCCGGTGGCGTATTGCAACGTTTCGCACAAGACTTTTTAGAAGGAAATGCAGCGTAAGGTAAATCGGGCATAGTCAAAATGCCCGGGCTACGCTCAAAAAGGTTTTCAGACGGCCTCGAATGTTTGAGAGGCCGTCTGAAAAAACCATACTAAAAAATACAAAGGAGAATTCGGAATGCCGCAAATTAAAATTCCAGCCGTTTACTACCGCGGCGGTACATCTAAAGGCATTTTCTTCAAACGTACCGATCTGCCGGCCGCTGCGCAGGAAGCAGGCGAGGCACGCGACAAAATCCTTTTGCGCGTACTCGGCAGCCCAGACCCTTACGGCAAACAGATTGACGGTTTGGGCAATGCCAGTTCGTCCACCAGCAAAGCCGTGATTTTGGATAAATCCGAACGCGCCGATCACGATGTCGATTATTTGTTTGGACAAGTTTCCATCGACAAACCTTTTGTCGATTGGAGCGGCAACTGCGGTAATCTGACCGCCGCCGTGGGCGCATTTGCCATCGAACAAGGCTTGGTCGATAAATCCAAAATCCCTTCAGACGGCATCTGTACCGTCAAAATCTGGCAAAAAAACATCGGCAAAACCATTATTGCCCATGTGCCGATGCAAAACGGCGCAGTTTTGGAAACAGGCGATTTTGAGCTTGATGGCGTAACGTTCCCTGCCGCTGAAGTACAAATCGAATTTTTAGATCCGGCCGACGGCGAAGGCAGTATGTTCCCAACCGGCAATTTGGTCGATGAAATTGATGTGCCGAATATAGGCCGTCTGAAAGCCACGCTTATCAATGCCGGTATTCCAACCATTTTCCTGAATGCCGCAGATTTGGGCTACACAGGCAAAGAGTTGCAAGACGACATCAACAACGATGCCGCGGCCCTGGAAAAATTTGAAACCATCCGCGCGTATGGCGCGCTGAAAATGGGTTTGATCAGCGATGTATCCGAAGCTGCCACCCGCGCGCATACTCCGAAAGTCGCTTTTGTCGCCCCCGCGGCCGATTACACCGCTTCAAGCGGCAAAACCGTCAAAGCTGCCGACATCGACTTATTGGTACGCGCGCTGAGCATGGGCAAATTGCACCACGCCATGATGGGCACCGCTTCAGTTGCCATCGCTACCGCTGCCGCCGTGTCCGGTACGCTGGTCAACCTTGCAGCCGGAGGTGGAGCGCGTAAAGAAGTCCGTTTCGGTCATCCGTCAGGCACACTGCGTGTCGGTGCCGCCGCCGAATGTCAGGACGGCCAATGGACGGCCACCAAAGCGGTTATGAGCCGTAGCGCACGCGTGATTATGGAAGGACAAGTCCGAGTGCCGGAAGATTGCTTTTAAGTTTTCATACGGCCGCAGCACTAAACAAGGCCGTCTGAAAACCAAATAAGCAGATTTTAGTCAGGTAGCGATACCTGCAATGGAGATTAGGGTTGGGCATAAAGCCTGACTAAACACCAAACCAAAGGCAATCTGAAAAGCTCTCAAATGTTCTTGCTCTTTTCAGACGGCCTGAAGCCAAAAATAATCAAAAATTCAAAGGAGAAACACCATGTCCAACCAACTCATTCTTGTTCTGAACTGCGGCAGCTCTTCACTCAAAGGTGCCGTTATCGACCGTAAAAACGGCAAAGTTCTCTTAAGCTGTCTCGGCGAACGTTTGGGTACGCCCGAAGCAGTCATTACGTTCAGCAAAGACGGCAAAAAATGCCAAACAGCTTTGACCGGCCGTAACGATCATGCCGGTGCCGTAGGTATGTTGCTGAAAGAACTTGAAAAACACGGCCTGCACGACCGCATTAAAGCTATCGGCCACCGCATCGCCCACGGCGGCGAAAAATACAGCGAATCTGTTTTGATCGATCAAGCAGTAATGGACGAACTCAATGCCTGCATTCCGCTCGCTCCGCTGCACAATCCTGCTAATATCAACGGCATTTTGGCTGCGCAAGAGCATTTCCCGGGTCTGCCCAATGTCGGCGTGATGGATACTTCGTTCCACCAAACCATGCCGGAGCGTGCCTACACTTATGCCGTTCCGCGCGAATTGCGTAAAAAATACGCTTTCCGCCGCTACGGTTTCCACGGTACCAGCATGCGTTACGTTGCCCCTGAAGCCGCACGGATTTTGGGCAAACCTCTGGAAGACATCCGTATGATTATTGCCCACTTAGGTAACGGCGCATCCATTACCGCCATCAAAAACGGCAAATCCGTTGACACCAGTATGGGCTTCACGCCGATTGAAGGTTTGGTAATGGGTACACGCTGCGGTGACATCGACCCGGGCGTATACAGCTATCTGACTTCACACGCCGGTTTGGATGTTGCCCAAGTTGATGAAATGCTGAACAAAAAATCAGGTTTGCTCGGTATTTCCGAACTCTCCAATGACTGCCGTTCTTTGGAAATTGCTGCGGATGAAGGCCATGAAGGCGCACGCTTGGCTCTGGAAGTGATGACTTACCGCCTTGCCAAATACATTGCTTCGATGGCTGTGGCTTGTGGTGGCGTTGACGCACTGGTATTTACTGGCGGTATCGGCGAAAACTCGCGTAATATCCGCGCTAAAACTGTTTCCTACTTGGATTTCTTAGGTCTGCACATCGACACCAAAGCCAATATGGACAAACGCTACGGTAACTCCGGTATCATCAGCCCGACAGGTTCTATGCCGGCTGTCTTGGTTGTTCCAACCAATGAAGAGCTGATGATTGCCCACGATACGGCTCAGTTGGCCGGCTTTATGGAAGAAGCAGGCTAGGACGAAGATTTTCCTAGACCATAAACAATAAAAAGTGCGGATTCATCATCCGCACTTTTCTAATTACATCTCAATCAAGCCACTTGGGTTTGATGTTCGTCACCGTTGCGCTCACGAACTGCGCCCAAACGGTAAACGGTTTCGCCTTGTTCGCTCAAGAATGCTTGTACCGCATCGGCATCTTCTTTAGCAATGATAACGACCATACCAATACCGCAGTTGAAGGTACGGTACATTTCTTGGGTTTCCACATTACCTGCTTTTTGCAGCCATTGGAACAGTTTAGGCAATTCCCACGCTTTGGCATCGATTTGTGCGACGGTATTTTCAGGTAAAACGCGAGGTACGTTTTCGGTAATGCCACCGCCGGTAATATGGGCCATGCCTTTAATGGTGAATTTTTCCAAAGCGGCAAGGATAGGTTTCACATACAGGCGGGTAGGGGCGATAATGGCTTCGCGCAAAGTTTTACCGTTGTCGAATTCCGCGTCCAAATCAGGATTGTCGCGCTCGATGATTTTGCGTACCAAAGAGTAGCCGTTGGAGTGTGCGCCGTTGGAAGCCAAGCCCAAAACAACGTCTCCGGCCTGAATGCTGCGGCCGTTAATAACGCGTTCTTTTTCAACCACACCGACGGCAAAACCGGCCAAGTCGTATTCGCCTTCGGGATACATGCCCGGCATTTCGGCAGTTTCACCGCCAATCAAAGCGCAACCGGATTCTTCGCAACCTTGGGCAATACCTTTAATCACATCAGTCGCGCGGGCAACATCCAGCTTGCCGCAAGCGAAATAGTCCAAGAAAAACAAAGGTTCTGCACCTTGGACCAAAATGTCGTTGACGCTCATTGCAACCAAATCGATGCCGACAGTATCGTGTTTGTCCCAGTCGAATGCCAGTTTCAGCTTGGTGCCGACGCCGTCCGTACCGGAAACCAATACCGGATTTTTGTATTTTTTGCCGATTTCGACCAAAGCGCCGAAACCGCCCAAATCACCCAACACTTCAGGGCGCATAGTACGCTTGGCAAAAGGTTTGATGTTTTCGACCAGTTGATCGCCTGCGTCGATATCCACGCCTGCGTCACGATAGCTCAAAGAAGTGCTCATTGGATTTCCTTATTCGGGTATGGGTAGATTGTCGGAGCGTATTTTATCTTAAATTAGAGGATTCAGGCTGATTTTTTTGGCATTATTGTCAACAATTTTTATTTTATCTTAATAGCCGTCACGCGTTCAGACGGCCTTTGTGAATCTGTTATACTGCTTATTTATTTCGAAAACCTTAAACATCAATTGGGAAATACCTTTTTATGTATCAAAAGAAAGCGCGCAGTATAAAACCGTGGATTATTATGGCTTGCGTTATCGCGGCCTTTATTTGGCTTTTATATGCCTTAGGCAATGTTTTGACGCCGTTTATTGTGGCTGCCATTTTGGCCTATGTTTTGAATCCCTTGGTCGAATGGCTGCAATTGAAGCGTATCCGCCGCGCGCCGGCCTCCATGATTATTATGGCGTTTGCTTTGCTGATATTACTGGCGTTGATGCTGATTATTATACCTATGCTGTTAAATCAGTTTAATAATCTGGCCGAACGCCTGCCACAAATCGTGGGCTTCGTTCAAAACAAACTGCTACCATGGCTCAACAGCGTCAGCGGGGATTATATTCAAATCGATCAAGAATCAATCATCGCATGGTTGCAATCGCATACGGATGAGTTGAGCAATACGCTCAAAGAATGGATTCCGACCTTGATGCGTCAAAGCGGCAACGTGATCAGCGGCGTCAGCAATTTGGTGTTGTTGCCTTTGTTGCTGTATTACTTCTTGTTGGATTGGAAACGCTGGTCTTCCGGAATCAGTAAATTGGTTCCGCGCCGTTTTATCGAAACTTACACGCGTATCAGCGGCAATATGGATGAAGTTTTGGGCGAGTTTCTGCGTGGCCAGCTGATGGTTATGATGATTATGGGCTTGGTTTATGGATTGGGCTTGATGCTGGTCGGTTTGGATTCCGGCTTTGCCATCGGTATGATTGCCGGTATTTTGGTATTTATTCCGTATTTGGGTGCATTTACCGGCCTTTTGCTGGCAACAGTTGCCGCGCTTTTACAATATGGCTCATGGCAGGGTTTGTTGATGGTCTGGGCTGTATTCGGTGTCGGACAATTCTTGGAAAGCTTTTTCATTACGCCTAAAATCGTCGGCGACCGTATCGGTTTGTCTCCGTTCTGGGTGATTTTCTCGTTGATGGCTTTCGGACAACTGATGGGTTTTGTCGGTATGCTTGCTGGTCTGCCGCTTGCCGCCGTAACATTGGTTTTATTGCGTGAAGGCGCATCTGCCTATTTCGGCAGCCATTTCTACAAACATAAATAAATCATATTAAGGCCGTCTGAAATCCAAGTTTCAGACGGCCATTGATAACAAAGGAAGTCTATATGTTAGCCATTATCGGCGGCAGCGGTTTGACCAAACTGCCGGAACTCGAAATTACCGAACGAAAAATCGTACGTACTTCATACGGCTTAACCAGCAGCCCTATTTTATTCGGCAGGTTGGGGCGCTTGGACATTGTTTTCCTTGCACGACACGGCTTCAGCCATACCATCGCGCCGCATGAAATCAACTACCGCGCCAATATCTGGGCGTTACACTCTTTAGGCGTCGAAAACATCATTGCCATTTCCTCAGTCGTCGGTATCAATCCCGATTTTGAAAACGGCAGTCTGGTGTTGCCGCACGATTTGATCGACTATACCTATGGCCGTAAAGATACTTTTTTTGAAGGCCAAGAATGCCCTGTCGTCCATACCGATTTTTTCAACCCTTATTGCAATGAATTGCGACAAGAATTGTTGAATATCACGAAAGCGCACAATGTGCCGATTTACGATTCCGCCGTTTATGGCTGCCTGCAAGGTCCGCGCCGTCCAACCCGCGCAGAAATCGCCCGTTATCGCCGTGACGGGGTAGATGTACTCGGTATGACCGGTATGCCTGAAGCCGTTTTGGCCAGAGAGTTGAAAATGGCCTATGCTCACTTTTGCAGCGTCAGCAGCATTGATTGCTTTGATAGCGGAGTAGGGACTGTGGGCTGTAATGAACAGACTTCTATGGCGATGACGAAAATCCGACAGTTATTGAATGGTTTGTAACTGATAATGCCGTCTGAAATGATGTTTTCAGACGGCATTGTTTATTTAAGAAGCCGTTTCACGCGCCCAATGGGGCAGGGAGGCTTTTTGTTTGCGGAACGAGGCAAGTTTCATACCCCGACATTTTTCAAAAATCAATTCGACCCCGCTTTGCAGCTGTAAAATCAAATTGGTATGCGTTTCCGTTTTAATAAAATCGATATTGCGTTGTACTAAGCGCTGAATGACGGCATATACATCAAGGCAGCCATTTGCAAAAAACCACGGATTCAATTTTACCCAACGGCCGCCGCTTAGTGCAGCATCAGGCTGAAAATCAGCGCGAATCTGTGTCAAACGATTGTCGGAGAAATGCAGTTCGATATCGCCATAAAGCCAAATATTCCAGCCTTTTTGTACCAACAAGCCTTTAGGAACGCAATCAGGCGCAGGAAACATCTGCAAAATAGACTCTGCCGATTGTCCGATTTCCAGATAATCAAACCGGCCGGTATACAAAAAATCATAAATATCAATGGCAATAGGAAAGTGGTAGCGCATGGCAACAACCATAGAAAAGCAATTAACCAAGCTATCTTAAACTTAAAATATAATGAAATCAATTCTTATTACTATTTATTCAATATAAGAAAGGCCGTCTGTTGTTCAGACGGCCTTGTA
This sequence comes from Neisseria sp. HMSC075C10, assembly GCF_001815615.1. Classification (NCBI taxonomy): domain Bacteria; kingdom Pseudomonadati; phylum Pseudomonadota; class Betaproteobacteria; order Neisseriales; family Neisseriaceae; genus Neisseria; species Neisseria sp. HMSC075C10. The sequence goes on from NZ_KV821234.1 coordinate 67,109, forward strand.
GCCTTTGGCTTAAACCCATATTTTGGTTTACTCAGCCTTTAAATCAGCCACGCATTGCTTATCGCGTGCCTCAAAAGCTTCCGCGCCACCCAAGAGCTTGAGTTGCTCCTCTGGGCTGATTTTGCCGAAGTTTCGGATTTGTTCGTCAGAGAGTTTGCTTAAGGGCTGATCCCACATACAGACACAATAGTCTTGAGCCAATTTCTCGTTTTGCGCATCCAAACCTTTTGCCTTCAAATCAGTTTGCCATTTTTCAGCAAAAGGAATGTTTTTTACGCAAGACTCCACCACATTTTGTTTCATCTGCGGCTTGTTCATGGCGCATTGTGAGAGCAGGGCAGTCAGAGCCAGCAAAGACAAAATAATCCATGCCCAAATGCGAATGGTGCGGATTTTTGCCTTGGCTTTCTTTCTAGCTGCCAGTTGCTCTTCAGACGGCCTTTCCGTTTGTTGCTCAGTCATGCAGGCTTTCCATGCGGATCATGGTGATCGGAGCCTCCACGCAGCTCAGAGCTTCAATCACTGCGATAGCGCGTTTGACGTTGTGTTCCACTGTGGTGTGAGTCAGAATCACGATTTCGGCAGTGCTTTGATTAATCACGCCTTTTTGAATCAGAGCCTCGATAGAAACATTTTCTTTGGCCAAGAGTGCGGCAATTTGACCCAAAGTGCCCGGTTCGTCAGTTGCTTGAACGCGCAGATAGTAGCTGCTGGTGATTTCATCCATAGGCAGAATATTTTGCGCTTGAACTTGTGAAGGTTGGAATGCCAAGTGAGGAACACGATGGTCAGTTTCCGCTTCAATTAGGCGGGCAATATCAATGATGTCGGCAACCACGGCAGAAGCAGTTGGCAATGCACCGGCTCCTGCACCGTAATACAAGGTTTCACCAACCATATCGGCATTGACACGGACAGCATTCATCACGCCGTTAACGTTAGCCAGCAAACGGCTTTCAGGAATCAGAGTAGGGTGTACGCGCAACTCGATGCCTTTGTCGGTTTTACGGGTAATACCCAACAACTTGATACGATAGCCAAGTTCTTCAGCGTATTTGATATCGCGGCTGTCGAGTTTGCTGATACCTTCCAAATAGCAGGCAGAAAAGTTCATCGGCGTACCAAATGCCAATGCGCTCATAATCGTAATTTTATGGCCGGCATCATGACCTTCGATATCAAAAGTAGGGTCAGCTTCTGCATAGCCCAAAGCCTGAGCTTCTTTCAATACGTCTGCAAACGCGCTGCCTTTTTCACGCATTTCAGTAAGAATGAAGTTGCTGGTACCATTAATAATACCGGCAATACTGCGGATTTGGTTCGCAGCCAAACCTTCACGCAAAGCCTTGATAATAGGGATACCGCCGGCAACAGCAGCTTCAAACTGCACCATGACATTTTTTTCTTCCGCCAAAGGGAAAATTTCATTGCCGTATTCAGCCAACAGTTTTTTATTGGCAGTAACAATGTGTTTACCGTTTTCAATCGCTTTCAATACCGCATCTTTGGCAATACCGGTGCCGCCAAACAATTCAACAACAACATCAACATCTTGATGTTGAACCAGCTCAAACGGATCTTTGATAAAAGCAGCATTCGGGCAAATTTGTTTGGCTTTTTCTTCGCTCAAATCACAAACAGCAGAAATACGGACTTCACGTCCCAAGCGGCGGCTGATTTCCGCAGCGTTGTCCTGCAATACAGTGGCCGTACCGCCACCGACTGTACCCAAACCTAAAAGACCGATATTTACTGGCTTCATTGTGTCTCCTTTTGAGCCGATACTTTAAAATAATCACGAAAAACCAAGGCTTGTTATAATCGCTTGCAATCGTAAATTCAGAGCAAAGCATCAATGCACAAGGTCAAACGTTGAATCCTACCTGATATTGCTTGATTTTGCACCTTTTTTTGCAAGTTTCCCAAGGCCGTCTGAAAATCGTTCTACCATAAAAACAGGAATTGCCATGAAAATCACAGAAAACCATATCGATGAAGCCACATCATTTTTTTCATCCTCACAAGGCATATTGCAAATCGGTGAACAAACATACTCAGAACCCATTTGCTGGCAAAATGGCAAAGTGAGCATCATTCCTCAAACAACCATCGAAGAATTAAATGAACAAATTTTTATATCAGCAATTAAAACAGCAGAAAACCGTCCAGAAGTCATTATCATAGGTACAGGAGCAAAACAAAAATTTCTGCATCCCAAAATTGCTGCAGTTTTATCAGCCTACGGCATCGGCTTCGAATGCATGAACACAGCTTCAGCTTGCCGAACTTTAGTTTTACTGCAAGGAGAAGGCCGAAGCACATGGGCTTGGTTATGGCCATAATTTGTAGAAAAGACTATTGCATCATGCTAGTCTAAGTTCGCATAATTTATATTATGTTAAATTCATAATGCTAGTATTTTAGTCTATCAATTCCAATTTCTCTTAATTCTACAATTACTTACAATATTCAAAAACAAAAAGGCCGAGACCTTTGCAAAATTCCCCAA
>NZ_KV821235.1:0-676 GCF_001815615.1 Neisseria sp. HMSC075C10
GATTTTGGGGAATTTTGCAAAGGTCTCTATTTGCGTTATTTTTTGTGCTCCTTGCATCTTATCTGAATGATGTATATGTACAACATATTTTCATGATATGTGAAAAATCTATACAGAATACTTGCATTTAAATTTCATTTTTTTACAATGGAGGGTGCAACTTTCTTCAAGTGACTATCACCGTTAAGACCATGCGGTGTCCCTTTTTCAGTTTACGGGGAAAGAGAAGCTTGAATAACGTCCTTACACCCACCACAAAAAGGTAAAAAACATGAAAAAATTCAACGTTAAAGCATTGAGTATGGCTATTGCGGCAGCTGTGATAAGCAGCGCAGCGGGCGCGGCTGATAGCTCAGACCTGTTGTTGAAAACTAAGGAGCTGGAGCAGGCAGTTAATGGCTTTGCTGCCGGCAGCAACTTCGTCGCTACTAATGAAGATGGCAGCAAAACCGTCCGTAAAGCTACACAAGCAGATGTTGAAGCTGACGGCTTTGGCGGATTGGGTTTGAAAGAAGTTGTAGCTGCACACGATGAGGCATTGGGTGACTTGACTGAAACCGTCAACGACAACAGCGAAGCATTGGTAAAAACTGCAGAAGTTGTTAACGCCATCAGCGCAGATGTAAATGCTAATAAAGCAGCATTGGAAGAGCAAAAAGAAGCTAACGAAGGCTTC
>NZ_KV821236.1:0-16817 GCF_001815615.1 Neisseria sp. HMSC075C10
GGCCGTCTGAAACATTCAGACGGCCTTTGTCATTTTAAATATGGTTCTCTACTTATTTTTTCTCCATTGCTTTCCTTATTTATTCAGACGGCCTTAATCTCTACCCTCTTTTAAGTCCTCTAAAAAATAAAACCGCAAGACTGGCTTGCGGTTTTATTTTCACAATAATCGCTCGGGATTATTCGTCTGAAGCTTCGGTTTCAGAAACTTCTTGATCGGCTTGCTGCCATTGTTGATGGCGGCTGCGGTGGTAGGTCAAACCTGTACCGGCAGGAATCAAACGACCGACAATCACGTTCTCTTTCAAACCGCGCAGTTCGTCTTGTTTGCCCATAATAGCGGCCTCTGTCAAGACGCGGGTTGTTTCTTGGAACGATGCCGCAGAAATGAAACTGTCTGTAGACAAGGAGGCTTTGGTAATACCCAGCAACACGTTTTCGTAACGTGCCGGCTCTTTGTCTTCAGCCATGGCTTTTTCATTGGCAAGCATCACATCGCCACGCTCAACTTGTTCGCCAGTAATGAACTCTGTATCACCGGAATCAACAATGTTCACTCGACGCAGCATTTGGCGGATGATGACTTCGATGTGTTTATCGGAAATCTTCACACCTTGTAGGCGGTAAACCTCTTGTACCTCTTGGACAATGTAGCGAGCCAATGCTTCGATACCTTGCAGACGCAGAATGTCATGTGGATCTACAGCACCGTCCACGATGGTTTCACCGCGGTTTACCACTTGACCGTCGTGTACCAAAATCTGTTTCTCTTTAGAAATCAGGGTTTCGTATGCTACACCGTCTACGTCGGTAATAATCAGGCGCTGTTTACCTTTGGTTTCTTTACCGAAGGAAACGGTACCGGTAATTTCAGCCAACATGCCGGCATCTTTCGGCACGCGTGCTTCAAACAATTCGGCTACGCGTGGCAGACCACCGGTAATATCGCGGGTTTTAGAAGACGCTTGTGGAATACGCGCCAACACATCACCCTTACCGACTTCCTGACCTTCACGGATGGTAATCACCGCACCGACCGGGAATGCCATAGAAACTGGGGTAGTCGTACCAGGAATGCAAATTTCCAGACCATTTTCATCCAACAGTTTGACAGTCGGACGCAACAGTTTAGAAGCACTAGAAGAACGACGTTTGCCGTCAATCACTACCAGAGTAGACAAACCGGTTACATCGTCAGTTTGTTTCGCAACGGTAACACCCTCTTCCACGTTCTCGAATTTCACCATACCTGCGTGTTCGGTAATCATCGGACGGGTATGCGGATCCCAAGTTGCCAAAGTTTGACCGGCTTTAATGGCTTCGCCGTCTTGTACCAGCAGGATTGCACCGTAAGGTACTTTGTGACGTTCACGTTCGCGACCGATATCGTCGTGAATCACTACTTCACAAGAGCGGCCAATGACAACCAATTCGCCTTTGTTGTTGGCAACGTAACGCATTTGGCTGCTGAAACGAGCTGTACCATTGGATTTGGCTTCCACTTGGCTGGCTGCTGCCGCACGAGATGCCGCACCACCGATGTGGAACGTACGCATGGTCAGCTGAGTACCTGGCTCACCAATAGATTGTGCAGCAATTACACCTACAGCTTCACCAGCGTTAACCAGTTTACCGCGCGCCAAGTCGCGGCCATAACAGTGTGCACACAAACCATGACGGGTTTTACAAGTAATTGGCGTACGGACTTTGACTTCATCGACACCGGATTGGTCGATCATATCTACCAGTTTCTCGGTCAACAATGTACCGGCTTCAACCAAAGTCTCGCCAGTTGAAGGATCGACAACATCAGAAGCAGTAACGCGACCCAAAATACGCTCACGCAAAGCTTCAATTACATCACCGCCTTGTACTACTGCTTTCATGACAAAGCCGTCTGAAGTACCGCAATCATCTTCAACAACGACCAAGTCTTGAGTTACGTCTACCAGACGACGGGTCAGGTAACCAGAGTTTGCCGTTTTCAACGCGGTATCCGCCAAACCTTTACGCGCACCGTGGGTAGCAATAAAGTATTGCAATACGGTCAAACCTTCGCGGAAGTTAGAGGTAATCGGCGTTTCGATAATAGAGCCGTCAGGTTTGGCCATCAAACCACGCATACCGGACAACTGTTTAATCTGAGCCGCAGAACCACGGGCACCAGAGTCGGCCATCATGTAAATAGAGTTGAAGGACTCTTGATCAACTTCGTTGCCGTCACGGTCGATAACTTTTTGTTTAGACAGGTTGTCCATCATCGCTTTAGCGATCTTATCGCCGGCACGTCCCCAAATATCGACTACTTTGTTGTAACGTTCACCATTGGTTACCAAACCTTGACGGTATTGGTCTTCGATTTCTTTAACTTCGGCATTAGCCTCGGCCAGCAAGGCTGCTTTTTCTTTCGGTATTTCCATATCGTCAACCGCAATGGAAATACCGCCTTTAGCCGCAAAACCGAAACCGGTATACATCAGGTGGTCGGCGAAAATAACAGTTTCACGCAGGCCGCACAGACGGAATGATGCGTTAATCAGTTTAGAAATTTCTTTTTTCTTCAGCGCTTTGTTAATGTACTCGAACGGCAGGCCTTTAGGCAAGATTTCGCTCAACAATGCACGGCCGACGGTTGTTTCGTAACGGTTAACGACAGGCTCAAACTCACCTGCTTCGTTTTTCACCCATTCGCGCAGACGTACGGTAATTTTCGTACCCAGTTCAACCTGTTTGGTATGGTATGCACGATGCACTTCTTTCACATCGGCAAACAGGCTGCCTTCGCCTTTGGCATTGATACGGTCGCGGGTCATGTAGTACAGACCCAATACGATATCTTGAGAAGGTACGATGATTGGTTCGCCGTTGGCTGGAGACAATACGTTGTTTGAAGCCAGCATCAGCGTGCGTGCCTCCATTTGTGCTTCCAAGCTCAATGGAACGTGTACAGCCATTTGGTCACCGTCAAAGTCGGCGTTAAATGCGGCACACACCAATGGGTGCAACTGAATCGCTTTACCTTCAATCAGGATAGGTTCGAACGCTTGAATACCCAAACGGTGCAGGGTTGGCGCACGGTTCAGCATAATCGGATGTTCGCGGATTACTTCTTCCAAGATATCCCATACTTCAGGTACTTCTTGTTCTACCAGTTTTTTCGCAGCTTTAACGGTAGAAGCCAAACCTTGTTTTTCCAATTTATGGAAAATGAATGGTTTGAACAACTCCAACGCCATTTTTTTCGGCAGACCACATTGGTGCAGACGCAGGTATGGGCCTACGGTAATCACTGAACGACCGGAGTAGTCCACACGCTTACCCAGCAGGTTTTGACGGAAGCGGCCGCCTTTACCTTTAATCATGTCAGCCAATGATTTCAGCGGACGTTTGTTGGCACCGGTCATGGCTTTACCGCGACGGCCATTATCCAACAGGGAGTCAACTGCTTCTTGCAACATACGTTTTTCGTTACGAACGATGATGTCAGGAGCATGCAGTTCCAACAGACGTTTCAGACGGTTGTTACGGTTAATAACGCGACGATACAAATCGTTCAAATCGGAAGTGGCAAAACGACCGCCATCCAATGGAACCAACGGACGCAAATCAGGTGGCAATACCGGCAGCACATCCATAATCATCCATTCCAGTTTCATACCGGAACGGTGGAAGGCTTCCAATACTTTCAAACGTTTAGCGATTTTTTTAATTTTGGTGTCAGAGCCGGTAGATTCCAGCTCTTGACGCAGGATTTCGATTTCGCCTGCTACATCCAAGGTACGCAGCAATTCGCGGATACCTTCTGCACCCATTTTGGCATCGAAGTCGTCGCCGTATTCGTCCAATTTGTTGTAGTAATCGTCTTCTGTCAGCAATTGACGACGTTGCAGCGGAGTCATGCCGGGATCGGTTACCACAAATGCTTCAAAGTACAATACGCGTTCGATATCGCGCAAAGTCATGTCCAGTACCATACCCAAGCGGGAAGGCAGGGATTTCAAGAACCAAATGTGGGCAACTGGTGCAGCCAATTCAATGTGGCCCATGCGTTCGCGGCGTACTTTAGACAAGGTCACTTCTACGCCACATTTTTCACAGGTTACGCCTTTAAATTTCAAGCGTTTGTATTTACCGCACAAACATTCATAATCTTTGACCGGGCCAAAGATTTTGGCGCAGAACAAACCGTCGCGCTCAGGTTTGAACGTACGGTAGTTGATGGTTTCAGGTTTTTTAACTTCGCCATAAGACCATGAGCGGATGGTTTCGGGAGAGGCAATACCGATTTTGATGGCATCAAACTCTTCTTCCATGCCGGCAGTTTGCAACGGATTAAATAAGTTCAACAAATTCATTTTTGCTCCTTGAAGGAAGTATTTTTACCGCATGGCGGATTTTCGATATTGGGAAACGGTACTTTTGATTTCAGACGGCCTAAATGCCGATTGCTTCATTCTTATTCTGAAACCGCTTTTTCAGACGACCTTAAAAGGCCGTCTGAAAACTTCTGTTTAGTAACGTTCCAAATCGATATCCAAGCCCAGTGAGCGAATCTCTTTAACCAATACGTTGAAGGATTCAGGCATACCGGCATCGATTTTGTGTTCGCCTTTGACGATGTTCTCGTACATTTTGGTACGGCCGTTCACGTCGTCAGACTTCACAGTCAGCATCTCTTGCAGCGTATATGCCGCACCGTATGCTTCCAATGCCCAAACCTCCATCTCACCGAAACGTTGGCCACCGAACTGAGCTTTACCACCCAGAGGCTGCTGGGTAACCAAACTGTATGGACCGGTAGAGCGGGCATGCATTTTTTCGTCAACCAAGTGGTGCAGTTTCAGATAGTGCATCACACCGACTGTAACCTTGCGGTCAAATGCTTCACCTGAACGGCCGTCATACAGCGTAATTTGAGTTTTACTATCGTTGAAGCCCAGTTTCTCAACCTCAGGATCTTCACTTGGGTAAGCCAAGTTCAACATTTCGCGGATTTCAGACTCTTTTGCACCGTCGAATACAGGAGAGGCGAAAGATGCGCCTTTACGCAGGTTGGAAGCCAATTCGATGATTTCCTCATCTGTCAGGCTGTCCAAATCTTCTTTCTTACCGCTACCGTTGTAGAGCTTGTTCAAGAATTCACGCAGCTCGCTGGCTTTGCGTTGCTCTTTCAGCATACGGTCGATGCGTTCGCCGATACCTTTTGCCGCCCAACCCAAGTGAACTTCCAAAATCTGACCGATGTTCATACGGGAAGGTACGCCCAATGGGTTCAGTACGATGTCTACTGGACGGCCGTCAGCCATGTAAGGCATATCTTCCACCGGCAGAATGCGTGATACCACACCTTTGTTACCGTGGCGACCCGCCATTTTGTCACCGGCTTGCAGACGGCGTTTGATGGCGATAAATACTTTCACCATTTTTTGTACGCCCGGTTGCAGCTCGTCGCCTTGGGTCAGTTTTTTCTTCTTGATCTCATACAACTCATCCGCTTCTTCACGTTTTTGTTGCAGGCTCAATTTAATCAGTTCCAACTGTTTGGCCAAATCTTCGTCAGCCAGACGGATGTCAAACCAATCATGTTTGCTGGACAGGCTTGCCAGATATTCGGTAGTGATTTCACTGCCTTTAGCCAGCTTCATCGGACCACCATTGGCTTTTTGACCAACAATCATACGCTCGATACGGTCGAATGCGTCATTATCGAAAATACGCAATTGATCGCCCAAATCTTGACGGTAACGTTTCAATTCAGAATCAATAATGGATTGAGCACGTTTGTCGCGTTGGATACCTTCACGAGTAAAGACTTGAACGTCGATAACGGTACCGCTCATGCCAGTAGGCATACGCAATGAAGTATCTTTTACGTCAGATGCTTTTTCACCGAAAATGGCACGCAGCAGTTTTTCTTCAGGAGTCAGTTGGGTTTCGCCTTTAGGCGTTACTTTACCTACCAAGACGTCACCGGCTTCTACTTCTGCACCGATATATACGATACCGGATTCATCCAAACGGCTTTGCATACGCTCAGACAAGTTCGGAATATCGCGGGTAATGTCTTCCGCACCCAGTTTAGTGTCACGTGCAACAACGTTCAGTTCTTCAATGTGAATCGAAGTATAACGATCGTCCGCAGCCACTTTTTCTGAAATCAGAATCGAGTCTTCGTAGTTGTAACCGTTCCATGGCATGAAGGCGATGGTCATGTTTTGACCCAAAGCCAACTCGCCCAAGTCGGTAGATGCACCGTCGGCCACCAAGTCACCACGTTGCAACACATCGCCTGCTTTTACGGCCGGACGTTGGTTGATGTTGGTAGACTGGTTGGAACGGGTGAATTTAACCAAGTTGTAAATATCGACACCCACTTCACCGGCAGTCGCTTCATCATCATGAACACGAACTACGACGCGGTTGGCATCTACATACTCAACCACACCGCCGCGGCGGGCAACGATTGCAGTTGCAGAGTCAACGGCAACAGAGCGTTCGATACCGGTACCAACCATTGGTTTTTCAGGACGCAGGCACGGTACGGCCTGACGTTGCATGTTGGCACCCATCAATGCACGGTTCGCGTCATCATGTTCCAAGAATGGAATCAAAGATGCTGCAACGGATACCACTTGACCGGTTGCCACGTCCATATATTGAACGCGGTCAGGCGTTGCCATAATAGTTTCGCCTTTTTCACGACAAGTAACCAAGTCGCCAATCAAATTACCGTCTTTGTCCAAATCGGCATTCGCCTGTGCAATCACATAACGACCTTCTTCGATAGCAGACAAGTAATCGATTTCTTCAGTTACTTTGCCATCGACAACACGACGGTAAGGCGTTTCCAAGAAGCCATAATCATTGGTACGCGCATAAACGGACAATGAGTTGATCAAACCAATGTTTGGACCCTCAGGTGTTTCAATAGGACATACACGGCCATAGTGGGTCGGATGTACGTCTCGCACCTCAAAGCCTGCACGTTCACGAGTCAAACCGCCCGGGCCCAATGCAGATACACGGCGCTTATGGGTTACTTCAGACAATGGGTTAGTCTGATCCATAAATTGGCTCAATTGGCTAGAGCCGAAGAATTCTTTAATCGCGGCAGAAACAGGTTTTGCATTGATCAAGTCATGCGGCATCAAGTTCTCAGATTCTGCTTGGTTCAAACGCTCTTTAACTGCACGTTCTACACGAGCCAAACCGCTGCGGAATTGGTTTTCAGTCAACTCACCCACAGAACGAACACGACGATTGCCCAAGTGGTCGATATCGTCTACTTCGCCATGACCATTACGCAGTTCAACCAATGTCGCAATAGAAGCAACAATGTCTTCAACGCTCAGAACGTAACCGCCTTTTTCAGCTGTACCGGCCAAAGTTTCATTCAACAAACGGCCATACCAAGAGTTTTGTTGTGCTTCAGACAGTTTTTGCTCGTATGTGCGCGTATTAAATTTCATACGGCCTACGCGAGACAAATCATAGCTGTCTTCACTGAAGAACAAGCGGTTGAAGAGCTGCTCAACAGCTTCTTCGGTAGGCGGTTCGCCAGGACGCATCATGCGATAAATCGCTACGCGTGCAGCTTGCTGATCAGCAGTTTCGTCTGTACGCAGAGTGCTGGAGATGTAGCCGCCTTGATCCAATTCATTGATATAAAGGGTCGTAATTTCTTTTACGCCATGGATATCAAGCTTGGCCAACAGTTCTTCTGTAATTTCATCGTTAGCAGAAGCCAATACTTCGCCAGTTTCCGGATCAATCAGGTCAGCAGCCAATGCTTTACCCAACAGGCTTTCTGGCTCTACATCCAGACGAGTCAAGCCTGCATTGGTAATATCACGGATATTTTTCGCAGTAATGCGTTTACCTTTGGCGACCAGTACATTGCCTTCTTTATCCAAGATATCAACTTTGGCAGTTTCACCTTTCAGACGGCCTGCAACCAGATCAGTTTGAACACCGTTTGAAGACAAATAGAAAGTTTCTTTGTCGTAGAAAATATCCAAAATTTGTTCATTGTTGTAGCCTAAAGCTTTCAACAAAATCGTAACCGGCATTTTACGGCGACGGTCGATACGGAAATACAGCAAATCTTTTGGATCAAATTCGAAATCCAACCATGAACCACGGTAAGGAATAATACGAGCAGAGAACAACAACTTACCGGAAGAATGTGTTTTACCACGGTCATGCTCAAAGAACACGCCAGGAGAACGGTGCAGCTGGGAAACAATCACACGCTCAGTACCATTGATAACAAAAGAGCCACTTGGCGTCATCAATGGGATTTCGCCCATATACACTTCGTTTTCACGAACTTCTTTTACTGTCGGCTTAGATGCTTCTTTATCCAAAATCACCAAACGGATACGAGCACGCAATGGGGCCGCATAAGTAATGCCGCGCAATTGGCATTCAGGAATATCGAACAAAGGCTCGCCCAATGTGTAATGCACAAACTCCAAGCGCGCATAACCATTATGGCTCACAATCGGGAAAATAGAATTAAATGCCGCTTGCAGACCATCATCAGTACGTTGGTCAAAAGCATTTTCCAGCTGCAAAAATTTCGCATAAGAATCAATTTGGGTTGCCAGCAGGAAAGGAACATCTAAGACATTCTCTCGCTTTGCAAAACTCTTACGGATACGTTTTTTCTCGGTAAACGAATAGCTCATATACACTCCGAAAAGCAATTTTAAATAATAGGCCGTCTGAAACAACGGCATGCATCAATCTGATATTTACATTTATTTGCAATGATTTTATAAAGGCTATGCAAATAAATGTAAACAATGCCTGATGCTTATTTTAAGAAGTAAAATAAGGCTGGCAGAAAACTGCCAGCCTTCATAGGAAGCATCAAATTATTTGATTTCGACTTTAGCGCCGGCTTCTTCCAGTTGTTTTTGGATGTCTTCAGCTTCAGCTTTAGAAACACCTTCTTTCAGAGTTTTAGGTGCACCGTCAACGATGTCTTTAGCTTCTTTCAGACCCAAGCCAGTGAGAGCGCGGACAACTTTAATCACGCCAACTTTTTGATCACCGGCAGAAGCCAATACTACGTCAAATTCAGTTTTTTCTTCAGCAGCAGCTGCACCAGCACCTGCAGGGCCTGCAACTGCAACTGCAGCAGCAGAAACACCAAATTTTTCTTCAAAAGCTTTAACCAGGTCGTTCAATTCCATTACGGTCAAAGAACCAACGGCTTCCAAAATGTCTTCTTTAGTAATAGCCATGCTATTTATACTCCAAATATTGTATTAAAAAATAATTGATTAAATGAAACAAAATCGATTAAGCGGCTTCTTCGCCAGCTTTTTTCTCTGCCAAAGCAGCCAAACCACGTGCAAAGCCTGATACAGGAGCTTGCATAACGAACAACAGTTTGGACAACAGCTCTTCGCGGCTTGGAATAGAAGCCAACTCAGCAACCTGAGCAGCATCCATTACTTCGCCATTGTAAGAACCGGCTTTAATGATAATTTTGTCATCTTTTTTCGCGAATTGGTGCAGCACTTTAGCAGCAGCAACAGCATCTTCAGAAGCAGCATAAACCAATGGACCAACCATTTGATCGGCCAAATCTGCGAATGAAGTACCCTCTACTGCACGACGAGCCAGAGTATTTTTCAGAACGCGCAAGTAAACGCCTTCTTTACGTGCATTTGCACGAAGCTCAGTCATGCTGGAAACACTGATACCGCGATATTCAGCGACTACGAGAGTTTGAGCGTTAGCAATTGCTGCGCTAATTTCCTCTACGGCCACTTTCTTGGTTTCAATATTGAGACTCAAGGTCTACCTCCCACTGTTTATAAACAGGATACCGAAATGATATCCCACCAGCGCGGTAACCTAAAAAGACATCTTACAAGCAATCTTGCAATGTGTTTCAGGACTACCGTCTGCGTAGGGCAGTTACGATTAAATCTTACGATCCCTACGGTCTTGGACATCTACTTAATTTTAAGTAGCCCAAATTCAGGTAATCCAGAAAACCGGATCACCTGAAAATTTCTTAGTTGTTCACGCTTGCAGTATCAACGCGAACACCCAAACCCATAGTGCTGGATACAGCAACTTTTTTCAGGTACTGGCCTTTTGCAGCAGCAGGTTTGGCTTTAACGATAGCATCCAGCAGCGCATTGAAGTTTTCTTTCAAGTCAGCTTCAGCGAAAGAAGCACGACCGATAGTTGCATGAACGATACCGGCTTTATCTGTACGGTATTGTACTTGACCTGCTTTTGCATTTTTAACTGCTTCAGCAACGTTAGGAGTAACAGTACCTACTTTAGGGTTTGGCATCAAACCACGAGGACCCAAGATGGTACCCAATTGACCAACGATACGCATTGCATCAGGAGAAGCAATAACAACGTCAAAGTTCAGGTTACCAGCTTTGATTTCAGCGGCCAGATCTTCAAAACCGACAATATCTGCACCAGCTTCTTTAGCAGCATCTGCATTTGCACCTTGAGTAAATACAGCTACGCGAGTTGTTTTACCGGTACCTTTAGGCAGAACGACTGAACCACGGATAACTTGGTCAGATTTACGAGGATCAACGCCCAAGTTGAAAGATACATCAACAGACTCGTCAAATTTAGCAGTAGCAGCTTTTTTAACCAAAGCAATTGCTTCGTCGATTGCGTACAGTTTGTTAGCTTCAACAGAAGAGCGCAGAGCTTTCAAGCGTTTAGATACTTTAGCCATTATACAACACCCTCCACGTCCAAGCCCATTGAGCGAGCAGAACCTGCGATAGTACGAACAGCCGCATCCAAGTCAGCAGCAGTCAAATCAGGCTCTTTAGTTTTAGCAATTTCTTCCAACTGAGCGCGGGTCAATTTACCCACTTTGTTAGTCAGAGGATTAGAACTACCTTTTTGCAGACCAGCAGCTTTTTTCAACAAGATAGAAGCTGGTGGAGTTTTCATCACAAATGTAAATGATTTATCTGCAAATGCAGTAATCACGACTGGAATTGGCAAACCAGGTTCCATACCTTGGGTTGCAGCATTAAATGCTTTACAGAATTCCATGATGTTCAAACCACGCTGACCCAAAGCAGGACCAACTGGGGGAGATGGATTGGCTTTACCTGCAGGAATTTGCAGTTTGATGTAGCCGATAATTTTCTTTGCCACTTAAGGACTCCTAAAAACGGGTATAACGCGGAACCATTCCGCTTCCCAAACAGAATTTGCGATTATATCTGCTTAAAAAAAAATTTTCAAGCGAATTAAACCACTTAAATCTTTTCAACCTGACCGAACTCTAATTCAACCGGTGTTTCCCGACCAAAAATTTGAACTGAAACACGCAGTCTATTACGCTCGTAGTTAACTTCATCAACAATTCCATTGAAATCAGCAAATGGACCTTCATTCACACGAACCTGCTGACCCACTTCGAATTCAACTTTTGGTTTTGGCTTCTCAACACCTGTTTTGGCTTGTTGCAAAATAGCATCTGCATCTTTTTGAGAAATTGGGATTGGACGATTTCCGCTACCACCTACAAAGCCATTTACTCGAGGGGTACTCTTAACCAAATGCCATGAATCATCGGTCATTTCCATTTCAACCAACACATAGCCTGGATAGAATTTACGCTCACTGATGGTTTTTCGGCCATTCTTGATATCTACCACTTCCTCTACAGGAACGAGAATCTGACCGAAATATTCTTCCATGTTTTCACGAGCAATACGCTCTCTCAATGTTTTTTGAACATTTTTCTCGAAACCGGAATAGGCCTGTACCACATACCAACGCTTTGACATCTTTACCCTTTCCTATTTAATAAAACATCAAAAAACAACCATGAAATAATTGTATCTGCCGCATAAATGAAGGCTGCTAAAACTGCAACGAAGATAATCACGAATACAGTCATTTTGACCGCTTCATCACGACTTGGCCAAACTACCTTCTTAAACTCAGTCCAAGAGCTCTTAAAATATGCAAACAGACCTTCTTTCTTTTCAGGAGCCGGCTTATGACTTACCACGACTTCCTTTTTCTGATGGTCTTCTTTGCGTCCAGACGGATGTTCTGTCATCTTTACTCACTTATCAATACCCCACCCGCCTTCATTTTAGATAGTGGCATTGATCCATTAATTAATTCCAAATAATCTTAAAACTTAAGTACAAAAAAATTAACCGGCACAAGGCCGGTTAATTTTTTATTTGGCAGGCCAAGAGGGTCTCGAACCCCCAACCCTCGGTTTTGGAGACCGATACTCTACCAATTGAGCTATTGGCCTCTAAACTTAAGCGATTACAGAAGAAACCACACCCGCACCTACGGTACGACCACCTTCGCGAATCGCAAAGCGCAGACCTTCTTCCATAGCAATAGGCGCAATCAGTTCTACAGTAATGGTTACGTTCTCACCCGGCATTACCATTTCTACGCCTTCTTCCAAAGTAACTGCACCAGTTACGTCAGTAGTACGGAAGTAGAATTGTGGACGGTAGTTAGCGAAGAATGGAGTGTGACGACCACCCTCTTCTTTGCTCAGTACGTATACTTCTGCTTTGAATTTGGTGTGAGGAGTGATAGTACCTGGTTTAGCCAATACTTGACCACGCTCTACGTCTTCACGTTTAGTACCACGCAGCAATACGCCTACGTTGTCACCCGCTTGACCTTCGTCCAGCAGTTTGCGGAACATTTCAACGCCGGTGCAAGTGGTTTTTTGGGTTTCTTTCAAACCTACGATTTCGATCTCGTCACCAACGTGGATGATACCGCGCTCTACACGACCGGTTACTACTGTACCACGGCCGGAGATAGAGAATACGTCTTCGATAGGCAACAAGAAAGGTTTGTCCACAGCACGCTCAGGTGTTGGGATGTAGCTGTCCAAGGCAGCAGCCAATTCGAAGATTTTTTCTTCGTAAGCAGCATCACCTTCCAAAGCTTTCAGTGCAGAACCTTGTACGATTGGGCAGTCGTCGCCAGGGAAGTCGTAGCTTGACAACAAGTCACGGATTTCCATTTCAACCAGTTCCAACAGCTCGGCATCGTCAACCATGTCGCATTTGTTCATGAATACGATGATGTAAGGTACACCTACTTGGCGAGCCAACAGGATGTGTTCGCGAGTTTGAGGCATAGGACCGTCAGCGGCAGAACATACCAAGATCGCGCCGTCCATTTGGGCAGCACCGGTAATCATGTTTTTAACGTAGTCGGCGTGGCCCGGGCAGTCTACGTGTGCGTAGTGACGGGTTTCAGTTTCGTATTCTACGTGTGAGGTATTAATGGTAATACCACGAGCTTTTTCTTCAGGAGCGTTGTCGATTTGGTCGTAAGCTTTTGCAGCGCCACCGAATTTTTTAGCCAAAATAGTAGTCAAAGCAGCAGTCAGAGTGGTTTTACCATGGTCAACGTGACCGATGGTGCCAACGTTTACGTGCGGTTTGCTACGTTCAAATTTTTCCTTAGCCATGAGCTAATTCCTTTACATATAAAGATCGATTAAAGAACAATGGCCGTCTGAAAATTTATTTTCAGTTTCAGACGGTCTTTTCTGATTAGCCTTTGCGGGCTTCAGTTACAGCAGCAGCTACGTGAGCAGGAGCTTCAGCGTATTTTTTGAACTCCATGGAGTAAGTAGCGCGACCTTGGGTTGCAGAACGCAGGTCGGTTGAGTAACCGAACATTTCTGCCAGAGGTACTTCGGCACGGACTTTTTTACCGCCGATACCGTCATCATCCATACCCAATACAACGCCACGACGACGGTTCAAGTCGCCCATTACGTCACCCATGTATTCTTCAGGGGTTTCCACTTCAACTGCCATGATTGGCTCAAGCAGAGCAGGATTGGCTTTACGCATACCTTCTTTAAAGGCTTGAGAAGCAGCCAATTCGAACGCCAGTTGAGAGGAGTCAACGTCGTGTGAAGAACCGAAGATCAAACGTACGCGTACGTCAACTACTGGGTAACCTGCAACGATACCGTTAGGCAGGGTATCGCGGATACCTTTATCGACAGACGGAATGAATTCGCGAGGAATCACACCACCTTTAATTTCGTCGATAAATTCGTAACCTGCACCACCCGGCTCCATAGGTTCCATTTTGATCACAACGTGACCGTATTGACCTTTACCACCGGATTGTTTAGCGTGTTTGTATTCAGCTTCAACTTCTTTGCGGATAGTTTCACGGTATGCAACTTGAGGCGCACCAATGTTAGCTTCCACACCGAATTCGCGTTTCATACGATCAACAATAATTTCCAAGTGCAATTCACCCATACCGGAAATAATGGTTTGACCGGATTCTTCGTCTGTACGAACGCGGAAAGAAGGGTCTTCTTTCGCCAGACGGTTCAGGGCGATACCCATTTTCTCTTGGTCGGCTTTGGTTTTTGGTTCAACAGCAATGTGAATTACCGGCTCAGGGAATTCCATGCGTTCCAAGATGATTGGTGCGCTTTCAGCACACAGGGTTTCACCAGTGGTAACGTCTTTAAGACCGATCGCAGCTGCAATATCACCAGCGCGTACTTCTTCAATTTCAGTACGGTCTGCAGCAGTCATTTGCACCAGACGACCGATACGTTCGCGAGTACCTTTTACTGAGTTCAATACGGTATCACCGGATTTCACAACACCAGAGTAAACGCGGATAAAAGTCAACTGACCAACGTATTTATCGTTCAACATTTTGAACGCCAATGCAGAGAATTTCTCTTCATCGCTGGCTTGACGGCTGTCGGCTTCTTCAGTGTTAGGGTTAACACCTTGAACTGGAGGAATGTCGGTAGGAGCAGGCAGCAATTCTACAACTGCATCCAACATACGTTGAACACCTTTGTTTTTAAATGCTGAACCGCACAACATTGGTTGAATTTCACCAGCCAAAGTACGTTGACGCAATGCGCCTACGATTTCTTCTTCAGTCAGCTCATCACCGCCCAAGTATTTATCCATCAATTCTTCGCTGGCTTCTGCTGCAGCTTCAATCATGTTTTGACGCCATTCTTCAGCAGTCTCAACCAATTCAGCAGGAATATCGCCATAGGTAAAGGTTGTACCTTTATCGGCTTCATTCCAAATAATGGATTTCATTTTCAACAGGTCAACAACACCGCTGAAGCTGTCTTCCGCACCAACCGGAATCACGATAGGTACTGGGTTTGCGCGCAAACGGGTTTTCATTTGCTCAACAACGCGGAAGAAGTTGGCACCTTGACGGTCCATTTTGTTTACAAATGCCAAGCGAGGTACTTGGTATTTATTAGCTTGACGCCATACGGTTTCAGATTGAGGTTGAACACCGCCTACTGCACAGTAAACCATTACTGCGCCGTCCAATACACGCATAGAACGCTCTACCTCTACGGTAAAGTCAACGTGTCCCGGGGTGTCGATGATGTTGAAACGGTGCTCAGGGAACTGTTTCGCCATACCGGACCAATAAGAAGTCACAGCAGCAGAAGTAATGGTAATACCACGCTCTTGCTCTTGTTCCATGTAGTCGGTAGTAGCCGCGCCGTCATGCACTTCGCCCAATTTATGAGTCAAACCTGTATAGAACAAAATACGTTCTGTTGTGGTTGTTTTACCCGCGTCAATATGGGCAGAAATACCGATATTGCGATACAGGCTGATAGGGGTCTTACGAGCCATTTTGTTAGCCTTTCGATATTAGAAACGGAAGTGAGAGAATGCTTTGTTAGCTTCAGCCATGCGGTGTACTTCTTCACGTTTTTTCAACGCACCGCCACGACCTTCAGCCGCATCAATCAATTCGCCTGCCAAACGCAGGTCCATAGATTTCTCACCACGTTTACGGGCCGCGTCGCGAACCCAGCGCATTGCCAAAGCCAGACGACGTGAAGGACGAACTTCAACAGGAACTTGGTAGTTTGCACCACCTACACGGCGGCTTTTCACTTCCACGATAGGTTTGGCGTTTGCAATGGCTTCGTTAAATACTTCGATTGCTACTTTGCCGGTTTTTTTCTCAATTTGTTCCAGCGCACCGTAAACGATACGTTCTGCAACAGATTTTTTACCGTCAATCATCAATACGTTCATGAACTTAGTCAGCTCAACGCTGCCGAATTTAGGATCTGGCAGTACGTCGCGCTTAGGGACTTCTCTACGTCTTGGCATTTTAATTTCCTTTAATCTATTCAGTTGGGGCAATTCCCATGAATACCCAATTGAGTATTCACTTACTCGGCCGTTGTTCAGCTTAGGCGGCCGACGTGCCTATTTGAGTCCCGATAATTATTTAGGACGCTTAGCACCGTATTTAGAACGGGCTTGTTTACGGTCTTTAACACCTGCAGTATCCAAAGAACCGCGTACAGTGTGGTAACGTACACCTGGCAAGTCTTTTACACGACCGCCGCGAATCAATACGACGCTGTGCTCTTGCAGGTTGTGGCCTTCACCACCGATGTATGAAATTACTTCAAAACCGTTGGTCAGGCGAACTTTACATACTTTACGCAATGCAGAGTTAGGTTTTTTAGGGGTAGTTGTGTATACACGGGTGCACACGCCACGTTTTTGCGGGCAAGCTTCCAGTGCAGGCACTTTGTTTACGTACACAGGCTTTTGACGGCCTTTGCGTACCAATTGGTTAATAGTTGGCATATTTTCTCGTCCTGTTGAGTTAAATACTTGCCGACACCATGTCGACAAGATTGGAATTATATTTTTATTGCAAGGGTTTAGTCAAGCAAATGACTGATAAAGTTTGGTGTTTTCCAATTTATGTCTAAATTTTAGAAACAAAGGCCGTCTGAAACATTCAGACGGCCTTTGT
>NZ_KV821237.1:0-6116 GCF_001815615.1 Neisseria sp. HMSC075C10
GTTGTGAGGCGTATAGTTCGGTTCTTCGCTGCTGACGCGGTGAAGAAAACGAAGCAGACAGTATAACACAGTTAGTTAAAATTTTCGATAATTTTAGTTGACATTTGCTAAATGTACTGTATAATTCGATTCGCTCTTTAAAAAACAGATTACCGATAAGTGTGAGTGCATTAGGCCTCACACTGTTTGAAAGACAGACAAGATGATGTTTTAGACATTGTCCTGTCGGTTTCTTTGAAGCAGACCAGAAGTTATAAGTTAGAGATTGAACATAAGAGTTTGATCCTGGCTCAGATTGAACGCTGGCGGCATGCTTTACACATGCAAGTCGGACGGCAGCACAGAGAAGCTTGCTTCTTGGGTGGCGAGTGGCGAACGGGTGAGTAATATATCGGAACGTACCGAGTAATGGGGGATAACTAATCGAAAGATTAGCTAATACCGCATATTCTCTGAGGAGGAAAGCAGGGGACCTTCGGGCCTTGCGTTATTCGAGCGGCCGATATCTGATTAGCTAGTTGGTGGGGTAAAGGCCTACCAAGGCGACGATCAGTAGCGGGTCTGAGAGGATGATCCGCCACACTGGGACTGAGACACGGCCCAGACTCCTACGGGAGGCAGCAGTGGGGAATTTTGGACAATGGGCGCAAGCCTGATCCAGCCATGCCGCGTGTCTGAAGAAGGCCTTCGGGTTGTAAAGGACTTTTGTCAGGGAAGAAAAGGCTGTTGCTAATATCGACAGCTGATGACGGTACCTGAAGAATAAGCACCGGCTAACTACGTGCCAGCAGCCGCGGTAATACGTAGGGTGCGAGCGTTAATCGGAATTACTGGGCGTAAAGCGAGCGCAGACGGTTACTTAAGCAGGATGTGAAATCCCCGGGCTCAACCTGGGAACTGCGTTCTGAACTGGGTGACTAGAGTGTGTCAGAGGGAGGTAGAATTCCACGTGTAGCAGTGAAATGCGTAGAGATGTGGAGGAATACCGATGGCGAAGGCAGCCTCCTGGGATAACACTGACGTTCATGCTCGAAAGCGTGGGTAGCAAACAGGATTAGATACCCTGGTAGTCCACGCCCTAAACGATGTCAATTAGCTGTTGGGCAACTTGATTGCTTAGTAGCGTAGCTAACGCGTGAAATTGACCGCCTGGGGAGTACGGTCGCAAGATTAAAACTCAAAGGAATTGACGGGGACCCGCACAAGCGGTGGATGATGTGGATTAATTCGATGCAACGCGAAGAACCTTACCTGGTCTTGACATGTACGGAATCCTCCAGAGACGGAGGAGTGCCTTCGGGAGCCGTAACACAGGTGCTGCATGGCTGTCGTCAGCTCGTGTCGTGAGATGTTGGGTTAAGTCCCGCAACGAGCGCAACCCTTGTCATTAGTTGCCATCATTTAGTTGGGCACTCTAATGAGACTGCCGGTGACAAGCCGGAGGAAGGTGGGGATGACGTCAAGTCCTCATGGCCCTTATGACCAGGGCTTCACACGTCATACAATGGTCGGTACAGAGGGTAGCCAAGCCGCGAGGTGGAGCCAATCTCACAAAACCGATCGTAGTCCGGATTGCACTCTGCAACTCGAGTGCATGAAGTCGGAATCGCTAGTAATCGCAGGTCAGCATACTGCGGTGAATACGTTCCCGGGTCTTGTACACACCGCCCGTCACACCATGGGAGTGGGGGATACCAGAAGTAGGTAGGGTAACCGCAAGGAGCCCGCTTACCACGGTATGCTTCATGACTGGGGTGAAGTCGTAACAAGGTAGCCGTAGGGGAACCTGCGGCTGGATCACCTCCTTTCTAGAGAAAGAAGAGGTCTGATGCATTCACACTTATCGGTAAACTGTATAAAGATGCGGAAGAGAAAAGCTTGAGTGAAGACAAGATTCGCTTAAGAAGAGAATCCGGGTTTGTAGCTCAGCTGGTTAGAGCACACGCTTGATAAGCGTGGGGTCGGAGGTTCAAGTCCTCCCAGACCCACCAAGAACGGGGGCATAGCTCAGTTGGTAGAGCACCTGCTTTGCAAGCAGGGGGTCATCGGTTCGATCCCGTTTGCCTCCACCAAGAACTTTACAAATCAAAGGAAGCCTGCTATACTTAGCAGCTTATTTTGATTTGCGAAGTGAAATATCGACGCATCGATCTTTAACAAATTGGAAAGCCGAAATCAACAAACAAAGACAATGAGTTTGTTTTGATTTTTTGTTCTTTGCAAAGGATAAAAAATCTCTCGCAAGAGAAAAGAAAACAAACACAGTATTTGGGTGATGATTGTATCGACTTAATCCTGAAACACAAAAGGCAGGATTAGGACACAACAAAGCAGTAAGCTTTATCAAAGTAGGAATTTCAAGTTTGCTTCCCTAGTCAACGGGTAGGTAAACGAAGTCAAAGAGGTTCTTGAAATGATAGAGTCAAGTGAATAAGTGCATCAGGTGGATGCCTTGGCGATGATAGGCGATGAAGGACGTGTAAGCCTGCGAAAAGCGTGGGGGAGCTGGCAATAAAGCTATGATCCCGCGATGTCCGAATGGGGAAACCCACCTCTTAGGAGGTATCCTTATCTGAATA
The DNA here is from genome assembly GCF_001815615.1 of Neisseria sp. HMSC075C10. Classification (NCBI taxonomy): domain Bacteria; kingdom Pseudomonadati; phylum Pseudomonadota; class Betaproteobacteria; order Neisseriales; family Neisseriaceae; genus Neisseria; species Neisseria sp. HMSC075C10. The sequence goes on from NZ_KV821237.1 coordinate 2,580, forward strand.
CATAGGATAAGCGAAGCGAACCCGGAGAACTGAACCATCTAAGTACCCGGAGGAAAAGAAATCAACCGAGATTCCGCAAGTAGTGGCGAGCGAACGCGGAGGAGCCTGTACGTGATAACTGTCGAGATAGAAGAACAAGCTGGGAAGCTTGACCATAGTGGGTGATAGTCCCGTATTCGAAATCTCAATAGTGGTACTAAGCGTACGAAAAGTAGGGCGGGACACGTGAAATCCTGTCTGAATATGGGGGGACCATCCTCCAAGGCTAAATACTCATCATCGACCGATAGTGAACCAGTACCGTGAGGGAAAGGCGAAAAGAACCCCGGGAGGGGAGTGAAATAGAACCTGAAACCTGATGCATACAAACAGTGGGAGCACCCTTGTGGTGTGACTGCGTACCTTTTGTATAATGGGTCAACGACTTACATTCAGTAGCGAGCTTAACCGAATAGGGGAGGCGTAGGGAAACCGAGTCTTAATAGGGCGAATAGTTGCTGGGTGTAGACCCGAAACCGAGTGATCTATCCATGGCCAGGTTGAAGGTGCCGTAACAGGTACTGGAGGACCGAACCCACGCATGTTGCAAAATGCGGGGATGAGCTGTGGATAGGGGTGAAAGGCTAAACAAACTCGGAGATAGCTGGTTCTCCCCGAAAACTATTTAGGTAGTGCCTCGAGCAAGACACTGATGGGGGTAAAGCACTGTTATGGCTAGGGGGTTATTGCAACTTACCAACCCATGGCAAACTAAGAATACCATCAAGTGGTTCCTCGGGAGACAGACAGCGGGTGCTAACGTCCGTTGTCAAGAGGGAAACAACCCAGACCGCCAGCTAAGGTCCCAAATGATAGATTAAGTGGTAAACGAAGTGGGAAGGCCCAGACAGCCAGGATGTTGGCTTAGAAGCAGCCATCATTTAAAGAAAGCGTAATAGCTCACTGGTCGAGTCGTCCTGCGCGGAAGATGTAACGGGGCTCAAATCTATAACCGAAGCTGCGGATGCCAGTTTACTGGCATGGTAGGGGAGCGTTCTGTAGGCCGATGAAGGTGCATTGTAAAGTGTGCTGGAGGTATCAGAAGTGCGAATGTTGACATGAGTAGCGATAAAGCGGGTGAAAAGCCCGCTCGCCGAAAGCCCAAGGTTTCCTACGCAACGTTCATCGGCGTAGGGTGAGTCGGCCCCTAAGGCGAGGCAGAAATGCGTAGTCGATGGGAAACAGGTTAATATTCCTGTACTTGATTCAAATGCGATGTGGGGACGGAGAAGGTTAGGTTAGCAAGCTGTTGGAATAGCTTGTTTAAGCCGGTAGGTGGAAGACTTAGGCAAATCCGGGTCTTCTTAACACCGAGAAGTGATGACGAGTGTCTACGGACATGAAGTAACCAATACCACGCTTCCAGGAAAAGCCACTAAGCTTCAGTTTGAATTGAACCGTACCGCAAACCGACACAGGTGGGCAGGATGAGAATTCTAAGGCGCTTGAGAGAACTCAGGAGAAGGAACTCGGCAAATTGATACCGTAACTTCGGGAGAAGGTATGCCCTCTAAGGTTAAGGACTTGCTCCGTAAGCCCTGGAGGGTCGCAGAGAATAGGTGGCTGCGACTGTTTATTAAAAACACAGCACTCTGCTAACACGAAAGTGGACGTATAGGGTGTGACGCCTGCCCGGTGCTGGAAGGTTAATTGAAGATGTGCAAGCATCGGATCGAAGCCCCAGTAAACGGCGGCCGTAACTATAACGGTCCTAAGGTAGCGAAATTCCTTGTCGGGTAAGTTCCGACCCGCACGAATGGCGTAACGATGGCCACACTGTCTCCTCCTGAGACTCAGCGAAGTTGAAGTGGTTGTGAAGATGCAATCTACCCGCTGCTAGACGGAAAGACCCCGTGAACCTTTACTGTAGCTTTGCATTGGACTTTGAAGTCACTTGTGTAGGATAGGTGGGAGGCTTTGAAGCAGAGACGCCAGTCTCTGTGGAGCCGTCCTTGAAATACCACCCTGGTGTCTTTGAGGTTCTAACCCAGACCCGTAATCCGGGTCGGGGACCGTGCATGGTAGGCAGTTTGACTGGGGCGGTCTCCTCCCAAAGAGTAACGGAGGAGTTCGAAGGTTACCTAGGTCCGGTCGGAAATCGGACTGATAGTGCAATGGCAAAAGGTAGCTTAACTGCGAGACCGACAAGTCGAGCAGGTGCGAAAGCAGGACATAGTGATCCGGTGGTTCTGTATGGAAGGGCCATCGCTCAACGGATAAAAGGTACTCCGGGGATAACAGGCTGATTCCGCCCAAGAGTTCATATCGACGGCGGAGTTTGGCACCTCGATGTCGGCTCATCACATCCTGGGGCTGTAGTCGGTCCCAAGGGTATGGCTGTTCGCCATTTAAAGTGGTACGTGAGCTGGGTTTAAAACGTCGTGAGACAGTTTGGTCCCTATCTGCAGTGGGCGTTGGAAGTTTGACGGGGGCTGCTCCTAGTACGAGAGGACCGGAGTGGACGAACCTCTGGTGTACCGGTTGTAACGCCAGTTGCATAGCCGGGTAGCTAAGTTCGGAAGAGATAAGCGCTGAAAGCATCTAAGCGCGAAACTCGCCTGAAGATGAGACTTCCCTTGTGGTTTAACCACACTAAAGAGTCGTTCGAGACCAGGACGTTGATAGGTGGGGTGTGGAAGCGCGGTAACGCGTGAAGCTAACCCATACTAATTGCTCGTGAGGCTTGACTCTATCATTTGAAGAACTTCAAAGATAAAAGCTTACTGACTGATTCAGTCATCACCAAATAATTGATTAAGGCTTTACCGATTTGTAACAGTTTAAGTTTGGCGGCCATAGCGAGTTGGTCCCACGCCTTCCCATCCCGAACAGGACCGTGAAACGACTCAGCGCCGATGATAGTGTGGTTCTTCCATGTGAAAGTAGGTCACCGCCAAACACCCATTCCAAAGCCCCCGACTGATGTCGGGGGCTTTTTACATGCCTGTCAGTTCTGTCGGTTTGACGATAGGAGGTAGGGTAATGGGTGCAAGGATATTGATGAACCGATACCCATTCCGATGCCTATTGAGTGTTCGTGCATGCTTGTTGTTTAAATTAAAGGATGACAACTCTGTTGTTATTCTTGAACAAAAGTACCGAAAGTTACGGTTAACTGTTTAGAATATTTGAAATAAAATGATATTTGCGTTAATATGGCGTAAGCATTTATGCGGGTATGGGCTGTTGCCCTATCTGCGTATGTGACAGTGTTTACAGAGTGGGATAAAACCATTCGGTAGACTTTATGACTGATTCAATCAAATATGTTATGGGAAAAAATCTGATGAAGAAATTTTTATTTGGTGCATTTGCCGCCGTCTGTGCAGCATTCTCTTTGGCCGCCGTGAACATTAATACCGCGTCTTCTGCCGAACTGGAGGCCTTGCCGGGTATCGGCCCGGCTAAGGCGAAAGCGATTGTGGAATACCGTCAGAAGAACGGTGCGTTCAAATCGGTGGAGGAGCTGAAAAACGTGAAGGGCATCGGTGATGCGGT
>NZ_KV821238.1:0-6312 GCF_001815615.1 Neisseria sp. HMSC075C10
GTTGGGGGAAAGGAATTTTGCAAAGGTCTCGGCCTTTTTGATGGTTTGGCTGTATAAGCACATTAGCTTATACAGGGCAAAGATTGGTAATCCTGACCCAATGTGAAGTCAATCTTAGCCTTTGCGGCGCGGTTCGTCAGGGCGGATGCGGGAAGCCAGCTGGTCGAGGATGCCGTTGACGAATTTATGGCCGTCGGTGCCGCCGAAAGTTTTGGTAACTTCGATGGCTTCGTTGATGATGACAGGATAGGGGGTTTCAGGCATGGTGCTCAGCTCATGGCAAGCAACCAGCAAAACAGCGCGTTCGATAGGGCTGAGGTCTTTCTCGTCGCGGTCAAGCAGGGGGCTGATTTTTTCCATGTATTCTTCGGCATGGGTTTGTGCGCCGAAAAACAGTTTGTTGAACAGCTCTTCATCCATATTGGGCGCTTGGGACAGTTCGCGGATGTTTTTGGCGATTTCGGGAGCGGCTGTTTTGTTGATGCCTGCTTGATAAATGGCTTGTACGGCAAGCTCGCGTGCGCGGCGGCGTGGGCTTTTCATGGGTATTCCTTGTGAAGAGGGTGCCGATGGTTGTCGGCTGAATATTGAATGATTCAGACGGCCTCAATGTCATGATTGAGAGGCCGTCTGAAAATATGCGGTATTCAATACGGGGAGAAGCTTATTCTTCGTCGTCTTCGTATTGTTCTGACAAAAGATGGTTGACCAAGTTGGCACATTCTACGGCAACTTTGGCGGCATCGGAGGCTTTTTCTTCGATACGTGCGACGGCCTGTTCGTCGTTTTCAGTTGTCAGGATGGCGTTGGCAATCGGGATGTTGTAATCAAGAGCAACGCGGCTGACGCCTGCGCCGGATTCATTGGATACCAATTCAAAGTGGTAGGTTTCGCCGCGAATGACAACGCCGATGGCAATCAGGGCATCGAATTGTTCGGATGAAGCGAGGTTCATCAGCGCGATAGGTACTTCAAGCGCGCCAGGAACGGTGGCAAGTGTGATGTTGTCTTCGGCTACGCCCAATTCTTTTAAGGTGCGGCAACAAACTTTGACCATTTCGCTGCCGATTTCGTTGGTGAAGCGGGCCTGAACGATGCCGATGCGCAAGTTGGTACCGTCGAGGCGGGGTTCGATAATGTTCATGATGATTCCTTCAATATTGGTGAAATAGGGATTCGGCTCGGTTTCAGACGGCCTTGTTATAGGGAAGGCCGTCTGAAACGAAATGAGGATGGATTATTCTTGCGGCTGCCAATCGGCAACGGCTTGGAACTCGCCGTCTTCGTTCAATTCCCACGCGCTGCCTTCTGCCTGAGTCAGCAGGGGCGCGATGTCGGGATTGTCTGCGGTAATGGCGGAGAGGCTGACAATGCTGAAATTGTCGGGATTGTCGGTGTATTCGTCGGTTTCGTCGCCGCTGAAAATACGCCAGCCACTGTCGTTTTCAAATACGGGGGCTTCGCGGTAGAGGAAGCCGACAGGCTCGCCTTGTTCGGCGACGGTGTTGGTGACGATGCAGCGGTCGAGCGCTGCGGCCAATGCTTGGGCAAATTTGTTCATGGAGTTGACAAAGAGATGATTTGGCATGATTTTACACGATTCGCCGCTTTTCCGCACGGATGTGTGCAGGGGCGGTTTGATGGTACAATGTCGGTAAGTGCCGTCAGGTTTGAACATGACGGCTTTTGATTGTTTATCGGCTTGAGGGACGCAAGAAACAATGAGCCAAAATAAAAAAGTTGCCGGTGTAGCCTTTTTATTTTGTTTCACTGCGGATGAGGCGTATTTTCGGGCTGTTTTTTGAAAGTATGGAATGAAACCTGATTTGCTCAAACAGCAGGCGCATCGAGCGATTCAAAAGCGTCTGGGCTATGAGTTCCGCAATATGGAGCTGCTTCAGCAGGCTTTGACCCACCGCAGCTACAATGCCAAACACAATGAGCGTTTTGAATTTGTCGGCGATTCGATTTTGAACTATTCCGTGGCGAGGATGTTGTTTGACGCGTTTCCGAAATTGTCGGAAGGCGAGTTGTCGCGGATGCGAGCGGCTTTGGTGAATGAAGGTGTATTGGCTGAAATCGCGTTGGAAATGAATGTCGGCGACGGTTTGTATTTGGGTGCCGGCGAGTTGAAGAGCGGCGGTTTCAGACGGCCTTCGATTTTGGCAGACGCGATGGAGGCGATGTTTGCGGCGGTCAGTTTTGATGCTGATTTTTCTGCGGCGGAAAAAGTGGTTCGCCATTTGTTTGCGGAACGCGTGAAACGTGCGGATTTGAATATCGGCAAGAAAGACAGTAAAACTGCTTTGCAGGAAGCCTTGCAGGCACGCCGCTTTGCTCTGCCGAAATACCGAATCGAAGAGCAGGCGGAGCAGACGGCTGATGCGATGTTTGTGATTTCCTGCGATTTGGGCGAACTCGGTTTCATCTGCAATGCACGCGGCAGCAGTCGGAAAGTGGCCGAGCAAAAAGCGGCATGTGAAGCCTTAGAATGGTTGGAACAGAAGTTTCCTTTGAAAAAATCTAAAAAATAATATTTCAGACGGCCTTTGAGAAAATGCAAAGGCCGTCTGAAACAATCAAGAAAGTCATATATAAATGGATATCGAAACCTTTTTGCAAAATGAGTCGCAACACCCGACCGATTATCGTTGCGGCTTTGTGGCCATCGTGGGTCGTCCGAATGTCGGTAAATCCACGCTGATGAACCATTTAATCGGTCAGAAAATCAGTATTACCAGTAAAAAAGCACAAACCACGCGCAACCGTGTAACCGGTATTTACACCGACGACACGGCGCAATTTGTGTTTGTCGATACGCCGGGTTTTCAAACCAATCACCGCAATGCCTTGAATGACCGTCTTAATCAAAACGTAACCGAAGCGCTGAGCGGCGTGGATGTGGTGGTTTTTGTGGTGGAAGCCATGCGCTTTACCGATGCCGATCGCGTGGTGCTGAAGCAGTTACCTAAGCATACGCCTGTGGTATTGGTGGTCAATAAAATTGATAAAGACAAAGCCAAAGACAAATTTGCACTTGAGGCGTTTATCAATGAAGTACGCCAAGAGTTTGAGTTTGCCGCCAGCGAGGCAGTCAGCGCAAAACATGGCCTGCGTATTGCCAATCTGTTGGAACTGCTCAAGCCTTATCTGCCGGAAAGTATCCCGATGTATCCGGAAGATATGGTGACGGATAAATCCAGCCGATTCCTGGCGATGGAAATTGTGCGCGAAAAATTGTTCCGCTATTTGGGCGAAGAGTTGCCGTATGCGATGAATGTTGAAGTGGAGCAGTTTGAGGAAGAGGAAAGCGGACTGTTCCGCATTTATATCGCGGTGTTGGTCGATAAAGACAGCCAAAAGGCGATTTTGATTGGCAAGGGTGGGGAGAAATTGAAGAAAATTTCTACTGAAGCACGCCTTGATATGGAAAAATTGTTTGATACCAAAGTCTTTTTGAAGATTTGGGTGAAAGTAAAATCCGGTTGGGCAGACGATATTCGTTTTCTGCGTGAATTGGGTTTGTAATGTAATGTGTTTGAACAAAGGCCGTCTGAAAAATTTTCAGACGGCCTTTTGTTTTGTTTGATTAAGCCAATAATTCAGCCAGGCGTTTGACGATTTCATCTGCTGCTTGGCGTTTGGATGTTTCTGGAAATGAGGTTTCGGCAAGGTCATCAATAATGGTGATTTGATTGGTTGGCTTACCCATGGAAACGGAAACTTGGTTGGCCACCAGCATCGGTACGTTTTTGCGCAAACGTTTTGCCCGTGCAAATTCCAAAACCTGATGGCTTTCTGCAGCAAAGCCGACGCAGAATGGTGGAGAAGGCAAGGCTGCAACGGATGCGAGAATATCCGGATTTTCCGTCAGTTCGATAACCGGGGGCTGATTGCCGTTTTTCTTCAGTTTCTCGTTGCTGCTGTTTTTGACTTTATAGTCTGCAACGGCTGCGACGGAAATAAAGACATCTTGTTTCGGAATATGGCGATGAACCGCCTGATACATGGCTTCTGCGCTGACAGCCTGTTCAGAATGAGTTAAGCCTGCGGGCAAGGCCGTCTGAATTTGACCGTAAATCAGCGTGACCTCCGCTCCGGCAGCACGGCAGGCACGCGCTAAAGCCATACCCATTTGTCCGCTGGAAATATTGGTAATGCCGCGAACAGGATCGATGGCTTCAAACGTTGCGCCGGCTGTAATCAGAACTTTTTTACCGCTCAGTAGCTTGGGTATCCATAAATCCTCTAGCAAATCTGCCAGATCGACCGCTTCGACCATTCTGCCTGTACCTGTTTCGCCGCAAGCCTGTTCGCCATTGTTTGGGTAAAACACGGTAATGCCGTCTGAAACCAGTTGCTCAATATTGCGCAGGTTGGAAGGGTTATTCCACATTTCGACATTCATTGCAGGCGCAACGGCCAAAGGACATTTTCTGGCTGCGGCCAAAGTAGTCAGCAGGTTGTCGGCCAATCCGTTGGCAATTTTGGCAATCGTATTGGCAGTTGCAGGTGCAATAAGAAATGCATCGGCTTCGCGCGTCAGATTGATGTGCGCCATGCCATTATTGGAAGCGCCTGAATAGGTATCCGATAAAACAGGATTGCCGGTTAAAGCTTGGAAAGTCAGCGGGGAGACAAATTCTGTCGCAGAATCTGTCATCACCACTGATACAGAATATCCTTGCTTTTTCAGCAGTCTGACCAGTTCGCAAGATTTATACGCCGCAATACCGCCGGTAATGCCGAGGAGAATGTGTTTGCTCATAAATAACGGGTTCATGAAATGAGATATAGGAATCAAATCAAATTAGATTTGTTCGATGTTGATTCTGGCCAGTTTTGCTTTAATCGCATTACCATATCTCTTTGGTAAGAATGCTGAAACCGCTCCATTTTTCACTTCAGTCACATAACTGCAGACTTTAAATTCAGGAACAACATTGAGCGAGTAGTCCGGATTGACTAAAGGTGAAGCACTGGAGTACAGCGTCCATCTTGCCAGACTGCCGTCTTCATAATCAGTCGTTGCATTAAAGCTGGTAACCCCTTCGCTGAAAGCGATTTGATAATTAGAGTAGAACTCGCCGGGAATTTCGTGTGCATTACAGAAATCAAATAATCTGTCATGTGCAAACAGATTCTGACGGATATAGGCCCACAATTCTTTTTCTAGAAAATCTTGGTCGGCAAAATGTCTGGAAGGATAGCCCTCGTCGACAAAGTTTTGAATCCTTTCCTGCATATCTGGGACTGCGCCCGCTTTAGCGCCCCACATACCCGCAAGAATTAGGGCGGTATGCGAGCCTGAGTCGCGAATAGTGTGGAATAGTGTGCCACTTTTTATCCATTCGGATACGGCCGCTGCATCACGATAACAAATAATAGAATCTGCATCACGGAAAATAACGTATTCAACCTCGGGATCATTAATGGCAAGAAAGCGCCACATCGTACCCGGCCAGTTGTCCAACGGTGCGCCAACTTTAATCACTTCTGCTCCGTTATTTATAAATCGTTGAATAGCTTCAGCCGATACAGAATCGTCGACATAAAAACGACATGTCCAACCGGGGAAAAGTACAGGAGCAAGCTGGGTATTTAAGACGGCAGGCTCAATATATTTGGAATTATTGCCAAATAAAGAAAAGGAGATAATCCGTTTGCCGTTTTTTGGAGCTGGTGTCGGAATGATTTCATGTTCTAGGTCTGGGATGGCTTTATCTTTTAGAACCAAAGCTTGATGACCGTAAAACCCGGTTTTTTCCCAATTATCTAGAGCGCCGTAAGCATGGGCAAGTAAATCCAAAGCAGGAATATAGGTGCTATCCAGCTCTAGCGTTTTCATTTCAGCCTCAATGGCTTTTTCCCATTTCAATTGCTTCAGATAGGCATAAGCAACTTTATGATGAAATTCGACAGATTGGGGATTGAGAAGGCAAAGAATCTCGGCACGTTTTAGCGCTTCCTCGTAATTTTCCTCTTCGATAAAAGAGTGATATGCTTGTTCAAATTTTTGTTGAATCTTTTCGTTACTCATAATAGGGACTATTCTAAATTTATGATTGTTTTATTGGAGAAAGTAGAGATTGTAAGAGTAGATAGGGCTAAAGCGCCAGTAATATAGAGATAAGAATGCTGAATGTGGCAAATTAAGAGCAAAGCCGCAGGACTATTTATCTTAGGATATCTGTTTTATCTATCGAACGATAAAATCCAATAAATTTTAAATCATTTAAATACAGATAGTTGTGAAAAATTTTTAATTTTTTTTTGAAATTGGGTGTTGACTGGTTTCGTTGTGAGGCGTAT
>NZ_KV821239.1:0-8475 GCF_001815615.1 Neisseria sp. HMSC075C10
GTTGGGGAAGGGCTTTTTTGCAAAGGTCTCAAGCTGTTTACCGAAGAGAAAGTCAAGCAGGTTAAAACGCACTTGGAAGTCTTGCGCAAACGCGGTTAACACCAAGATTTAAATCATAAAAGGCCGTCTGAAAGAACAAATCTTTCAGACGGCCTTTTTTAATGGCAGATTGCTTAAATCACAAAATCCGTAGTCGATAATTGAATGTTTTGATCCATATCGGCAGACGGAGTTTTGGAAGAGCGGCCGACCGGTTTGGCCGGTACGCCGACAACGGTAATCGAAGACGGTACGTCGGCAACCACCACGCTGCCTGCGCCGATTTTGGCATTTTCGCCAATGCGGATGTTGCCCAAAATTGAGGCATTCGCACCAATCATCACGCCATTGCCGATTTTCGGGTGGCGGTCGCCGCTTTCTTTGCCCGAACCGCCCAGCGTTACGCCGTGGAGGATGGAAATATTGTTGCCCAAGACGGCGGTTTCGCCGGCGACAAAACCGGTGGCATGGTCGAGCATCAAACCGTGACCGAAACGGGCGGCAGGGTGAATGTCAACACCGAAGACTTCCGACATGCGGTTTTGCAGGAAATACGCCAGCGTTTTACGGCCGTTTTGATAGAGCCAGTGGTTGATACGGTGCGCCTGTACGGCGTGGAAACCTTTGAAATACAACAGCGGCAGCGAATATTCGTCACAAGCTGGGTCGCGCTCATAAATGGCTTTCAAGTCGGCCTCGACGCATTTGCTGATACGGGTGTCCACGCTCAAAGCTTGTTGATAAATTTCAAACAGCGCACGCACATCCATAATCGGGCTGCCGAGCTTGCTGGAAAGATGGTAGGCAAGTACCGAATCGAGCGAATCGTGGCGTAACACGGTTTGGTGCAGGAAGCTTGCCAGCATCGGCTCGGCCGCGGCGGCCGCTTCGGTTTCTTCGCGGATGGTGTGCCACAGATTAAAATCGGTTGAATTCAAATGGTCTTTTTTCATGTTTGAGGCCGTCTGAAGAATAAAATCAGATGGCTATCTTACCGTTTTCCAACGTCTTTTAACAAGGCATTTGATAATCGACGTTCAAATGCTTGAAGTTTTTTCAGACGGCCTTATATATGAAATATCGAATATCAACACGCTAAAAGGATGTCAGAAATGACGGAGCATAACGAACAACATCAACACGAAGCAGAAGAAGCGGCAGCCGTAGAAACTGCCGAAACCGTTGAAACCAAACAAGCAGAACCGACTTACGAAGATCTGCAGGCGCGTGTCACCGAGTTGGAAGGTCAACTCAAAGACAGTGAGCTGCGCGGTTTGGCAAACGAGCAAAACCTGCGCCGCCGCCATCAGCAGGAAATCGCCGATACCCATAAATTCGCCGGACAAAAATTTGCAGCAGAAATGTTGCCGGTTAAAGATTATCTCGAAATGGCGCTGCTGGACCAAAGCGGCAATTTCGATGCGCTGAAAATGGGTGTGCAAATGACTTTGAACGAGCTGCAAAAAGCATTTGATGCCACACACATTAAAGAAATCAACCCGCAGCCGGGCGACAAACTCGATCCGCACCAACATCAAGCGATGCAGGCAGTCGTCAGCGAGCAAGAGCCGAATACCATCGTCAGCGTGATGAAAAAAGGCTATACATTGGCCGACCGCGTGCTGCGTCCTGCGATGGTTGTCGTGGCGAAAAAAGAAGATTGAAGGCACCGCTTGATAAAGTTTATCAAGCATAAAATCTTCAGACGGCCTTATCCGGTTTCAAAACCCGATATTCCGCTATTGGAAAATCATTCCGATAAACCGGAATCAGAAAATTAAAACCGGCCGTCTGAGAAAAGAATAAACGGCTTGTGGATAAATAAATCAAGTACTTGAATTTAATTTAAAAAAAAATTCAAATTAAGCCTTGAAAAAAAATGAAGCAACCTTATTTACAAGCCATCGGAACGAAATGTTCCACAGGATTATTAATTTAGAAAAGTTTATTTATTAGGAGCAACATAATATGGCAAAAGTAATCGGTATTGACTTAGGTACAACCAACTCTTGTTTGGCCATTTCTGAAAACGGTCAAACCAAAGTGATCGAAAACGCAGAAGGCGCACGCACCACTCCTTCCGTTATCGCTTATTTGGACGGCGGCGAAATCCTCGTTGGCGCGCCTGCCAAACGCCAAGCGGTAACCAACGCTAAAAACACTATTTACGCCGCCAAACGTTTGATCGGCCACAAATTTGAAGACAAAGAAGTTCAACGCGACATCGAATCTATGCCTTTCGAAATTATCAAAGCCAACAACGGCGATGCATGGGTGAAAGCACAAGGCAAAGAGCTGTCTCCTCCTCAAATTTCCGCAGAAGTTTTGCGTAAAATGAAAGAAGCCGCTGAAGCTTACTTGGGCGAGAAAGTCACTGAAGCCGTGATTACCGTTCCGGCCTACTTCAACGACAGCCAACGTCAAGCCACCAAAGACGCAGGCCGCATCGCAGGTTTGGAAGTAAAACGTATCATCAACGAGCCGACCGCTGCCGCTTTGGCATTCGGTATGGACAAAGGCGACAACAAAGACCGCAAAGTAGCCGTATATGACTTGGGTGGCGGTACTTTCGATATTTCCATCATCGAAATCGCCAACCTCGACGGCGACAAACAATTCGAAGTATTAGCTACCAACGGCGATACTTTCTTGGGCGGTGAAGACTTCGACCAACGCTTGATCGACTACATCATTGACGAGTTCAAAAAAGAACAAGGCATTGATTTGAAACAAGACGTAATGGCTCTGCAACGTCTGAAAGAAGCTGCTGAAAAAGCCAAAATCGAATTGTCCAGCGGTCAGCAAACTGAAATCAACCTGCCATACATCACTATGGATGCAACCGGTCCTAAACACTTGGCCATGAAAATTACCCGTGCCAAATTTGAAAGCCTGGTTGAAGATTTGATCCAACGTTCTATCGAGCCTTGCAAAATCGCATTGAAAGATGCCGGCTTGAGCACCAGCGATATCGACGACGTGATTTTGGTTGGTGGTCAAAGCCGTATGCCGAAAGTACAAGAAGCCGTTAAAGCCTTCTTCGGTAAAGAGCCTCGTAAAGACGTGAACCCTGATGAAGCTGTTGCCGTAGGTGCAGCGATTCAAGGCGAAGTATTGAGCGGCGGCCGTAGCGACGTATTGCTGCTGGACGTAACTCCTCTGTCTTTGGGTATCGAAACCATGGGCGGCGTGATGACCAAGCTGATTCAAAAGAACACTACTATTCCGACTAAAGCGTCTCAAGTGTTCTCAACTGCCGAAGACAACCAAAGCGCAGTAACCATCCACGTACTGCAAGGCGAACGCGAACGCGCTTCTGCCAACAAATCTTTGGGTCAGTTCAACTTGGGCGACATCGCACCTGCACCACGCGGTATGCCACAAATTGAAGTTACTTTCGACATCGATGCCAACGGTATCTTGCACGTTTCTGCCAAAGACAAAGGCACCGGCAAAGCGGCCAACATTACCATCCAAGGTTCTTCAGGTTTGAGCGAAGAAGAAATCGAACGCATGGTAAAAGATGCCGAAGCCAACGCTGAAGAAGATAAAAAACTGACTGAATTGGTCGCTTCCCGCAACCAAGCCGAAGCCCTGATTCACTCTGTGAAAAAATCTCTGACTGACTATGGCGACAAACTCGACGCTGCCGAGAAAGAAAAAATCGAAGCCGCGTTGAAAGAAGCCGAAGAAGCCGTGAAAGGCGATGATAAAGCCGCCATCGACGCCAAAGCCGAAGCTTTGGGTGCAGCCAGCCAAAAATTGGGCGAAATGGTTTACGCTCAAGCGCAAGCAGAAGCACAAGCAGGCGGGGGCGCACAAGCCGAGTCTTCCGCTAAGAAAGACGACGACATCGTAGATGCCGACTTTGAAGAAGTAAAAGACGACAAAAAATAATTGATGCCGTCTGAAAAAAAGCGCGAATCGAAAGGTTCGCGCTTTTTATTTGAATTATTCATAGTAAAAGGTCATCTGAAAGCTTTTCAGACGACCTTGGTTTTAGAAATCTTGACAGACAGGAAAAAGATATAACCCATTGAAAAGACAAGGTTGGGCTAATCTGTTTGTACCTATTCTGGAAGCGATTTTTTCTTTTTGGATTTTATGTATTTCAAGAACATCAGTTCAACCAGGGTACACATAATTAACACTTCGACCCAGTCGGGAAGAAAACGGTCTACTCCAAAGAAATACTTCGGATTGATGATAAGGCTTAAAATCAAGTTCGCAAGGAAAACAGTAAAGCTGGCCGCAAAGCACATAATCAGCAATGCCTTCCAGTATTGTTTGCTGAAACTTGCGAGCAACTTCAGGTTTTTCTTATAATTTTCCCAAAAATTTTTCATGCCCTTATCCTTCTTATAAAGTTTGGGATTGTTCCGTATTTAATTTGAAGAAGAATCTTTCGAAGAAGCATCTTTCTGTTTGTACTGAATATATTTCAGGAATGTCCATATCATCAAGCTTACTGCGACGAGGCTTTCGATAATTTCTGAAAGGAAATATTCTTCCCCTAAAAAATATTTCGGATTGATCACATAGAGACTCAAGATAGTGTTCACCCCGATGACAATAAAGTTTACAGCGAAGCTGATGACCAGTAGGACCTTCCAATATTTTTTGGCAAAAGTTGCGAGCAACTGCAAGTTTTTCTTATAATTTTCCCAAAAATTTTTCATGCCGTTATCCTTCAGTATTGTTGATAAAGAATCCGTATCCCGTAAATATTTTCGGGATACGGAGTTTGATCGGCAATAATTTAATAGCCAAACGATCTTCTGGCGACAAGCGAACCTAATTTACCTCCTAAATATCCGCCTACGCGCGCCCCAACGGCACCTCCAACAGCCATCCCGCCCGGTCCCGCAATCGCGCCTAACGCCATTCCGGTAAAGCCGCCGGCAAAAGCACCTGCGCCACGACCAACCCAGCGGCCGGTTCCTGAAACCGCGCTTCGACTGAAATTAAAACCGCCGGAAACTTGTTGTAAATCATCCATGTTTAGTGTTTGCATATTAGCACTCCAAAATGAAAAATGGGGTGAAAAATAGCAAGCGTTTTCATCCGTTTGCTGTTGTATTGACAGTGCAAGTATGTAGTAGTTTTTTTTGAAATTATTTTTTAAGTTATATTAAAAAATGAAAACATAACGGATAGTCAAGAAATGATTAAATTTAAATTGGTTATATCATCAAGACAGCAAGACAATATTAAAAACAAGCTTCCAAGTTGCGATAAAAGGTCGTCTGAAAACTTTTCAGACGGCCTTCGGTTTATCTGTCAAATAGCGCTTTGCCGTTTTTCTTGTGCCAAACGGGTCGGTTCCAGCCAGGCAATGTTTCTTTCTGCCAGCGCATCGCGCCAATAATCCAGTTTGGTATCCAAATCTTCAGAGAAACTGTCTTGATTCAAAAGTTGAATGATAACGCCGCCGTCCGTAGCTTCAGCCAAGCGGCTGATTTGACGCAAAATGCCGCGATCGGGAACAGTTTGCGTGCGTACGCCGATGAGAAGTTGCGCCGGAGTTTGTTTCAATTCGGCTTCCAATTGTTCCAAATCTTTTCTGCCGGCGGCCACGCCTTTGTCTATCCATTCTTGCGCCAAAACGCCGGAAAACCAAAGCGGCTCAGGCCATTCCGTTTCCAGTGTAACAGCCCATTTAGGCGCATTATTCAGCGTAATTTTAGATGAAACGGGAACGATGTTTTCCTGAAAATCATCGGCATCAACAATCTTCGTTTGCCATGTGCGGAGGATGTTTTGATAGTAGGGCTGATTCAAATCCAAACGTTCGCGAAGGGTTTTTAAAGTAATCTTACAAGCCAGCCAAGCAAGCAAGCGCGGCAGAATGCCATAGCAGATAATGCTGCCTATGAGTAAACCTGCCCAAGCGCGTGCATCTTCGATATGATTGTTCAGACGGCCTGCAATTACGGCCTGACTGTCAGGAACAGGAAAGCCCAAACGTTCCGGCAGCCATGATAAAGCCTCAACCGTTTTCACCAATGCCGTATTACTTAAAAGCGTACTTTCCCAGTTGAACGTATATTGACGCACCAAGAGCAGCAGCAAAACAGAAACCAACATTCCCGACAGCGTGCATAGCCACAGGCCGTGTGAAGTTGCACTAATCAGCCAACGCGTTTGCGGTTTGCGCCATTCATCCATATAAAGCCGCAAAATTGCCTGATTGACCGGGTCTTTACCTCGGAACCAAGTTGCCGGACTGCTGATAAAGTGCACATTTTTCAAACGCAGGAATAAAGTCACCAGCCACACCAGCAGCATGACTGTATTCATGCCCAAAATCCCGGCCAATACCAGAAAAAAGTTCAGCCCCTGATTGTCCATCAAAAGATAAGTACTGGAAAAACCGATCGTAAACAACAATGTTGCCGCAACAATCCAAAGCCAAAACGAGCCTGTCTCCACCTGTTGCAGCACATATTTCAAATGCTGGTCGCGGTCAATAATTTGAGCGCGGCGTATCAGTTTTTCCTCATTGCCGCAATCAATATGTCGCAACGCTTCCGTCGCCTGCACAGGATCTCCCGGAAAAATATAGGCACGTTCTTCAAGGATACGGACCAATTCGACAAGTTTTTGCGATGGATTCAACATAAATGATAGGCCGTCTGAAAGATAAAATGGAAACGTCTGTTATACCCCCAAATAAACCCCTTTTTTGCAAAGGTCAAAAAATTAAAAGCAGTTTTGATTTTGAATAGGGTATATAGTGGAATAGATGTAAAAAAAAGCAGCCCGAAAGCTGCTCATTTTGAGTGTGGTGCGGACGGAGAGACTCGAACTCTCACACCTCTCGGCGCCAGAACCTAAATCTGGTGCGTCTACCAATTTCGCCACGTCCGCACTAATTTGAACCGTGGATTATACACAAGATTAATGGGAGCGCAAAGTCTTGTTTGCTTGAATTTTTCGGTTTATCCCTTATATAATGGTTTATTCCGGCCGTCTGAAAGCAGGGTTTGTTTTCAGACGGCCTCAACTTTACTATTGGTGAGGAAGGGCAGATGCCTGCTTTATTGATTAAAGATTTTTTGCAGACGCAAGGTTTGAAGTTGCCTGCGGATGATATACATGTTGCTTATTTGACTGCCCAGGCTGTGATTAAAATGGGCAATGCTTCGGTTGAGCGTTCGATTTTATGGCCGTCTGAAGACAGTTGGCAGTTGGCGGATTATGTTGATGCCGAACATGAATGGTTGCTGAAACAGATTTTTATGGCTTTGGATTCGGTTGCCGAGCGCACCGAGCATTTGAAAAGCGCAGCGGTTTATACAGCGTTTCCAAAAGATGGTGCGTTGTCGCTGGTTCGACTGAGCCGTTGGGGCGTGCCGTTGGAAAATGTGATTCCAATCGACGAGCAGGCCGGACAGGCTTTTTTGGCTGTGCGTACGGCGCAAAGCGGTTGGATGAATGTTTGTCAGAATGTGGCGTATTGGCAGGAAATTGGTGAATTGTCGACCGAACGCAATCATCCCGGTTTGAGTCAGATTTCTGTTCCTGTCTGTATGCCCAGCGGTGCGGTTTTAGGTGTGGTGCATGCCGAGTTTGATGTCAAAGACGGTGCGCCTGATGAAGTATTGGTGGCTTGGATTGCCCTTGCTTTGGCCCTGTCGGATTCTTTGAAAAATCTGTTGGGCGTGGCTGAAAACGAGGAAGCGGAAAATGAGTAACGCGTTGAAGTTTGTCGCGTCATGCCGTTTGCCTACGGAATGGGGCGAATTTACCATGCACGGCTTTGAAGAAGAGGGCGGTCAGGAGCATGTCGCATTGACGATGGGCGATGTTTCAGACGGCCTGCCGGTGTTGTCGCGTATTCATTCCGAGTGCTTGACCGGCGATGCTTTATTTTCAGTGAAATGTGATTGCGGCCCTCAGCTTCAAGCAGCGATGCAGGCCGTTCAGAAAGAAGGGCGTGGCGTTATCGTATATTTGCGCCAAGAAGGCAGGGGCATTGGTTTGATAAACAAAATCCGTGCTTATCGTCTGCAAGATCAAGGTTTGGATACGGTTGAGGCCAATGTAGCGCTCGGCCTTCCTGTTGATGCGCGCGACTTTACTTTGGCCAAGCAGATTTATGATTATCTGCATATTCGCGAGGTCAAGTTGTTGACCAATAATCCTGAAAAAATCCAAACATTGAAAGATTCCGGCATTAATGTGGTCGAACGGATTGCATTGCATGTCGGCGAAAATGTGGAAAATGAACGTTATCTGCATACTAAAGCGGACAAATTGGGGCATTTGATTTTTGATTGATGGATAGGTATAACGGTAATTTTTGCGGTTAAATAAAATATTCTATATTCTTTCAATGGGATATATTTTTATTTAAATAAAAACCTTGCGCGTAGCCTGATTTTTTGATTTAATGTCAGCTTATCGGGTGATTAGCTCAGTTGGTAGAGCGTC
>NZ_KV821239.1:8575-39862 GCF_001815615.1 Neisseria sp. HMSC075C10
GTTCGAGCCCCGTCCGCCGCGCCATTATTTTAAAAGCACTGATTATATCAGTGCTTTTTTATTTGTCTTAAAAACTCAATCAAGCTGCAAAAATAGAAATAGGTAAGTAACGGGGTATGGAAATACTGTTTAACCTTAAATTCTGATGATTTTGAAAAAGGCCGCCTGAAACTTTTAAAGTTTCAGGCGGCCTTTAGTCTATTGAAACAATAGATTAAATATCCAATTCTGCCGTATCGCCTTCTTTTTCCATCCATGCGCGGCGGGCGGCGGCTTCGCCTTTGCCCATCAGTTTGACGAAAATATCGCGTGTTTCGTCATCCGCGCCTTCGGGGATTTGTACCTGCAACAGGCGGCGGGTGTCGGGGTGCATGGTGGTGTCTTTGAGCTGGTCGGGGTTCATCTCGCCCAAGCCTTTGAAACGGCTGATGGAATAAGCAGTTTCTTTAACGCCTTCTTTTTGCAGTCGCTCCAAAATGCTGTCGAGTTCGTTTTGGTCGAGTGCGTAGAATTTGCGGGCAGGTCTGCTTTTGCCTTGTGCGTTGACATCAACGCGGAACAGCGGTGGCTGGGCGACGTAGATGTGTCCGTCGGCGACCAGTTTGGGGAAGTGGCGGTAGAACAGGGTCAACAGCAAGACCTGAATATGCGAACCGTCTACGTCGGCATCGGACAGGATGGCGATTTTGCCGTAGCGCAGGCCGCTTAAGTCGGGATTGTCGTTGATGCCGTGCGGATCAACGCCGATGGCAACGGAAATATCATGGATTTCAGCGTTACCGAAGAGTTGGTCGGGGTGGACTTCAAAGCTATTAAGCACTTTGCCGCGCAGGGGCAAGATGGCCTGCGTGGCTTTGTCGCGGGCAAGTTTGGCTGAGCCGCCGGCGGAATCGCCTTCGACAAGGAAGAGTTCGTTTTCGCGGATGTCTTCACTTTCGCAGTCGGTCAGTTTGCCGGGTAAGACAGCGACGCCGCTGCCTTTTTTCTTTTCAATCTTTTTAACCGAACGCATCCGCGCTTGTGCCTGACGGATGGCGAGTTCGGCGATTTTTTTGCCGTAGTCCACGTTTTGGTTTAGCCACAATTCCAAAGGGTCGCCCGATACAGTGGCAACGAGTTTCAGCGCATCGCGGTTGGTCAGCTTGTCTTTGGTTTGACCTTGGAACTGAGGGTCGAGGACGCGGGCAGAGAGGACGAAGGCGGTTTTACTGAACACGTCGTCGCTTTGTACTTTTACGCCGCGTGGTAAAAGGTTGTGTAGATTGATGAAGTTGTTGACGGCGTTGAACACGGCTTGTTTTAAGCCTGCTTCATGCGTCCCGCCTAATGGGGTGGGGATGAGGTTGACATAGCTTTCGTTGGCGCATGAGCCTTCTTCCAGCCAAGTCAGGGCAAATGCTGCACCTTCGCCAATGCTGAAATCGCCGTTGTGGCCGTCTGAAATGTAGTTTTCGCAGGAGAAGATAGGTACGGCTTCCTGAGCGTCGGCAATCAGGTCGGTCAGATAGCTTTTCAGGCCGTCTGGATAGTGCCAAGTTTGGGTATGCGCTTCGTCTTCGCCTTTGACCGGACGAGTCAGGGAAACGCGTACGCCCGGCAGTAATACGGCTTTGGCGCGTAGCAGGCGTTCGAGTTCGGGAATACTGTAATTCGGGCTTTCAAAATATTTGCCGTCCGGCCACACGCGCACTTCGGTACCGCTGTCTTTGACGGCGCATTTGCCCACTTCAGTCAATGGCTCAATGACGTCGCCACCGGAAAAGACGATGCGGTGGACTTTGCCTTCACGTTTGACCGTTACTTCAAGGCGGGTGGAAAGGGCGTTGGTAACAGATACGCCGACGCCGTGCAGACCGCCTGAAAAGGCATACGCGCTGCCGCCGTCTTTTTTGTTGAACTTGCCGCCTGCGTGCAGACGGGTGAATACGAGTTCGACTACGGGTACGCCTTCTTCAGGGTGCAGGCCGACGGGAATGCCGCGGCCGTTATCACGGACGGAAAGCGAACCGTCTTCATGAATTTGCACATCGATTTCAGTCGCGAAACCGCCCAATGCCTCATCCGCCGCGTTATCAATCACTTCCTGACAGATATGGGTCGGGCTGTCGGTACGAGTGTACATGCCGGGACGTTCTTTGACCGGCTCCAAGCCTTTGAGGACGGTAATGCTGGATTCGCTGTATTGATTGTTTTTAGCCATAGGAATAATGTAAAGGCCGTCTGAAAGGATGAAAAACAACGCTTTCAGACGGCCTGAAAGCGTTTGGGTTATAGGTTTTCTATTGGATTGCGACGGATAAAGTCTTCATAGCTTTCTATACCGCGCAAGAAACGGGAGAGTTCGGTCAATGCGTCCAAATACACGCCGCGCTTGAAATCGATGACTTCGTCAACCGGCGCCCAGTATTGGTGCCAGCGCCAGCCGTCAAACTCAGGATGGTGGCAGGCGCGGAGGTTGACGTCGCTGTCGCGGCCGACCAAACGCAAAAGATACCAAATTTGTTTTTGTCCGCGATACGAACCGCGCCATTCGCGCCGCACCCAGTGGCTGGGCACGTCATAACGCAACCAGTCGCGCGTACGGCCAACGATTTTGATGTGTTGCGGCAACAGGCCGACTTCTTCGTACAATTCGCGGTACATGGCGGTCTCAGGACTTTCGCCCGGCTTGATGCCGCCTTGCGGAAACTGCCATGAATGTTCGCGTACGCGTTTGCCCCAAAAGACTTCGTTACGTTCGTTAATCAGGATAATACCGACATTGGGGCGATAGCCTTCTCTGTCTAACACGGGGTCGCCCTTCATTAAATTCAATCGTGCAATTTTCCCACAAATTGGGCGGTTTTGACAAATCTTGAGGCCGTCTGAATAAGCCCACAGTTTTTTCCAGACGGCATGAAACTGTTTCTGAAAAAATGTTGTTTATGAATAAAACCATAGCTTCAGGCCGTCTGAAAAATGAAATTTTTTTCTGCTTTAAGGTCTTGCATTCAAAAGCTTTTTGCCGTTTAATGCAAACCTTGCTGAATCAAGGGCAAAGGACACATGCCGGCCGCCCCCACAGTTTCCCTTTTGTAAGTGGCATCCGCCACCGCTGCAATATTTTTACCCCCCGAACAAAAGGTCTGAAACCATGAAAAAATCTTTGATGGCGGCGGCAATCTTGAGCCTCGTCTTGACTGCGTGTAGCGGTGGAAAAGAAACCGCCGCAGAATCTTCCGCATCTCAAACTCAAACTTCTTCCTCTCAAACGGATAAACTCAATATCTACAACTGGTCGGATTATGTCGATCCGGCCACGCTGTCTGCGTTTGAAAAAAATACGAATATCAATGTCCGCTACGATTACTACGACAGCAATGAAGCGCTGGAAGCCAAGCTGCTGACCGGCAAGTCGGGTTATGACTTGGTTGCGCCGTCTATTGCCAATGTCGGCCGTCAGATTAAAGCCGGCGCGTATCAAAAAATCGACAAATCGCAAATCCCCGATTACGCCAACATCGATCCCGATTTGTTGAAAATGATGGAAGCCGTCGATCCAGGCAACGAATATGCCGTCCCTTATTTCTGGGGCATCAATACGCTGGCGATTAACAAACAGCAGGTTCAAAAGGCTTTGGGTACGGACAAACTGCCTGAAAACGAATGGGATTTGGTGTTCAATCCTGAATACACCCAAAAACTGAAATCCTGCGGCATCAGCTATTTCGACAGCGCCATCGAGCAAGTTCCTTTGGCTTTGCATTATTTGGGCAAAGATCCGAACAGCGAAAACCCTGATGACATCAAAGCAGCTGTCGATATGATGAAAAAAGTGCGCCCCGATATCAAACGCTTTACCTCATCCGGCTATATCGACGATATGGCTGCCGGTAATCTTTGCGTATCGGTAGGCTACGGCGGCGACCTCAATATTGCCAAAACCCGTGCCAAAGAAGCAGGAAACGGCGTCGAAGTCGAAGTATTGGCGCCGAAAAGCGGTGTCGGTATTTGGGTGGATTCGTTGATGATTCCGCGTGATGCGCAAAATGTGGCCAATGCACACAAATACATCAATCACACGCTCAATCCAGAAACAGCGGCCAAAAACGGCAACTATGTGACTTATGCTCCGGCCAGCCGTCCGGCGCGTGATTTGATGGATGAAAAATACACCTCTGACGAATCGATTTTCCCAAGTAAAGAATTGATGGAAAAAAGCTTCATCGTCTCTCCCAAGTCAACCGATGCGAGCAAACTCAGCGTTCGCCTATGGCAGGCTTTGAAAGCAGGACGATAATTAAAATTGAAATTTGAATACTCAGGCCGTCTGAAACAGTTTTTCAGACGGCCTGAGTGTTATAATTGTCAACACTTTTCAAATATCCTATGAGGAGAAACAGCGTTATGAACAATTCAGTCATCACCGTCATCGGTAAAGACCGTGTGGGCATTGTGTACGACGTTTCCAAAATTTTAGCGGAAAACCAAATCAATATTCTCAACATCAGCCAACAGCTGATGGACGATTTTTTTACCATGATTATTTTGGTGGACACTTCAAAATGCACCAAATCGCGTCAAGAAGTTTTGGATTTGTTTGCGGAAGAGAGCAAAAAACTCGCGCTTGATATTCGTATGCAAAACGAAGAAATTTTCCAAGCCATGCACCGTATTTAAGTCGGAGGGAGAGCCATGAGTATTCAATCCGGCGAGATTTTAGAAACCGTCAAAATGGTGGCCGACCAGAATTTTGACGTGCGCACCATTACCATCGGCATTGATCTGCACGACTGTATCAGCAGCGATATCAATGTATTGAACCAAAACATTTACAACAAAATCACCACTGCCGGTAAGGACTTGGTAGCAACGGCAAAATATCTGTCTGCCAAATACGGCGTGCCGATTGTGAATCAGCGCATTTCCGTTACGCCGATTGCCCAAATCGCGGCGGCCACCCATGCCGATTCCTATGTCAGCGTGGCGCAAACTTTGGATAAGGCTGCCAAAGCCATCGGCGTGTCCTTTATCGGCGGCTTTTCTGCGCTGGTGCAAAAAGGCATGTCGCCTTCGGATGAGGTGTTGATCCGTTCCATTCCCGAAGCGATGAAAACCACCGATATCGTGTGCAGCTCCATCAATATCGGCAGCACGCGCGCCGGTATCAATATGGATGCGGTCAAGTTGGCAGGCGAAACCATCAAACGCACGGCTGAAATTACGCCCGAAGGTTTCGGCTGCGCCAAAATCGTCGTGTTCTGCAACGCGGTGGAAGACAACCCATTTATGGCGGGCGCGTTTCACGGTTCGGGCGAAGCGGATGCCGTTATCAATGTCGGCGTATCCGGCCCGGGTGTCGTAAAAGCCGCATTGGAAAATTCAGATGCAACGACATTGACCGAAGTTGCGGAAGTCGTGAAGAAAACCGCTTTCAAAATTACCCGCGTGGGCGAACTTATCGGCCGCGAAGCCTCAAAAATGTTGAATATCCCGTTTGGTATTCTCGATTTGTCGCTGGCACCGACCCCCGCTGTTGGCGACTCGGTGGCGCGCATCCTTGAAG
Organism: Neisseria sp. HMSC075C10; assembly: GCF_001815615.1. NCBI lineage: Bacteria > Pseudomonadati > Pseudomonadota > Betaproteobacteria > Neisseriales > Neisseriaceae > Neisseria > Neisseria sp. HMSC075C10. The sequence goes on from NZ_KV821239.1 coordinate 14,121, forward strand.
AAATGGGCTTGAGCGTCTGCGGTACGCACGGCACGACGGCTGCCTTGGCATTGCTGAACGATGCCGTGAAAAAGGGCGGCATGATGGCTTCCAGCGCGGTCGGCGGTTTGAGCGGCGCGTTTATCCCCGTTTCCGAAGATGAAGGCATGATTGCCGCCGCCGAAGCAGGCGTGCTGACGCTGGACAAACTCGAAGCGATGACCGCTGTCTGCTCCGTTGGTTTGGATATGATTGCCGTACCCGGCGATACGCCTGCTCATACCATTTCCGGTATCATCGCTGACGAAGCCGCCATCGGCATGATCAACAGCAAAACCACTGCCGTGCGCATTATTCCGGTAACCGGAAAAACCGTCGGCGACAGCGTCGAGTTCGGCGGCCTGTTAGGCTACGCGCCTGTAATGCCGGTCAAAGAAGGCTCATGCGAAGTGTTCGTCAACCGAGGCGGTAGAATCCCGGCTCCGGTTCAATCGATGAAAAACTGATTGGATTGATAAATAAAAGGCCGTCTGAAATTGATTTTCAGACGGCCTTTTTGTGTTTGCAGGCTGATTATTTGAACATATTTTTAATAATGCCCATTACGCTGCGGGAAATGGCGTTGGTCACTTGACGGTTGATTTGGCTGCCGATGGCGTCGGCAACGTTGTAGCCCAAACCTTGGCCGGATTTTTTACGTCCGCCGCTCAAACCGCCGATTAGTCCGCCGAGGATGCCGGGATCGGCATTGGTGGCTTCTTTTTCTGCGGCTTTTTGTGCTTTTTCCTGCTCTTTGGCGGCATTTGCGGCTTCTTTTTCCGCGGCTGCTTGGCTGTCTGCTTCGGCTAAGGCTTCAAAAGCGGAGTAGTTGTCCACCATGTCTTTATAGGTCGGATACAAATCGTCGTTTTGGAACAAACGGTTGCGCTCTTCTGCGGCAAGCGGGGTTAAGGAAGATTGCGGCGGCAGGATGAGGGCGCGTTCTACCGGCTCGGGCATACCTTTTTCATCAAGGAAGGAAACAAGGGCTTCGCCGACGCCGAGTTCGGCAATCGCTTCGGCAACTTTGATGTTTGGGTTGCTACGGAAGGTTTCGGCAGCGGCTTTGACTGCTTTTTGGTCGCGCGGTGTAAAGGCACGTAGGGCGTGTTGTACGCGGTTACCCAGTTGGCCGAGAATGGTATCGGGTAAGTCAAGCGGGTTTTGGGTAACGAAATATACGCCCACGCCTTTGGAACGGATCAGGCGCACAACTTGTTCGATTTGTTCGACCAGCGCATTGGCGGCATTGTCGAACATCAAATGCGCTTCGTCGAAGAACATCACGAATTTTGGTTTGTCCAAATCGCCGACTTCGGGCAGGGTTTCAAACAATTCTGCCAGCATCCACAGCAAAAATGCGCTGTACATACGCGGCGAACGCATCAGTTTTTCGGAATTGAGGATGTTGATGATGCCTTTGCCGTTGTCGGTTTGCATCCAGTCTTGCAGGTTGAGGGAAGGTTCGCCGAAGAATTTTTCTGCGCCTTCGTTCTCCAGCGTCAAAAGCTGACGCTGAATCGCGCCGATACTGGCGGCGGAAACGTTGCCGTATTGCGTGCGGTATTCCGAAGCATGGTCGGAAACGTGTTTCAACATGCTGCGCAGGTCTTTCAAGTCCAGAATGTGCCAGCCTCTGTCGTCGGCAACTTTGAACACAAGGTTGAGCAGGCCTTCTTGCGTGTCGTTCAGATTCATCAGACGGGCCAAAAGCATAGGACCCATTTCCGAAACGGTTACGCGTACGGGAATACCGGTTTCGCCGTAAACATCCCAAAAGCGCACGGGGAAACTTTGCAGCCATTGTTCGCCCAAATCAAACTCGGCGATGCGTTCGCCCACTTTGCCGCTGTTGGCACCGGCTTGCGCGATGCCCGACAAATCGCCTTTGACATCGACTAAGAATACTGGGACGCCTTCGCTGCTGAAGGCTTCCGCCATACGGCGCAGGGTAACGGTTTTACCCGTACCGGTCGCACCGGCGATCAAGCCGTGGCGGTTGGCCATTTTGCCTTGGATTTCGAGCGTTTTCCCGTCGGCACGCGCAATTTGAAATGTAGTCATGATTATTCCTTAGAATCCGTGATGTGAAACAATGTGTTGTCTTAAAAAACAAGCATTTTAACGTTTGCAGCGGGGGGATTCAACCAAGCAAAGTTTCAGACGGCCTTAAGTTTTGCAAAGGTTTTTTTGCAGTGATTGGATAGGGTTGAAATCTGCTATAATTCCATCCAACACGCAACCGTCTGACAAGGCGGTTGTTTTCTTTGTTTTTTGAATAGTTTGTTACGAAAGCGAAAATCGGAATGACTGTACAACAAGCCCCTTTGGGCGAAAAAACCATGGCCGTGCTGATGGCGATGTTGGTCGCGCTGATGCCGTTTTCTGTCGATGCTTATCTGCCTGCAATTCCCGAAATGGCAAAGTCGCTGGGTTCGGACATCCACCGCATCGAGCAAAGCCTGAGCTTTTTTATGTTTGGCGTGGCATTTGGCCAGGTGGTCGGCGGTTCGATTTCGGATATTAAAGGCCGTAAACCTGTCGCCTTGGTGGGATTGAGCATTTACTTTGCCGCCGTTGTCGGTTTGACGATGGTGAATAATGTCGAGCAGCTATTGAACTTGCGTGCCTTGCAGGCGTTTGGTGCGGGGATGACCGTGGTGATTTCCGGCGCGATAGTGCGCGATTATTATTCCGGACGCAAAGCCGCGCAGATGTTTGCCTTAATCGGCATCATTCTGATGATTGTGCCATTGATGGCGCCGATGATTGGTGCAGGCTTGCAGAATTTGGGTGGCTGGCGCATGATTTTCGGCTTTCTGGCCTGCTATTCGCTGCTGCTTTGGGGTTTGATGTGGTATTTCCTGCCCAAGCCGCATCAAAAAGGCAAAATCAGCATGGACGTGTTCGGTGTGGTGGCAGGCAGGTTTAAACGCGTTTTGAGAACGCGTGCCGCGATGGGCTATTTGTTTTTTCAAGCTTTCAGTTTCGGTTCGATGTTTGCCTTTTTGACCGAATCGTCGTTTGTGTACCAACACCTGTATCATGTTTCACCAAACCAATATGCTTGGATATTTGCGCTCAATATCATTACCATGATGTCGTTTAACCGCGTTACCGCATGGCGTTTGAAAACTGGTACGCATCCGCAAAATATCCTCAAATGGGGCATTATCGTCCAATTTGCCGCCAATCTGCTGATGACAGTTTTGGTATTGTCGCTGTCTCTGCCGCCTTTGTGGGCTTTGGTACCATGCGTGATGTTTTCAGTCGGTACGCAAGGCTTGGTCGGAGCGAACACTCAGGCCTGCTTTATGAGCTATTTCAGCGCAGAGGGCGGCAGCGCAAATGCCGTTTTAGGCGTGTTCCAATCCCTTATCGGCGCATCGGTCGGCATGGCAACGACTTGGCTGCATAATGGTTCCGCCTTGGTGATGGCCGGTATGATGTTGAGCTCGACCGTATGCGGTATCGTTCTGTTGTGGATTTGCTCGCATCAGGCTTGGGTGGAAAACGATAAAAAAGAATATGTTTAACCTTCAGGCCGTCTGAAAAACGGTTTCAGACGGCCTCAACACTATATTGAAGAAATTAACCATGAGTACCAGCAAACAACGCCCCATCGGCGTATTCGATTCCGGCGTCGGCGGCTTGACCAACGTCCGCGCCCTGATGGAACGCCTGCCGATGGAAAATATCATCTATTTCGGCGATACCGCACGCGTTCCCTACGGCACCAAATCCCGCGCCACCATCGAAACCTTCGCCATGCAGATTGTCGATTTCCTGCTGGAAAACGATGTCAAAGCACTGGTTATCGCGTGTAACACCATCGCCGCTGTTGCCGGACAAAAAATCCGCCAAAAAGCAGGCAATATGCCCGTATTGGACGTCATCTCCGCTGGTGCGGAAGCCGCTTTGCAAACCACCAAAAACAACCGAATCGGCATTATCGCGACCAATACCACCGTCAACAGTAATGCCTACGCGCGCGCCATCCATTCAAAAAACAACGACACGCTGGTGCGCACACAAGCCGCGCCCCTGCTTGTGCCATTGGTGGAAGAAGGATGGCTCGATCACGAAGTCACCCGCCTGACCGTGCGCGAATACTTGAAGCCGCTTTTGGCAGACGACATTGATACGCTGGTGTTGGGTTGTACCCACTTCCCACTGCTCAAACCGCTTATCGGCCGCGAAGCACAAAACGTTACCTTGGTCGATTCCGCCATTACCACCGCCGAAGCCACCGCCAAAGCCTTAGCGCAAGCAGGTTTGCTGAATACAGAAAACGACAATCCGGATTACCGCTTCTACGTCAGCGACATCCCACTGCGTTTCCGCACCATCGGCGAACGCTTCTTGGGTAGAAGTATGGAGCAGATTGAGATGGTAACGTTGGGTTGATTGGAAATATTAAAGGCCGTCTGAAAGGTAAAAAAATAAGAAGGATAACGTTAACTAAATCCGTAACGAAGTATTATATGTTGAAAGAACTAGTTCAACTAAAAAAGTAGGTTGTTAAGGTTTTTGAAGTTTTAAGAGGTGGTAGTATTGTGGAGGATTCAGGGAACTCTGTTTTTTAGAGGCTAAATGTAAGGGATTTTGGAGGTTTTAATGAATTATAATGATGCTAAACGTAAGGTAATTATAAAATTTATGTGTGGTGCTTTAGTTTCTCTTTTGTCTGCTATTTCTACCATTATATCTATTTTAAAAATGTTTTATTTTAAGTTAGATGATGGAACTAGGTTTGGATCTGCCCTTTCAGAAATTTTCAAGAGAATAACAATATTTGCCTATGAGCATACTACATTTTTAGAATTTTTTTGGAAACACTCTCCTATAGTCAATCCATTTGATTTTTTAGAAAAACAGTCTATTCAGTTTTTTATTATATATATTTTATTTTTTATTGCATGGTCAGTCATTAGATCTGCTTTTAATTTAAGAAATAGATTGAAAATTATCGATAAACAAATTGAAGATCAAATTATTAAAGAATCTATTAAAGGAAGTAATATAAATAGAAAGCAGGTAGAAAATAATGTCTCTATTTCTTTGTCTAGTAAAATTCATGATTTATATATTGCACCATTATTAGTTGCAATAATTGGTGCAATTATAATTAAACTATTAGGATTTGGGTCTTAGTATTGGAATGAGTGAAGGTAGCTGTAATATATGAAGGCCGTCTGAAAACCTGAATCAGGTTTTCAGACGGCCTTTTTACTTCCCTAATATTTTACCTGCCCGACTGTGCCCACACGTTTTGCAGGTAGGCGTAGGTCAGCTCGGCGGTGTCGGACACCAGCGCGATGTCGCTGCCCAAGTCTTCGGCTTTGCCCACGCCGATGGGCAAGGCGCCGGCGGCTTTGATGGCAGCTACGCCGGCGGCGGCGTCTTCAATGCCGATGCAGCGGCGGATGTCCGCGCCCACGCCCTCGGCGGCGGCGAGGAAGATGTCGGGGGCGGGTTTGGAATGCGCGACGGCGGCAGGGTCGGCGACGGCGTCGAAGAAGTGGGTCAGCCCCATGCGTTCCAGTAAGAACGGACCGTTTTTACTGGCGGACGCGAGGGCGATTTTTTTGCCGTTTGCTTTCAATGCTTCCAGCAGCGGCAAAATGCCGGGATACACGTCTTCGGGTTTGACCGCCTGAATCATCTCCAAGTAGTTGTCGTTTTTGCGGCGGGTCAGTTCGGCGAACTCGGCTTCGCCGACGGTTTTGCCGCCGTGCGCGAGGATGCGTTTGAGCGAATCGTCGCGCGACACGCCTTTGAGCTGCTCGTTAAACTTGCGGTCGATGCTGATGCCCAGCCCTTCGGCGAGCTTTTTCCATGCGCGGTAGTGGTATTCGGCGGTGTCGGTGATGACGCCGTCGAGGTCAAAGAGGACTGCGGTAAAAGTCATTTTGCGCCCTCCTTATTTTTCCAACGCGACGGTGTGGCTGCCGTTGAGCGTGATGTCTTTACCGTACACCTGCAAATCGAGCGGCTCGCCTTTGAGCAGGGTGAAGACCACATTTTCTTTACCGACGGCGACTTTAATCAGACGGCCTCGGTAGTTGATGTGGAAGGCATAGCCTGTCCACGCACTCGGCAGGAACGGTGCGAAGCTGAGTTTGCCGCCCCAGGTTTTCATTTGGGCGAAACCTTGGACGATGGCGAGCCACGAGCCGGTCATGGAGGTGATGTGCAGGCCGTCTTCGGTGTCGTTGTTGTAGTTGTCCAAGTCCAGGCGGGCGGTGCGCTGGTACATTTCCACCGCTTTTTCTTCTTTGCCCAGTTCGGCGGCAAGGATGGCGTGGATACACGGCGACAACGAGCTTTCATGCACGGTCATCGGTTCGTAGAAGTCGAAGTTGCGGCGTTTTTCGTCCATGTTGAAACGGTCGCCGAAGAAGTAGATACCTTGCAACACGTCCGCCTGTTTGATGAAGGGCGAACGCAGGATTTTGTCCCACGACCATTTCTGGTTGAGCGGCAAATCGTCGGGCGAAAGCGCGGACACGGGGCGGATATCTTTGTCGAGGAAGCCGTCGTGCTGCACGAATACGCCGAGTTCTTCGTCATGCGGACGGTACATATTGGCGCTGATGTCCGCCCATTTTTCCAGCTCGTCGGCACTCACGTTCAAATCCGGACGCGGGTATTTCGCCAGGGCTTCGCGGGTGTAGTCCAATACCCATGCGGCGAGGGTGTTGGTGTACCAGTTGTTGTTGATGTTGTTTTCGTATTCGTTCGGGCCGGTTACGCCGTGAATCATGTATTTGCCGTTGCGTTTGGAGAAGTGGACGCGGTCCGCCCAGAAGCGGGACACTTCGACCAAGACTTCCAAGCCTTCTTTGGCAAGATAGCTTTCGTCGCCGGTGTAGTTGGTGTAGTTGTAGATGGCGTAAGGAATCGCGCCGTTACGGTGGATTTCCTCGAAGGTGATTTCCCATTCGTTGTGGCACTCAATGCCCGTAAACGTTACCATCGGATAGAGTGCGCCCGCCAAGCCCTGTTCGCGCGCGTTGTGTTGCGCCTGCGGCAGTTGGTTGCGGCGGTATTGCAGCAGGTTGCGGGTAACTTCGGGTTCCGCCAGTGCGAGGTAGAGCGGCACGGCGTAGGCTTCGGTGTCCCAATAGGTCGCGCCGCCGTATTTTTCGCCGGTAAAGCCTTTGGGGCCGATGTTCAGGCGCGCGTCTTCGCCGTAGTAGGTGGAGAACAGTTGGAACAGGTTGAAGCGGATACCCTGCTGCGCTTCGTCGCTGCCTTCGATGACTACGTCGGCGATTTCCCAACGGTGCAGCCAGCCTGCTTTGTGCGCGTCCAGCAAGGTTTCAAACGCAACGCCTGCGATTTTTTCCGACAAGGCGCGGCCTGCGGCTTTCACCGCTTCCAAGCCCTGATAATCGCGGCTGGTGGTAACAATCACGCGTTTTTCAAAAGTTTCGGGCGTACTGCCGACTTCGGCTTCGAAAGAATTGGAGACCTGCCAGTCGGTTTGGCTGCCACCGAGGGCTTTGAAGCTGCCGGCGAAGGTTTGCTCGGCGTTGACGATGAATTGCTCTACGCCGAAGGGATTGGCGACGGTTTGGGTGGCAATGTAGGAGCGGTCGTCTGAAACGCCTTTGTCCAATACCTGCCAGAATTTTTCTTCGTAGTTGGAATCTTCGTTTTTCACGTCGGCGTCGATGATGGAATCGATGCGGACTTGGTGGGTTTTGCCGTCAACAGATACGGCTTCCCAGCGGATAACCGCCAGTTCTTTTTGCGCGACGGACAGGAATTTGCACACATCGAAACGCACGCCGAATACGGTGAACGAGCGGCGCAACACGCCGTGCTGCATATCGAGTTCGACGGAGAAGTCGGCAATGTCGTTTTTCGCCAAGTCTACTTCCTGTCCGTCGACAAAGATTTTGACTTTGCTGAAATTGAGCGCGTTGATGGCTTTGCCGAAATATTTGGGATAGCCGTTTTTCCACCAGCCGACGCGGGTTTTGTCGGGGAACCACACGCCGGCGATGTAGGTGCCCAAGTGGCTGTCGGCAGAGTAGGTTTCCTCAAAGCTGCCGCGCATACCCATATAGCCGTTGCCCAAGCTGGTCAGGCTCTCTTGCAGCCGTTTGTGTTCTTTTTCCAGTTTTGCCGAACGCAGCGTCCAAGGGCTGACTTCCATGATTCTTGTATACATCGTAAAGCTCCTGTTTTGATGGTTTTATGGCAAACCGTTTTGAAATACGGTTCGTCTTACTTAAATCAAATAAAGCGTCGGCAGAAGTTTCAGACGACCCTCCTGCCGATAAATGAAGAAAATTATGCGCCGCCGTGTGTTTCTTTAATCAGGAACACGGAAAACGCGCCCAGCAGCAGGACGACGCCCCCTACCAAGAACATATTGGCCTGCAAACCGCCCATCATCGGGAACAACATGAAGCTCAACAGCGAAGCAACAATCTGAGGCATACAGATGGAGCCGTTGAACAAGCCCAAATAAGTGCCCATATGCTTGCCCGACAAGGCGTTGGTTACAATCGTCAGCGGATAAGTGATGATGCCCGCCCAAGCAATACCGATTAAGATGTAAGACAACACCAGCGCGTATTGGTTGCTGATGAAGAATACGGAGAAAAAGCCGAGCGCGCCCAAAGCCAGGCAGCTGAAATAACCCGCCTTGAGGTATCGGTTGGGGATTTTCGCCAATACAAACGAACAAATCACCGCCGCAACCGACTGCACCGCCGCCAATACACCGTACCAGTTGCCCGCTTCCTGATAGCCTACGGAAGACGCATCGGTTGTGTGCCAGACGTTTTCCGCAATCGCGCCAGCGGAATAAGTCCACATATATTGGAAGGCGAACCAGCAGAAAAACTGCACCAGAGTGACCGTCCAAAACGCTTTAGGCGCGGTTTTCAAGAGTTCGAACCAGTTGGCTTTTTCCTGATTCGCTGCCACATCGATGCCGTGGTAGCGGGCGTAGGTTTCCGGATCGTATTCCTTCACTTTGAAAATCGTGAACGCGCTGGTAATCACCAACAACGCCGCGCCCACATAAAATGCCACGACCACGGTCTGCGGCACGACGCCTTTTTCGGCCGTGTTCGCCAAACCGATATACGCAAACACAAACGGCAGAATCGCCGCCACAACCGCGCCCGTATTCGCTAAGAAACTTTGAATCCCGTAGGCGTAGCTTTTCTGCTCCTCGTTGACCATGTCGCCGACCATCATTTTAAACGGCTGCATTGCCATATTGGAGGATACGTCCAACAGCGCAATCATCAGCGCGCCAAATGACAAAGCCGCCAAAGAAGCGTAGCCAAAACCGAAGCTGCCCGAGTTCGGCATCAGAATCATGACGATAACCGCAATCAGCGTACCGTAAAGCAGATAGGGCAGACGACGGCCACCCAAGCGCGGCATCCAAGTTCGGTCTGAGTAGTAGCCCACAATCGGCTGAACCAACATACCGGCCAATGGGGGCAGAATGAAAAACCAGCCCAAATTGTGCGGGTCGGCGCCTAAAGTTTGAAAAATTCGGCTCATTTGTGAGCTTTGCAGGGTAAAGGCCGTCTGAACGCCGAGATAGCCGAAGCTCAGCATCCAAATCGTACTTTTTGCCAGTGACGGCAAACCTTGTTTTGCTGTTTTTTGCGTATTTTCCGACATGAGGTAAATCCTTTTTTAAAAAGTATTTTTATTGAGAAATCTGAAAGGTTCCTTGGTGTGGTGTTCTCTGTCGTTATTGTTTGTGTGCGTACTTTCAAGGATATTAGGTGCATTTTATGAAGCGCGCCGGATATTGGCAATGCCAGTTCAAGGATAAACTGGCTTAAATCAAATTTTTTGTGGTTTGGCATTGATACCGTCGGGCAATAAGGGTATCGGTTCGGTGCGGTGTATATTTTGATGCTTATTTCTATTTTCAGACGGCATTTGAACAAGCAAGTATTGGGGCAATAGGTTAAAATGGGCCGTCTGAAATTTGTTTGACGGAAACGAGAAAACTATGTCCCAACAATACGTCTATTCTATGCTGCGCGTGAGCAAGGTTGTACCGCCGCAAAAAACCATTATTAAAGACATTTCCCTTTCATTTTTCCCCGGTGCAAAAATCGGTTTGCTCGGTTTGAACGGTGCGGGTAAATCTACTGTACTGCGGATTATGGCGGGTGTGGATAAGGAATTTGAGGGCGAAGCCGTGCCAATGGGCGGCATTAAAATCGGCTACCTGCCGCAAGAGCCCGAGCTTGATCCTGAGAAAACTGTGCGCGAGGAAGTGGAAAGCGGTTTGGGCGAAGTGGCTGCCGCGCAGAAACGCTTGGAAGAAGTGTATGCCGAGTACGCCAATCCCGATGCGGATTTTGATGCGTTGGCGGAAGAACAAGGCCGCTTGGAAGCGATTATTGCGGCGGGTTCGTCTACCGGCGGCGGTGCAGAGCACGAATTGGAAATCGCTGCCGACGCGCTGCGCCTGCCTGATTGGGATGCCCAAATCGGCAATTTGTCCGGCGGTGAAAAACGTCGCGTTGCTTTGTGCAAACTTTTGTTGAGCAAGCCCGATATGCTTTTGCTTGACGAGCCGACCAACCACTTGGACGCGGAATCTGTCGAATGGCTGGAGCAATTCTTGGTCCGCTTCCCCGGTACAGTCGTTGCGGTAACGCACGACCGCTACTTCCTCGACAACGCCGCCGAATGGATTTTGGAACTCGACCGCGGACACGGCATTCCGTGGAAAGGCAATTACTCGTCTTGGCTGGAGCAGAAAGAAAAACGTTTGGAAAACGAGGCGAAATCCGAAGCTGCGCGCGTGAAAGCGATGAAGCAGGAATTGGAATGGGTACGCCAAAATGCCAAAGGCCGCCAAGCCAAGTCCAAAGCGCGTCTGGCGCGTTTTGAAGAAATGAGCAACTACGAATACCAAAAACGCAACGAAACTCAGGAAATCTTTATCCCTGTTGCCGAACGTTTGGGTAACGAAGTCATTGAATTTGTGAACGTTTCCAAATCGTTCGGCGATAAAGTGCTGATTGACGATTTGAGCTTTAAAGTACCTGCGGGCGCGATTGTCGGCATCATCGGTCCGAACGGCGCGGGTAAATCTACGCTGTTTAAAATGATTTCAGGCAAAGAGCAGCCTGATTCCGGCGAAGTGAAAATCGGTCAAACCGTGAAAATGAGCTTGATCGACCAAAGCCGCGAAGGTTTGCAAAACGACAAAACCGTGTTCGACAACATCGCCGAAGGCCGCGATATTTTGCAGGTTGGTCAGTTTGAAATTCCAGCCCGCCAATATTTGGGACGCTTTAACTTCAAAGGCAGCGACCAAAGCAAAATTGCGGGGCAACTTTCCGGCGGCGAACGCGGCCGTCTGCACTTGGCAAAAACTTTGTTGAGCGGCGGTAATGTCTTACTGCTGGACGAACCGTCCAACGACCTCGACGTAGAAACCCTGCGCGCGCTGGAAGACGCATTGTTGGAATTTGCCGGCAGCGTGATGGTGATTTCGCACGACCGCTGGTTCCTCGACCGTATCGCTACGCATATCTTGGCTTGTGAAGGCGACTCTAAATGGGTGTTCTTCGACGGTAACTATCAGGAATACGAAGCCGACAAGAAACGCCGTTTGGGCGAAGAGGGCGCGAAACCGAAACGTATCCGTTACAAACCGGTAACACGTTAAGCAGGTTTGAACCAAAAGGCCGTCTGAAACTTTTAATGTTTCAGACGGCCTTTTATTTTTGATGTTTATGATTGTTTTCTTAATTGCGGATGGTTTTCCAATGTATCAATGATGATTTCAATCATGCGTGGGGCAGTTTGAGCTAAATCGAAGCCTTGACCTGAAGAAAGCCAGCGCCAAATAAAGCCGTCTAATGAAGACTTGATGAAGATGACTGCCATATCGATATCCAAATTATCCGCCAACGCTTTTTGTTGTACCGCATCAGTCAGGACAGCAACGATTTTTTCACGCCATAGTGATTGGTGTTTTTTAGCGATGGCAATGACCGCCTCGTTTTGCTCGGTGTGTTCGCATTTTAAAAACAAAATGCTGTGGAATTTATAGTGAAGCTCGTTGTGTTGCAGGCGCTCGAAAAAACGGGTCAGGGTCAGTCGGAAGCTTGACCAAGCCTGTTCGTTATTGTTGTTCGAGTCTTCTTTTATGCAGCTTTCGATGTCGTCGCAAATCCGTTGGAACAAGGCGTCAAACAAATCTTCTTTGTTTTTGAAATGCCAATACAGCGCGCCGCGCGTTACGCCTGCGGCTTGGGCAATTTCGTTAAGCGAGGTGCGGGCAATGCCTTTCTGATAAAACGTATCCAATGTGGCAAGCATGAGATATTCTTTGGTTTTTAAGGCTTCGGTTTTGGTTCTTCTCATAGTTGTTTTGTAGGAAATGTAAATTTATGGTTCGGATTATAAAAAATTACTTCTGAACATGCAAGAATGTATGTATAATTCAATTTAATATTATATAGTGTTTCTCAACACTATATAATCAGCCTGTTTTTCACAAAAGCAGGCAATTTCTGCTTATGAAATATGAAATTAAAGTAATCAATTTTTAATTAGTCAAACCCTTATTTATCATAGAGATAGGAAAATTATGGCTCTTTATGCTTCTAAAATGATGCGTGTCGCGGCGATTGCGGCGGCTACTGCATTGGCGCTTTCTGCTTGCGGCAAAGGCGATGAGAAGGCAGCCGGCCAACAGGCGCAAGGCAGTCAGCAACAGCAAAATCAACCTGCGCCTGAAGTCCGCGTGGTTACCGTGCATCCGGAAACCGTTGCATTGACAACCGAGTTGCCGGGCCGTCTGGAATCGTTGCGTACTGCCGAAGTTCGCGCCCAAGTCGGCGGTATTTTGCAAAAACGCCTGTTCCAAGAAGGCAGCTATGTGCAAGCCGGTCAGCCTTTGTACCAAATCGACAGCTCAACTTATGAAGCAAACTTAGAAAGCGCACGCGCCCAGTTGGCGAGTGCGCAAGCGACTTTGGCTAAAGCGAATGCCGACTTGGCCCGCTACAAACCGCTGGTTGCCGCCGATGCCATCAGCCAACAAGAATACGATGCGGCCGTAACCGCCAAGCGCTCAGCCGAAGCAGGCGTCAAATCCGCTCAAGCAGCCATCAAATCTGCCGGTATCAGCCTGAACCGCTCCCGCATTACTGCGCCGATTTCCGGCTTTATCGGTCAATCTAAAGTTTCTGAAGGTACGCTGTTGAATGCCGGCGATACCACTGTTTTGGCCACCATCCAACAAACCAACCCGATGTATGTCAACGTTACCCAATCTGCCAGTGAGGTTATGAAACTGCGTCAACAGGTTGCAGAAGGCAAATTGTTGGCGGCAAACGGCGCGATTGAAGTGGGCATCAAATTTGACGATGGTGCGGTTTATCCTGAAAAAGGCCGTCTGCTGTTTGCAGATCCGACTGTTAACGAAACGACCGGCCAAATTACATTGCGCGCCGCTATTCCTAATGACAAAAATATCTTGATGCCGGGCTTGTATGTGCGCGTGTTGATGGAACAAGTGGCAGTGGATAATGCATTTGTAGTGCCGCAACAAGCAGTTACCCGCGGTTCGCAAGATACTGTGATGGTAGTGAATGACAAGAGCGAAATGGAAGCGCGTGTCGTGACCATTGCCCAACAGCAAGGTAGCAATTGGGTTATTACAGACGGCCTTAAAGACGGCGACAAAGTGATTGTTGAAGGCATCAGCATTGCCGCTATGTCGGGTGCTAAACAGGTAACGCCGAAAGAATGGACGCCGCCTGCAAGCGCTGCGGCAGCAACACCGGCAGTTTCAGACGGCCAAGCTGCATCCGAGGCCAAGCCTGAAGCTAAAGCTGCATCTGAAGCCAAATAAGGAACGCGTGAATGTCTAAGTTTTTTATTGACCGCCCCATCTTTGCATGGGTTATTGCGATTTTTATCATCGCAGCGGGTATTTTCGGCATTCAAAAACTGCCGATTTCCCAATATCCGTCCGTTGCTGCACCGACTATTACTTTGCGCGCTACTTATCCGGGCGCTTCGGCTCAGGTAATGGAAGACAGCGTACTGGCCGTTATCGAACGTAATATGTACGGTGTGGAAGGTTTGGACTATATGACGACTTCTGCCAATTCCAGTGGCAGCGGCAGCGTCAGTCTGACGTTTACACCGGAAACCAATGAAGATTTGGCGCAGGTAGACGTGCAGAACAAATTGTCGGAAGTGTTGTCCACATTGCCGTCTACCGTACAGCAATATGGTGTAACCGTATCTAAAGCGCGTTCCAACTTCTTGCAAGTGGTCATGCTTTCTTCTGAAAAGCAATCCATTGAGGAAATGAACGATTACGCCCAGCGCAATATCATTCCTGAACTGCAGCGTATTGACGGGGTAGGGCAGGTACAATTGTTTGGTGCGCAACGCGCCATGCGTATTTGGGTTGACCCGAAAAAACTGCAAAACTACAACCTGTCTTTTGCAACGGTAACCAATGCGCTTGCGACACAAAATATCCAAATTTCTGCAGGCTCTATCGGTTCTTTGCCGGCGGCTGCAGGTCAGACTATTTCAGCAACTGTGACGGCGCAAGGTCAGCTGAGCACTGCTGAAGAGTTTGGCAACATCATTTTGGTATCCAATACCGATGGTTCTAATGTCTATCTGAAAGACGTTGCCAAAGTCAGCTTGGGTATGCAGGACTATTCTACTTCCACCCGTTTGAACGGCGTCAACACTACCGGTATGGCAGTGATGCTGTCTAACAGCGGTAACGCTTTGGCAACAGCGACTGCCGTGAAAGAAAAAATGGCGGTTTTGCAGAAGTATTTCCCAGACGGTATGAGCTGGAAAGTTCCTTACGATACTTCCAAATTTGTGGAAATTTCGATTGAGAAAGTGATCCATACGCTTTTGGAAGCCATTGTTTTGGTATTCTTGGTGATGTATCTCTTCCTGCAAAACATCCGCTATACGCTGATTCCGACCATTGTTGTACCGATTTCCCTGTTGGGCGGTTTTGCCTTTATCTCATACATGGGTATGTCGATTAACGTATTGACCATGTTTGCGATGGTGTTGGTGATCGGTATTGTGGTCGATGATGCGATTGTGGTCGTTGAAAACGTTGAGCGTATTATGGCGAGCGAAGGTCTGCCGCCTAAGGCTGCAACCAAAAAAGCGATGAGTCAGATTTCCGGCGCGGTGATCGGTATTACTGCCGTGTTGATGTCCGTATTTGTGCCGCTGGCAATGTTTAGCGGTGCAACCGGTAACATTTACAAACAGTTTGCCCTGACCATGGTGGCATCGATCGGCTTCTCCGCATTCCTTGCTTTGACGCTGACTCCGGCATTGTGTGCCACCATGCTCAAGCCGATTCAGAATGGTCATCACGAAGAGAAAAAAGGTTTCTTCGGTTGGTTTAACAAGAAATTCGACAACTGGACACACGGCTACGAAGGCTGGGTAGCCAAAGTCTTGCGCAAGACTTTGCGCATGATGGTTGTCTATATCGGTTTGACTGTTGTGGGCGTATTCCTGTTTATGCGTCTGCCGACTTCCTTCTTGCCGACTGAAGACCAAGGTAACTTGATGTTGAGCGTACAGCTGCCTGCCGGCGCGACCAAAGAGCGTACCGATGCAACTTTGGCTCAAATCACTCAACTGGCGAAATCTGTACCTGAGATCGAGAACATTGTTACCGTTTCCGGCTTTAGTTTTAGCGGTTCCGGCCAAAACATGGCTTTGGGCTTTGTCATTCTGAAAGACTGGAGCGAACGTACTGCTCCGGGCAGCGATGCGACTTCTATTTCCGGTAAGTTGACCGGCATGATGATGGCTACGCTGAAAGACGGTTTCGGTTTGGCGATTGTGCCTCCTGCCATTATGGAATTGGGTACAGGCTCCGGCTTGACGATTTACCTGCAAGACCGTAACAACAGCGGCCATGCTGCATTGTTGGCCAAGCGCAATGAGCTGATTGACAAAATGCGCAAAAGCGGTTTGTTTAACCCAAGTACCGTTCGTGCGAGCGGTTTGGAAGATGCGCCGCAGTTGAAAATCGACATCAATCGCTCTGCCGCAGCTGCACAAGGTATTTCGTTCTCTGACATCCGTACTGCTTTGGCTTCTTCTTTGGGTTCGTCTTATGTAAACGACTTCCCGAATCAAGGCCGTCTGCAACGCGTGATGGTACAAGCTGATGCGAGTGCCCGTATGCAGCCTGCCGATATTCTGAACTTGACCGTGCCGAATAAATCCGGTGTTGCCGTACCGCTTTCTACCATTGCTACTGTTTCTTGGGTAAACGGTATGGAACAAAGCGTCCGCTTCAATGGTTATCCTGCAATGGAGCTTTCCGGCTCGCCTGTTAATGGCGTGTCTTCCGGTCAAGCCATGGCTGCGGTACAGCAAATGGTTGATGAAATGGGCGGCGGTTACAGTTTGGAATGGGGCGGTCAGTCTCGTGAAGAGGCCAAAGGCAGCTCGCAAACTGTCGTATTGTACGCATTGGCCGCTGCCGCTGTATTCTTGGTATTGGCTGCTTTGTACGAAAGCTGGTCTATCCCGTTGGCGGTTATCCTTGTGATTCCGTTGGGCTTGATTGGCGCGGCATTGGGTGTGACTGGCCGTAACATGTTTGAAGCATTACTGGGCAGTATTCCGGCATACGCCAACGATATCTACTTCCAAGTCGGTTTCGTTACGGTGATGGGTTTGAGTGCGAAAAACGCGATTTTGATTATCGAGTTTGCCAAAGACCTGCAAGCGCAAGGCAAGAGCGCGCTTGAAGCTGTGCTTGCCGCCGCACACTTGCGTTTCCGTCCGATTATCATGACTTCGTTTGCCTTCATCTTGGGCGTGGTACCGCTTTATGTTGCCAGCGGTGCCAGCTCCGCCAGCCAACGTGCGATTGGTACGACCGTGGTCTGGGGTATGTTGATCGGTACGATTCTGTCTGTGTTCCTTGTGCCTTTGTTCTATGTGGTTGTGCGCAAATTCTTTAAAGAAACTGCACACGAGCATGAGATGGCCGCCAAACACGCCGCTGAAGCCGGCATGATTGAAGACGGTAAACACGATTCAGACAAGCACTAAAGCAAAGGCCGTCTGAAAACTTTTCAGACGGCCTCAAAATGCTAAAGGATTCTAAAATGAAGAAGATTACATTCAAACCTGTACTGACCGCCGTTGCCGCAGCCGTGGCTTTGTCGGCCTGTACCATGATGCCGAAATATGAGCAGCCTCAAGTTGCCGTGGCCGATACGTTTAAATACGACACTGTTGACGACGGTATCCGTGCTGCCGAATTGGGTTGGCAAGATTACTTTGCCGATCCGCGCCTTCACCGCCTGATCGACATCGCATTGGAACGCAATACCGATTTGCGTACAGCCGCACTGAATGCGGAAATCTACCGCAAGCAATATATGATTGCGCGTAATAATTTGTTGCCAACCGTCAATGCCAGCGGTACAGGTTCGCGTCAAGGCAGCTTGAGCGGCGGCAGCGTCAGCAGCCAATACAGCGTGGGTTTGGGCGCAGCCTCTTATGAGCTTGACCTCTTCGGCCGTGTCCGCAGCACCAGCGAAGCCGCGTTGCAAGGTTATTTCAATGTGGCCGCCAACCGCGATGCCGCCCATCTGACCCTGATTTCTACCGTTGCCAAAGCCTACTTTAACGAACGCTATGCCGAAGAAACCATGGCATTGGCACAACGCGTGTTGCAAACCCGTGAAGCGACTTACAAGCTCTCGCAATTACGCCATAAGGCCGGCGTGATTTCCGCCGTTGATTTGCGCCAACAGGAAGCGCTGATTGAATCGGCCAAAGCGGATTACGCCTCTGCGGTGAAAAACCGCGAGCAAGCGCGCAATTCCTTGGCTATGCTGATTAATCAACCTTTGCCCGAAGACCTGCCTGCTGGTTTGCCTTTGAGCAAACAGTTCAAATTGACCAAACTGCCTGCCGGTTTGAGTTCGGACGTGTTGCTCAACCGTCCGGATATCCGTGCGGCCGAACACGCGCTCAAACAAGCCAATGCCAATATCGGTGCGGCACGTGCGGCGTTTTTCCCACGCATCAGCCTGACCGGTTCTGTCGGTACCGCTTCCGGCGAGTTGAGCGGCCTGTTCAAAAGCGGCACGGGTATTTGGGCTTTTGCACCGTCAATCACTCTGCCTATCTTTGACTGGGGCACAAACAAAGCCAATCTTGACGTAGCCAAACTGCGCCAACAGGCACAAATCGTTGCTTATGAGGCCGCTGTTCAATCCGCATTCAAAGACGTTTCCAATGCGTTGGTTGCACGCGAACAGCTGGATAAAAGCTATGAAGCGTTGAGCAAACAAAGCCGTGCCTACAACGACAGCCTGCGCCTCATCAGCCTGCGCTACAAACATGGCGTATCCAGCGCATTGGATTTGCTGGATGCCGAACGCAGCAGTTACAGCGCAGAAACTGCTCTTTTGGCTAATCAGCTGACCCGTTTGGAAAACCTTGCCGACTTGTATAAAGCACTTGGCGGTGGTTTGAAACGAGAGACCAAAGCTGCTGAATAAGTATTTGCTAAGATTAAAAGGCCGTCTGAAACATTTGGGTTTCAGACGGCCTTTTTATTATGCGGCAATTCTAAGCTTTTAATTTCTCGCTTAAAGTGGCGACATAGGCTGCGCGTTCGTTACGGCTGGCTTCGGGCTGGTGTGTGTTGAGCGAAGACCATTTACGGTTGCTGCGCGCTTTGTTGAGTTCGCTTGGCAATTTGGCTGCATTCCATGGCGCTTTGCGTTCTTTTAGCTCAATATGCGATTGAGCCGCATGGCCGCGCGTTTGCAAGACGTGCAACAAATCCAGTGCGCGTGCGGCGAGCAGGGTAAGGGTCTCAGGATCAGTATGCAGGGTTTGTCGGCCGTTGATTTTGTCGGTGATGTCTTGGGCATTGGGTAAAATGCCGCCCAACAGTCCGCCGATGGCTGTGCCCAAACCAAGCGATCCGCCAAGCGTGGCAATATCCAAACCCAGGCCGATGAGAGCGCCTGCGGTTGCGCCGGTACCGGTACGGATGCCGTAATGTTTGAGCAACTCGCTGTCAAACGGATCTTGTTTGAAGGCTTTGGGCATCCATGTGCTGTCGCTGCCGACTTCGTCGTGATAGAAGCGGTAAAGTGTGAACAGGCGTTGTTGCATTTGCCGCTCAAGTTGGCGGATTTCCGATTGCATGACTTCCAAAGTCGGGGCAGGGTCGTCGTTTTCGGCAATTTCTTGGGTAAATGCGGCGGTATCCAGCAGAAAATCGGCAATTTCACGGCGCGCTTCCGTATCCAGCCGTTGCCACTCGCGCCGGCGCATATTGATGAGGCGGTCGAGGATGTCGCGCTTAGGTAACATGGTGGCGAGGTTGTCCCACAATCGGATTTCGCCTTCAAAGTCGAAGGCAACGGTATCGAAACCAGCGTAAACATGCAGGTTTCTGCGGGCGAGCATATTGGTCCAAGCGGTCAGGTCTTGATTTTGGGTGAAGTTGAACACGGGCATGATGGGCTTGGCGCACCAAGACAAAATGGTCAGCTCGTCTTTGTATTTGTTAAGGACGGGCTCCCGCGCATCGATAACATACATGGCCATGTCGCTTTGCATGACTTGGCGCAGCACTTTGGCCTCTTGGTTGAATTCGTGATGCGCTTCATGGTTGTTGAGGAATTGCTGGATGCGCTCGATGCCGTCATCGCGTGCGGATGTGTGGGTTTCCAGCCAGTCCAACACGCCGCCGGCATCTTCGAGGCCCGGGGTGTCGTAGAGGTAAACCAAGCTGTCGTCGCCGTCGTTGATAAGGGCTTCTTCGACATGGCGCGTGGTAGATGGCGCGTTTTTCACTTCGCCGAAGGTACTGTCGCGCAAAAGCGTACGTAAGAGTGAGGTTTTGCCTGTGTTGGTATGACCGACGACGGCAAGGGAAAGTGGGGTGGTCATGGTCTTTGGGTCGGGTTGATATGGACGATGAATGTGTGAGTATGGAGCCGTTTATCTTTAGTGGCAATATATGTTTCAGACGGCCCTAAATTCTTTTTATATATGGGCGAAAATAGCAAGAAAAAGAGGGGAATAGCGGATTTGTTGTTTTTTAGCAAAATACTTGAAAATAGATAGGAAAACGGTTGACAGGCGGGTAGAAGGCTAGGATAATTCGCGCCGTTGAGTTGCTTGATGCAGCTTGATTTTTCTCCTCTATTTCTCCTTTGTAGACTTGGCGCATATCGAAACGGTATGCGCATTTTTTTTATCCGCATTGAAATATGATTACATTTAAAATTTGTAAATCGAATAATTAAGAAATTTTACAAGAAAAATACTTGCACGGTTGAATCTATTGTTGCATAATTCGTTTCGTTAGCTGGTTCGAGTAGTCAGTTAATAGTTTCTCCTCTATTTCTCCTTTGTAGACTTGGCACACATTCTGTCGGATGTGTGCGTTTTTTTTGCCTATTTAAAATAAAGGCCGTCTGAATGTTGTAATCTTTCAGACGGCCTTTGTTTGTTGAATAGAATTAGATGTCTAATACCACTTCTTCTTTGACTTCTTCCATGACAACATAGCTGCGGCTTTCGGACGCAGCCGGCAGTTGCAGCAGGATATTGCCGAGCATATCGCGATAGGCGGACATATTGGGCAGGCGGACTTTGATAAGGTAGTCGTATTCGCCGGAGACCAAGTGACATTCGAGAATTTGCGGAATTTTCAGCACTTCGCGTTTGAAGTCTTCAAAAATATTGCCGGATTTGGAGCGCAGTTTCAGCTCGACAAAGACCAAGAGGCTTTGTCCTAAAGCATGAGGATTCAGATGGGCGTGATAGCCGGTAATAAGGTTGTCGCGTTCCAAGCGGCGGACGCGTTCTGTTACCGGCGTGGTGGAGAGGCCGACTTTTTCAGCCAATTCGGTCATGGGGATGCGTGCGTTTTGTTGTAGGAGCTTGAGAATTTTTAAGTCGGTTTTGTCGAGTTCTTTCATGGCCTTGATGTCTGTCGTTTTCATTTGGATTGAATCATAACCTTAAAACAGGCTGAGAAGAAGCATAAATGCCTAAAGGCGCGCATGAGGTCTAAATTATGAATAGATTATTCTTGTGTATTTCATGGAATCCTGTGTAGTTTTTGACCTATAATATTTACTTCAAAGTAATAGGGTAGGCCGTCTGAAACGGAATGCCAATAAGAGGAATACATTATGCGTCCGCTCAATGCGCAAATCCGTTTGGATAATTTACGTCAAAATTATCGTTTTCTCAAAGAGTTGCACGGCAATAAATTGTTGGCTGTGATTAAGGCCGATGCTTACGGGCATGGTGCGGTCAGATGTGCACACGCGTTGGCGGATATTGCCGACGGCTTTGCGGTGGCAACGGTAGATGAAGGCGTGGAATTGCGTCAAAACGGCATTAAAAATCCGATTGTTTTACTGGAAGGCGTATTTGAGGCTGAGGAATATGCGGATGTTGACCGTTATGATTTGTGGCCGGCAATCGGCAGCCAATGGCAGCTGGAGGCGTTTGTGCATCATGAGTGGCAACGTCCGACAACCGTATGGCTGAAAATGGACTCGGGTATGCACCGTGCCGGTTTCTTTCCGCATAACTATGCTGCGGCCTATACTGCATTGAAACAATCCGAATCGGTTGAAAATATTGTGAAATTTAGCCATTTTGCCTGCGCGGACGAGCCGGAAAACGGCATGACCGAAATGCAGTTTGAAGCGTTTGATTTGGCGTGTGAGGGTTTGGAAGGCGAAGAGAGCTTGGCCAATTCCGCCGCGATTTTGAACGTGCCTGAAGCGCGGCGCGATTGGGGACGTGCCGGTCTGGCCTTATATGGTATTTCGCCTTTCGGCGGCGTGGATGAGCGTTTGAAACCTGTTATGCGCCTGACTTCCCGCGTTTTCGGCGAGCGTGTGTTGCAACCGCATTCTCCGATTGGTTACGGCGCAACGTTCTACACCAGCAAATCTACCCGTGTCGGTTTGATTGCCTGCGGCTATGCCGACGGTTATCCGCGTCGCGCTTCTACTAATTCCCCTGTGGCTGTTGATGGTAAACGCAGCCGTATTATCGGCAGGGTATCTATGGATATGATTACGGTTGAGCTGGAAGCCTCGAAAGAGGGTTTGGGCGCAGAAGTCGAGCTTTGGGGCGATGTGATTAATATTAATGAAGTTTCTGAAGTTGCCGGTATGATTCCGTACGAAATCCTCTGCAATATCAAACGTGCGAAGTTTACTTATATCGAGTAAGCAGTAAAAGATCTGGCCGTCTGAAATGTGTTTTCAGACGGCCTTTTTGTTGTCTGCAATTAAAACGATTCGTCAGTGCGTAAATAACGCCATTTGCCCGGCGGCAGTCTGCCGAGTTTGACCTTGCCCATGCGGATGCGTTTCAAACCAACGACACGCAGGCCGACCAGTTCGCACATGCGGCGGATTTGGCGTTTTTTACCTTGTCGCAAAATAAAGCGCAACTGGTCTTCGTTTTGCCATTCGACTTTGGCGGGACGCAATTTTTCTCCGTCCAAACTCAAGCCGTGGTTGAGTAGGGCGAGGCCTTTGTTGTCCAGTTTGCCGCGGACGCGGACGAGGTATTCTTTTTCGCTGCTGCTGTTTTCGCCAATCAGTTGTTTGGCAATGCGGCCGTCCTGGGTGAGTACCAACAATCCTACAGAGTCGATGTCCAGGCGGCCGGCAGGGGCCAAACCGAATTTGTGCTTTTCGCTGAAAGGGATACGGCTGTCGTCGCCTTCCCAATGGTTTTCGGCGGTAATGAGTTCGGCGGCGGACTTATAGCCTTTTTCTGCCTGCGCGCTGACGTAGCCGACGGGTTTGTTTAGTAGGATGGTTACGCGCGCGGCTTGTTTTTCATGGGCTTGTTTGTTGAGGTCGATGCGGTCGCGCTCGGTGACTTTTTGACCGAGTACGGCAGTTTGGCCGTTGACTTTGACCCAGCCTTGCTCAATGTAGCTGTCTGCCTCGCGGCGCGAGCATAAGCCTAATTGCGCCATGCGTTTGGAAAGGCGCATGGTTTCGGAATCGTTGTTTTGCATGGTATGGCAATATAGAGGAATGGGAATATCGGATTATAGCATTGACCGTTTGTCAGGCCGTCTGAAAACTGAATATTTGGGTTTTCAGACGGCCTTTCGTTTGCTATATGTTAAGGAATATTTGGTTTTGAAGTAAAAAATGAAGGGTATATTGTCTGTTTGTGTTAACCTTACGGACGAACTAATCATTTTGTTTTCAGTCGAATTGGGGTTGAAATGACATTTCACTCATGAAATCATGAAGACTATAATGACTGGTCTTTCTGAAGCGCATTAAGGCAGTTTGTCGCTAAAGCAAGCCTTGGTGCATCACGTTTTAAGGATAAATCAATGAAATCGCTCAAATCATTTTTGATCTGGGGCATTGTGGTTTTGGTAGGCTTGGCCTCCTTTACTACTTTAGCTCTCAGCCGTGGCGAGCAAGTCAGTGCGATTTGGATGGTTACGGCCGCCATTTCGGTATACTGCATTGCCTACCGTTTCTATAGTCTTTACATTGCCAACCGTGTGATGCAGCTTGATCCTAACCGTCTGACTCCGGCAGAACGCCACAATGACGGCTTGGACTATGTGCCCACACATAAAGGCGTACTGTTCGGCCACCACTTTGCCGCCATTGCCGGCGCAGGCCCTCTAGTTGGTCCTGTATTGGCAGCGCAAATGGGTTATCTGCCCGGTACTTTGTGGATTATCTTCGGCGTGGTATTTGCCGGTGCCGTACAGGATATGATGGTACTGTTTGTTTCTATGCGCCGTGACGGTAAGTCTTTGGGCGATATCGTGAAACAAGAACTCGGTACCGTCCCAGGCGTGATTGCATCCATCGGTATTTTGATGATTATGGTCATCATTATGGCGGTGTTGGCGCTGATCGTTGTGAAAGCATTGGTTCACAGCCCTTGGGGTACGTTCACCATCGCAGCAACTATGCCGATTGCGCTGTTTATGGGTATTTACACCCGTTATATCCGTCCGGGCAAAATTGGCGAGATTTCCATCGTCGGCTTTATTTTGCTGATGTTGGCTGTGATTTACGGTGAAGATGTTGCCCACAGCTCCTTTGGTCACTGGTTTGACCTTGACGGCATTCAGCTGACTTGGGCGATTATGATTTACGGTTTCGTGGCTTCCGTATTGCCGGTTTGGCTCTTGCTGACTCCACGCGACTATCTGTCTACCTTCCTGAAAATCGGTACGATTGCAGCTTTGGCTTTGGGTATTGTTATTGTTAACCCGACTCTGCAAATGCCTGCAGTTACCCACTTTATCGATGGTTCAGGCCCGGTATTCTCTGGTGCATTGTTCCCATTCTTATTCATTACCATTGCTTGTGGTGCGGTTTCAGGCTTCCATGCGTTGATTTCTTCAGGTACTACGCCAAAAATGGTGGAAAACGAAACCCACGTCCGCATGATCGGTTACGGTGGCATGATTATGGAAAGCTTTGTGGCCATTATGGCTCTGGCTGCTGCCGCTTCGCTTGATCCAGGCGTGTACTTCGCGATGAACAGCCCGGCCGCGCTGATTGGTACAGATGCCAACACAGCTGCCGAAGTCATTACCACTAAACTGAACTTCCCTGTTGATGCCGCAACCTTGTTGCACACTGCTAGAGAAGTGGGCGAAAACACCATTCTGTCCCGTGCAGGTGGCGCACCAACCCTTGCAGTCGGTATGGCACACATCATGAGCCGTCTGATTCCGGGCGAAGCCATGATGGCGTTCTGGTATCACTTTGCCTTGCTGTTTGAAGCCTTGTTCATCTTGACCGCGGTTGACGCCGGTACACGCGTTGCCCGTTTCATGATTCAAGACTTGGGCAGTATCTTCTACAAACCATTCGGTAACACCGACTCTATCCCTGCCAACTTGGTTGCCACATTCTTTGCAGTGGCATTGTGGGGTTACTTCCTCTATACCGGCGTAACCGACCCTCTAGGTGGTATCAACTCGCTCTGGCCGTTGTTCGGTATCGCCAACCAAATGCTTGCAGGCGTAGCGTTGATTATGTGTACCGTCGTATTAGTGAAAATGAAACGTGACCGCTATGTTTGGGTAACTTTGGTTCCTGCTTTCGGCGTATTGTTTGTAACCTGCTATGCCGGTTTGCAAAAACTGTTCCACAGCGATCCGCGCGTCAGCTTCTTGGCTCACGCAGGCAAATACCGCGATGCCTTGGCTTCAGGCGAAGTCCTTGCTCCTGCTAAAGACATTGGCGAAATGTCACAAATCATCTTCAACGACCAAATCAATGCCGGTCTGACCGCTTTGTTCTTGGCAGTTGTCGTGATTGTCGCCGTGTACGGTTTCCGTACCGCCATGAAAGCCCGCAAAGTCGGCTGGCCAACTGCTAAAGAAATTCCAGCAGTGTACCGCGACGGTAAACAGCCGGAGGCTCAGAATGAAGCATAAGCTTGCCTCTTGGTGGAAAACCATCAAGTTGACAGCAAACTTGATGGCCGGTGTCCCAGATTATGAAAACTACGTTGCCCGCCAGCGCAAACATAATCCCAATGCGCCGGTCATGACCGAGCTGCAATTCCAAGACTACTGCCGCAAACGCCGTTGCGGCAGCAACGGCGGACGCTGTTGTTAATGAAGGCATGAAAAAAGGCCGTCTGAAAATACTTTCAGACGGCCT